>DQTL01000273.1 GCA_015662775.1 Lutibacter sp.
AAAAAGTTAATGTGGTTTTAATGCATCTTGACATATTTAAAAGTATGATGTATAATCATACCAATAGACATAAGGAGTTCATTATGACAAGAGCAAAAATAGCAATCACCATAGACCAAGTCCTGTTAGAGCTACTAGACAGTTTAGTACAAAATAAAACTTTTAAAAATAGAAGCCAAGCCATAAACCATGCTTTGCAAGAGAAGTTATCTCGTATCCAAAAGACAAGACTTGAAATAGAATGCCAAAAATTAGTTATAGAAGATGAAAGAGACTTCGCAGATATAGGTATTGAGGAGGATTTTAAAGAATGGGAAACATATTAAGAGGTGAAATAAGATGGGCAGAATTAAATCCTACCGTTGGTCGTGAACAACGAGGGTTAAGACCTGTTTTGATTCTTAGCGACAATACATTTAATAAATTTTCAGGTACAGTTATTGCTGTAGCACTCACTAGCCAAAAGCAAAAAGCTGAATTTCCATTAACACTAAAACTAGCTTCAAAAGAGTTACCAAAGGAATCTTGGGTAAAAATATCTCAAATACGAACTTTATCTACCAAACGAATTGGCGATAAAATAGCAGAAGCCACAAATAACGAAGTTATTAAAGTTATTGAGGGCTTGAATGAGATTTTAGGATTGTGAGATATATTTTAATAGTAGTTTTTCAACGTCTCGTATAGAATAATCCATTCTCCTATATCATATTCGAGTTTTATATACGTGATTTTACAGTAATGTTGTTAATAAAAAGTTAATGTGTTTTTAATCGAAATTAAATGGGAACATAGGTTATCCTTTAGTTTATAGTTTACAACCATACGAACCCAACCACAAAGCAAATGGAAATAATATGATTAAATAAAAAGGTAATAGTAAAAACCATCGTCCCTCATAATATTTATCAAGCATTTTTTTTTCAAGATAAATACCTAAAAACCATCCAAAAAATCCAAAGAACAACCAAAAGACTAAAGCAAAGATAGAAAAATTACATTGAATTAAAAACCATGCAAACAAAAGCTCCATCAATACAATTCCATGAGCATTTCCATGTTCTCGCATATGTTTATAACTTTCTATATATGTAGGTGTTATATTTTCAAAAGTTTTATTTTGATTATTTTTAATTTTATCTCTTATATTAGAAGATTTTTTATAAAACTCAAAAGTATTACCCAATCCTCCTCTAAGAATATGAATAAAATAAATAGGAATAGATGCAATATACATATACATAAACCCTAATAATCCCATAATAATAAGAGCAACAAAGCTAATATCTGTTGTCTGAATACTATGGGTTTGAAAGTTATTACCTACAATCATATCTTTTTGAATAATTGGGTGAGTACTGTTTATCTCTTTTGAATTTTGAAATATAAAACCAAAAACTTCTTTAGAAAAAGTTGTACTATTGTTTTTAATTTCATTACATAAAGTTGTACTCTTACCATGTTCACAAAATTGTTTACCTATCTCCTTATCATAATTAATAAAGAGATAGAAAAGTACCACTACTGCAAAAATATTACCAACTAAATAACGAACCAGATAACTTTCCCACCAACGATTTTCATTTTGAGCCATAAATTAAACTTCTTCTTTTCGACGAGTCATTAAAAAGCCTATTAAAGTAAATAACATAATACCAAGCCCAATATAAAGATATATATTTTTATCTTTTGCATCTGTAACAACTTTAACTTCATTAGCTTGTACAATCTCATCTCTTGATAAAGAAGCTTGATAGGTCTCCAAATCTTTAATAAGTCCATGAAGTCGAGTTTTATCATTAGAATATTGAGTAATTAACTCTTTAAATGTATTGATTTGCTTTTTAACTTCAACTTCTGTTTCATCTTCTACTTCTATTTGCTCTAAATTTACAACTATATTATTAGCCCCCATAATTAGTTTATCATAACTTTCAAAAGACTTTTTAATTGATACAAGTGTTTTAGGACTATTTTTAATGGTCTTATTATCTGTAAGTGAAAGAGAAGAAATTTTTTGCTGTTCTAGTTTTAACCTAATTGTATATCGAGATAAAATAATAATATAATTTTGTAACCTTAAATCTTTTAATTCAGTATTAGAAACAATTTGAAAAACTTTATTTAAAGATTTTTCATTAATCATTCCATCTCCAAATCTATACATCATTCTATCTAAATGAATAGATAAGAGTAGAGGTATAATAGGATTCTCAACTTCATTGATTAGTGAGTATCTTAAATATTTGTCAGCTATTTTTTCATAATTAAAAGTTTCATCATATAGTGAACTTGTAGCCACTATATATGAAGGAAGTGTATGTTTTACTTTTGCTTTATCGGCTAAAGAAATACTTAACTCAGCATGTTTCTTTGCCTCTGTATAATTATTGGAAATAAAATATAATAAGGCATATAAAGACTCTTTTTTTGCTTTTTCATCCAAGTCAATATCTCCATCATCTATATTTAATAATTCAATAGCTTTTCCAATAATCAATTGTGTTGATTCACTAGATAAAGGTACTTCACTATCTATATCTTCAATAATACTCATAGCATTTTCATAAGAATCACATCCATTACTATTTTTAGGTAGAGGTAAGGTCATCATATTTTTACTATTTTCAGAGAATTGACTATAATTATACTCATCCATAGTTTTAGTAACTGCATAATCTATAATAACTTCTGTACCAAATGTTAATGCTCCTGTTAATAATACTGTTCCACCAATTATTCCAAAACCACCACTTGCAATAGAACCACCTCCCAATAATGCCAATCCAGCATTTGTAGCAGCTACACCACTTAATCCCATAGTCCCACCTATCCATGTTCCAATTGAAACAACAATCGGACTAGCTGTTCCACCTGTTAATACAATTGTAGCTACAGCTATAATTGCCAATACACCAGCAACAATCCAACCTATAGAAGAAGACTCTTTGTAAAATTCTTCAAACGTAATATCATCTGTTTGAATATCATGAATAGTTTCATTTGTATAGTTTTTTGTTTTTTCCCAA
>DQTL01000284.1 GCA_015662775.1 Lutibacter sp.
AATATGAAAATACTATCTTAAAAATTAGAATAAGTCAAGAATAATGTATTGTATTTTTTCATAGACTTTATACTATGAGATTTAATACTTGAATTGTAAAGGGATGATAACGCCTAAATCAGCGGCGCGTCTTTTTGCGTCCGCTGGATTTTTTTGTTATGTGTTTTTATTTTCTCCCTCTGTTTAATCGTCTTTTAGATAACTTTTTCCATATATTATCTGCTAATTCAATTTCTGAATCAGTTAGTCCAAAATTCTCTTTTAATATTTTTTCATTCGTGATTTTCAGCAATTTAGAAATATCTTTTTCTTCGCGAATCATTTTATTGATTACTGGTAATAATTCGGCGTTATTATCATGGTAAGGCAAAAGAATTCTTTCCGCTTCATTAGGCATTAATTCCAAAACTCCACCACCGTGACTTCTACCACAGATTTCGGAAAAAGCAAAAGAAAGCGAATTGTAATAACTTGCTGTTAATGCTTTTATTTCTGCATTTTCTTTTACCGTTACACGGTGCATTGTGTCCGTCGTATATGCTTTTGCTTCATTAATTATCAACTTTGGATACTTGTGGTTTCTACGAATAAATAATGCGTCTGAAATCCGTTGAGAAGGCACAATTTGCCATTCTTCTCTGATTCTACATTTATATCCTTTGTTTATTTCAGCTTCCTCACCCGAAGCAATATAATCTCTTGCTCCAAGAGAACCGTTTAAATCCTTCATTTTAGGGAAAGACAAGAAATGTGTTCTTGCTTCTGAATCTCTATTTTTTTCCCAATCTTTTTCAGTAAATATTGCACTTGGAACTTGTACACTTCTGCCGACTAATGGTTTTGCATATTTCTCCAAATTGTAAAATTGTACAGTCGAAAGCGGTACAGTAAAAAATGGATTTGAACCTGTCGTAATTCCTACTTCAACTTTTGCATAATCTCCTAATTGAGGGATTATCTTTTTTGTTTGAAGTCGTTCTAAAAAATCTATTTCTTTTTGGTCAAGGAAATAGAAAGTCCATTTATTAGATTTAAAATCTATTTTTTTCTTTGGACTTTTCAGTTTTGATACGTCTAATTTTTTAAGCTCTTCTGCATCTCTTAATTCCAAATGTTCAATTAAATGTGTATTGGTTTTATTTTTCTCGCATAACAATAAAACCACTTCTTGTTGAATGTCTGGAAATACCAACTTTTCAAAAGAGACAATGTTTATCTTGTTGTAGAACTGCCCTAAAAACTCTCTTAAAGGTTGTGCATAAGAAACTTGTAGTATTTCCGCAGGAAGAACGAAACCAATCTTTCCTTCTTCTTTTAAAAGTAGGGAAGAGCCTATAACAAAAGACACCCAAGCATTGGTCAGTTTGGAATATTTCAGGTTTGCTTTCCCGAAAATTTCAGAAGCAAATTTCTGTTGTTCTCTATCAAAGTATTGATAACGTATGTATGGAGGATTACCAATTATTAGGTCAAATTTCTGTTTTGTATTGATGCAAAAGTCGTGAAAATCAGAATTGATAATTTTGGATTTGTCCAATCCAATTTTTTTGGATTTAATGGCTTCAATTTCATCAAATTCAATTGCTGTAACAGAATTATACTTATAGTTTCCTTTTTGAATTTCTTCTAAGAAAACACCATCGCCACAACTTGGTTCAAGAATATCTAATTTTTTATTGCCATTAAAAGCCCATTTTAAAACAAATGATGCAATCGTCTCAGGAGTGTAAAAACCTCCCCTTAATTTTTCTTTCGTTGCTTCCTTAATTAGTTGCATATAATTCACCAATTAAAGGAATAAGGCTGTCGCTTTCTCCTAAGTTAAATAATATATTTAATGTCTGCTCTAATTTATTCTTTTGGCTATCAAATTGACGCTGCAAGGGAATTAGTTTTCTGTTTTTTCCTTTATTTTTATCAATTTGACCTTGAATATCAATTAGATCTTTTTGAATTGAAGCAATTTTATCGTGTATTGCTTTCTCTTTTTTGTTATCAAAATCAATAGTTCTGATGGGTAACTTCTTTAATACCTTTGTTCCTCTTGCAATGTAACCACCTCTAAATACTTCTCCGATTAATGCTGAAAACCATTCTAAATATTTAGAATTTAAGATAGCCTGGATGTAGTAAATTGAGTAAGTAAAATCGTCAGGTAAAGTAATCATACAATACCCTGCTGTTCCTCCTGATGAAATTAATGTACCAAAATAATCAATTGCGTATTTATTGCCCTGAGCTAAAACACCAACAATGATTTTGGCAGGAACATCACATTTATCAAGACTTTGATGCCTTCCAAAACGATACCATTCGTTTGCTGTTTCAGGTGTTGGCTTTATGTCTCTTTTTGAATTATCTAATTTACTTTTGTAGTGGTTTAGAAATGAAAACAAATTAGGATAATTGGATTTTAATTTGTTAAATTCAACAAATTCAATTCCCTTTTTTGTTTTTAAATAGGGGTAAATAACAAAAGTATTCGGACTAAAAGGGCGATAAGTATTTAGGTTATCATCTCCGCTTGAAGTTTTGTAATATGGTCTTGTTAATACTTTTTCTACTTTCCAATCAATTCCGTCTTTAGAAAAGTAGATATTTTTTTTATCTTCTTTTGTTTTGGAATGGATATAAATATTATTGGCACTTGTTTGAATACCATTATAAATATTATCTGAACCAATTAAGTTTTCTAAAGTTTCAGATTGTTTATTTATATCATTGAAAACGGGTTTCAATATGCTTGGAACAAGAATCCAATTATTTTTTTCAAGTTCATCAAACGTAATGGAGTCAAGATGCTCTTCATTGATGTTTCTTGTTTTCCAATTCTTTAAAGAATCAACTTCTAAATAGTTTAGTTCTTTTTGTTCTTCATTTTTAAGAATAAGCAAACAAGTGTAAGTTGATTTGTTATGAAAAACTTGATTTGCTCCAAATGAAATAATTTTTTCTACTGATTTCGTTGAAATAAGTAATTCTCTTAATTTCTTTCCTGCACCAACTTTGATGAATTTACTTGGAACAATATATCCAAAATATCCCTTTGGTTTTAATAGGTTCAAACCTCTTTCAATGAATAGAAAATACTTGTCAAATTGTTTATATGATGATAAATAGTGTTTTTTGTACAAAGGCAATTCTGAAGGTGTAAATTGCTTCATATGTTCCGTTGCCATATATGGAGGATTCCCTACAATTACATCAAATTTTGTTTTTCCAAAATCGTAAGGATTAATTTCATCTTGATTCTTTTTAGTTGTTATGGATCTTTCAATTAAACTGTTTCCAAATTGAATTTTTTCAAGGTTTGGTAGTGCTGGTGTTGAGATTGTTGAATTGTCTTCATTTTCAAGTAATTTAAGAAGTAATCCAAATTTACAAGCTTCTACAGCATTGTAATCTTTATCAATTCCATAAATGCAATTTTCTAAAATTGTTTTTTTAGTTTCAAATGGAAGTTTAAAAGTTTCAATTGATGTTTGGATTAGTTTTTTAGTGTCATTTTCTAAATAATAATCCACCAATGTATCTTGTAGTAATTGATAGATTTCTAATAAAAATGCACCCGAGCCGCAAGCAATATCCGAAAAAGAAGAATTTAAAATTTCCTTATCCGTTTTTCCTTCACAATATTTCACAACTGTTTGTCGTAAAATATCTTGAATGATAAATGTTGGTGTTGTAACAATGTCTCGATCTATATTTTCAGGTTTCTTTTTTATTGAAATTTCATCAGTTTCAATGGTCAATTGCTCTCCAAGAAATATTTCATAGATATTCCCTAAAATATCTGATGAGAATACTGAAAAAGAATAGCTGCTTTCAGGAAAATATAAATGCTCAATTATTGTCCAAAATGCAGAACTATTGTTTGATATAATTTCCTTTGTTAGTGAATGATTAAAAAGTCCTGCATTATATTTTTTGTCTGCTTCTTTGAACTTTTTTATTAATGAGTTGAAGTCATTTTTATCAGCAAAGTTTAAAAGTGTTTTGTAAGTTTCTAAATTTCTATCTTCACAAACTCGCAAAAAGATAATGCTGTTTATGTACGATTGAACAATGTCGTTTAGCTCTTCAATTGAAATATCTGGTTTGTGTAAATAGATTTCTTTACCAAGAGTGATTCTCCAATCATTTATTTGTAAAAGAAAAAGGCTATCAACACTCGATAATTTGAGTTGTTCTTCAATGTATTTCCAAGTTTCGTCAAATTCCCCGTTGTAAACTACTTGATGGCTTAACTGTTTTTTGATTTCTTCAAAAGCAGATTCATATTCTGTGTAGTGGTAAATATTTATTCGTGACTTTGTAACGGAATCATCTTTTTCAACCTTTTGAGAGCAACCGTAGATTGCTAAATGTTCAAAATTCGATAAAACTGATATTTTTAGTTTTGCTGTAAAACCATATCTGCGAACCTGCTTTGCAGGTTCGTTGTCTTTTTCGATTTTTACATTTGGTTTTTTTGCTTCTAAAAAGAATTTTCGTTCAGAAAAAAGCCTAAAAGTGTAATCAGGTTTTTTTGTGTTTGCAGTTGCATCTGCCTTCAAGCCTTCCTCTAATAAAACTTCTCGTTCGTTTGTTGGTTTTCCTTCTGAGTTTTTAATATCCCAACCAAGTAATTCAAAAAATGGGTCTAAGAAGTCAGCCCTAAGTTGCGTTTCATTATAATTCGCTTTCAGATAAGTTTGTCTATTTGAATGATACTTTTCTATAAGGTCTTTAATTTTCATTTTCCTCAATTTCTCACCTTTGCACGATATACCTTAACATCTTGGACACATAACGCTTGACTTGAGAAACGATGTGACCCTCAAGCTGTTTGCTGATTTCTTTTTATAACCATATCATTTTAGT
>DQTL01000103.1 GCA_015662775.1 Lutibacter sp.
AAAGGTGTATCAAATAATATTTTAAAAATTAAAGACGATGCTGATTCAGTAATTGGCTCCTTAAATACAAAACCAGAACAAATTATTTTAAGTGTCTCATTGAGATTCTAGAGTTATACTTAAAATTTATATTTCAAATGCAAAAACCCAAAACTCTTAAGTTTTGGGTTTTTTATAATATTGATAATTGTATCAATTTAAATAAAATTAAATTGAAAAATTTATTACTACTAACTAAATAAACAATAAAATGTTTTTATCAATATTATCTAACTTAGACAAAAGTACAATCAATTCTTTTATCATTTTATGATAATAATCATTCTTCAATAAATTATATTTATTTGTGATTTTTTATGTAAATCACCAGCTTTGATGACAAAAATCAGTTTTACACTTTTTATTAAAACGTAACTTTGTAGAGTGAAAATAAGGAGGTTTTTCATAAATAATATATAAAGATAAATTATGAGTTTTAATCGTAGAAATTTTATAAAAATATCAGGAGTTGCAGGAGCAGGAGTTGCTCTTTCACCTAAATTATCTGGTGCTTTTCAATCCTTTTTTAAAGAAGAGAAGCAACCATTGAAAGAAAGTGATGCAATTAAAGTTCCAACAGTTTGTGAAATTTGTTTTTGGAATTGTGCAGGTTGGGTTTATAAAGATAAAGAAAATAACATTCGTAAAATATTAGGTAATGATATTGATCCACATTCCAACGGGCGTTTATGTCCAAGAGGAACAGGTGGTTTGGGAATGTATTATGATGAAGATCGTTTAAAAACTCCTCTTATTAGAGTAGAAAAAGATGGTAAGCAAATTTTTAAAAAAGCAACTTGGGATGAAGCTTTAGATTTGATTGCTAAAAACATGAAAACCATTGATAAAAAGTATGGTAAAGAAAGTATTGCGCTTTTTTATCATGGTAAAACAGGACCACATTTTAAACACTTACTACAATATTGGGGTTCGGATACAAATGCAAAACCAGCAAGTGCACAATGTTTAATTACTCGTGAAGCTGGTTATATAGCTACTTATGGAGCAGGTTTAGCTTCGCCAGAACCAACCGATATTAGAAGTACAGATTGTTTGGTGCTTATTGGAAGCCATATTGGAGAAAATATGCATAATGGTCATGTGCAAGATGTATCTGAATTGATAGATCGTGGAGGAGATATTATTACTGTTGATCCACGTTTTTCTACAGTAGCATCACATTCAACAAAATGGTTGCCAATTAAACCATCTACGGATATGGCTTTACTATTGGCATGGATGAATGTAATTATTAATGAAAATTTATACGATGCTGATTACGTTAAACAATACACATATGGTTTTGAAGAGTTAGCAGCTCATGTTCAAAAATACACACCAGAATGGGCGCAAGGTATTACTACTATTCCTGCTGCGGATATTTATAAAACAGCGAGAATGATGGGAGCAGCATCACCAAAAGTTATTATACATCCAGGAAGACATACAGCTTGGTATGGTGATGATACACAACGTACAAGAGCAATGGCAATTCTAAATGCTATTTTGGGTTCTTGGGGAAGAAAAGGAGGTTTTTATTTTCCAGACAAAATAACATTACCTACTTATCCACATCCAGAAATACCCAAGCCAAGATGGACTTGGAGAGAAATCTCGCAAGGAAAACACAAAATGGCATTTGCAGGTATTACCAATGAAATAATGGATCATGCTTTGCCAGAATATAAAGGACCTTTTAAAATTAAAGCAATGTTTTTTGTTGCAACAAACCCTATACAAGCAATACCTGAAGAACAAAAAATTATTAGAGCTCTTAAAAATCAAGAATTCATTGTTGCAGTAGATACAATGCCAAGTGAAATTACAGGTTATGCAGATGTTGTATTACCAGAAGCTACTTTTTTAGAAAGATTAGATGATATTAGAACATCACAACATAAAAGCCCAAATATTGCATTACGTTATCCTGCAGTAAAACCAAAATATGATTCAAAACCAGGTTGGTGGATTGCAAGAGAATTAGGGTTAAAATTAGGCTTACAAGATTTTTATAGATGGGAAAATTTTGAAGATGTATTAGATTGGCAATTAAAACAAGTAGGTTCTTCTATGGAAGAAATGAAAAAAGTAGGAGTAAAGCACTTCCCAAGAAAAAAGCCAATGTTTTTAGAAAAAGATGAAGAATATTGGTTCAATACAAATACAGGTAAAATCGAATTATATTCAACTGATTTTGATGAATGGGGTTATAAACCTTTACCAGAATATAAATCACATGGCGAAGTTCCATCAGGATATTTAAGATTAATTTACGGAAGATTACCTATGCATACTTTTGGTAGAACACTTAATAATCCTAATTTATTTGATTTGAAAAGTGAACCATTATTGTGGATTAACCCTAAGATTGCTAAAATATACGGTATTGAAAACGGACAATATATATGGTTACAAAATCCAAAAGGTAAAGTTAGTTCGTTTACGGTTAAAGTTAGAGTTACTGAACGCATAAGACATGACTCTGTGTTTTTACCGCATGGTTTTGGAAATAAAGGAAGAATTTTTGTAGACGATGGAACTGTTCATGAAATGAGTAGAACTTACGGTAGAGGAATTAGCGATGCAGAAATGATACATCAAGTAAGTATAGATCCAGAAACGGGAGGAACAGGAATGCGTAATAATTTTGTAAGCTTACATACAGAAAAACCCAAACCAGTAAAAAAGAAAAAAGTAAAGAAAGACACAAAGAGTAAGGTAGATAAAAACTCAGTTAAGAAAGATAAAGAAGCAAAAGTAAAAGCGAAAGATTCGTTAGCAGTTAAAAAAAAGAAATCACTTTTAAAAGATCCTAAATAATGAGATACGGAATGGCAATAGAAATCAACAAATGTGTTGGTTGTGCAGACTGCGTTGTGGCATGTCAAACAGAAAACGATGTTCCTATCGGATATTCGAGAGATTGGGTTGTAGAAAAAGTAAAAGGATATTATCCTAATATATTTTTACATTTTGAAACACAAAGATGTAATCATTGTGAAGATACGCCTTGCGTTAGGACTTGTCCTACAGGTGCTAGTCATGTAATTGAAGGAGGAATTGTAAAAGTAATTCACGATGAATGTATTGGTTGTGGTGCATGTATAGAATCTTGTCCTTATGATGCTAGGTATTTTCATCCAGATGGTTATGTAGATAAATGTACTTTTTGCGATCATAGAGTTGAAGATGGATTAAATCCAGCTTGTGTATCTGTTTGTCCAACAAATTGTATGCACTTTGGAGATTTAGACGATCCAGATAGTGATATTTCAAAATTGATTGTAAAGCGAGATTCATATACATTATTACCCGAAGCAGGAACTGCTCCACAAATATATTATTTAAAATAAAAAAAAATGGAAGAACAGTTATTAGTAAATACAAGAGATATTTATGGGTTGTATCCTCATGTACATGTTTGGGGATTTCCAATTGCTGCATATCTTTTTTTAGGAGGATTAGCTGCAGGAATTTTATTATTTGCAACTATTTATTATTTAAGAGGTAAAGCAGATGAAATGCCTTTTACGGTTAAAATAGCACCAATTTTCACATTCCTAATTATAATGGTTGGTTTGGTTTTATTAGTATATGATTTGCATCATAAATTATACGTATGGCAATTATTTATGACTTTTAGAATTGAATCGCCCATGTCTTGGGGAGCTTGGACTTTAGTTGGTGTTAGTGTTTTTTCTCTACTGTGGCCTTTAAGTTATATTGATGATATTGAAGCATACTTACATGAGCGTAATTGGAGACGATTGGATGGAGTTACTAATTTTATTAGAAAATTTATTCATAAATGGAAAATTCCACACTTCATCATATTAATGTTTAGAAAGTATAGAACATTTTTCGCTTATATTTTATTGATATTATCTGTAATTTTAGGTATCTATACTGGTATTTTATTATCGGCTTTTAATGCACATCCATTATGGAATAATTCAATTTTAGGACCATTATTCTTAGTTTCAGGTGTTTCTACAGGTTCTGCATTTGTTATGTGGTTAAGTAATAACAAAAAAGAAAGAGCTTTAATGTCAACAATTGATATGGTCTTAATTGCAGTGGAGTTATTTTTTATAGTACATATGATTATGGGTATGCAGGCAGGACCAGAAGCATATAAACAAGCAGCTCATTTATTTTTAGGAGGCGAGTTTACAGTAATGTTTTGGGTAGTTTTTGTTGGCTTTGGTTTGGTACTTCCATTTATTTTAGAAGCCATGGAATTTAAAGGCTTTCATATACATCCAGCAGTACCAGCTTTATTAGTATTAATGGGAGGTTTAGTTTTTAGAATTATTATGGTTAATGCAGGTCAAATATCAGAATACCCATTTTAAAAAGAAAAAAAATGAATACACAAATTAAAAATAAATATATTAATCCTTATGTAGCAGGAGTTATTATGGGATTATTAATTATTGTAGCTTATTACTTTTCAGGAGAAGGTTTAGGAGCAAGTGGTGGTTATAGAGATGTAGCCATTGGAGCAATTGAAACGGTTGCGCCAACGTATGCAGAAAATAATGTTTATGTTGCGCCTCATGTTGGAAATGATCATAGTCCAACCCATTCTTGGTTGGTTTATGAAATTCTAGGAGCAATATTTGGAGCAATTATTTCAGCTGCTTTATTTGGAAGATTAAAATTTAGCATAGGTAAAGCACCACATATAACAAATAAAAAAAGATTGATTTTAGCTTTAATTGGAGGTGCTTTTTGGGGAATTGGTTCGCAGTTAGGTAGAGGTTGTACTTCTGGTTTAGTTCTTTCAGGAATTGCTGTTAACTCACTTTCTGGTTATATAGGCTTAATGTCCATTTTTGGCTTTGGATTTATATTTGCTTTTATATTTAAAAAATTATGGATTAAAACAGTTAAAAAATAAAAATTATGGGACCACTTTATCCACAAGAATTATTGAGTTCAGAGTATAATCTTCTAATTGGTTTTTTAATCGGTATTGGATTCGGATTTATACTTGAAGCTGCTGGTTTTACCAGTACAAGAAAATTAGCAGGTGTTTTTTATGGTTACGATGCAACTGTAATTAAAGTATTTTTTACTGCAGCATTAACAGCCTTAGTTGGTTTGTTTATTCTTCATTTTATGGGATGGATAGATATAACAGCAACTTTTTTTCCTAAAACATATTGGATTCCAACATTGATTGGAGGAGCAATTATGGGAGCAGGTTTTATTATTGGTGGTTTTTGCCCTGGAACAAGTGTAGCTGCTGCTGCAACAGGTAAAATTGATGCAATGGTATTTGTAGTTGGGGTAATAATAGGAATTTTTGGATTTATTTTTACTTTTGATTTATGGGAAGGTATAAGAAAAGCGGGTAATATGGGAGTTGTAAATGTAACAGAATGGCTAGGAATTAACGAAGGAGTTTTCATTTTCATTTTTATTGTTATAGCCGCAATTACCTTTGTTGTTTTTCAACGATGGCAAGACTATTGGAAAGAGAAAATGTCCAAAGAAGATATTGACGAATTAGGTATATAATTTAGAAATTATGAAAAGAATTGAATTAATTATTATTGGAGTATTAGTATTGGTAGGCTTTTTATTGATATTTATTCCAAATACAGAACCTTTTAAACATGTAATTGGTGAAAAAGAATTGTTGTATGAAGCAAACAAAGAAGGACGATATATTTCAACCGATGAAATTGCAAAAGTAGTTATTGAAGCAGATCCTAGTTTTTTAATTATCGATTTAAGAACTCCAAATGAATATAAACATTACACTATTGAAGGAGCAATTAATATTCCTTATAGTAAAATTATGGACGATGCAAATTTAGATTATTTTGATCAAGATGTTTATACAACTGTTTTGTTTTCAAACGGAACCAGTTTAGCAGATCAAGCATGGGTTAGATTAAGAAGCTATGATTATAAAGGTAACAAGGTGTTAAAAGGTGGATTGAATGAATGGTATAAAACTATTATTAATCCTCAAAAACCAAACGATTTTAAAACTGCTGCTGCTCTAGAACAATATCAGTTTAGAAAAGGAGCATCTATTTATTTTACAGGAGCGCAAGAAATAGGGAATTCAAGTACTATTAGTAAACCAAAATCAAATAAACCACTTATAAGACGTAAAAAGAAATCGGTTAGTGGTGGATGTGGATAGTTTAAAGTTACAAATTTTGAGCTGTGAATTTTAAATAATTCTCCACAGTCAAATAAATCTATTGATAAACAATTTTAAAATGAAAAATATAATTATAATAATAAGCGCAATTTTGATATTGACATCATGTAATCCAAAAGAAGGAATTACAGAAAAAGG
>DQTL01000332.1 GCA_015662775.1 Lutibacter sp.
GAACTAGAATCTATTGGAGTAACTGAACTAAACAATAAACTACAAATAAGTGTATTTCCTAACCCAACAACAGGTGCTCTTTCAATAAATAGTCAAATCAATAACCTCAAAACAGATATTATTATCACAAATTTATTAGGTGAAAAATGCTACAAAAATAAAATTTCCATCCACAAAAGTACAAGTATTGATATATCATTTCTGCCAAAAGGCATCTACCTTTTATCAATTGTCAATAAGCAACAAGAAAGAATTCTAACAAAAAAAATCATCAAATTATAGAAGAAGAAGTAATAACTAATCGTTTAACACATAAAACAACCTTAAGCCAATGACATAGCTTTACAAAAAATAATTAAAAAAAAGAGGGATCCCATACTCGAAATATATAGACCCCTCAATGAACTAAACCTCTACAGGATTAGATGCTACAAAAGTAGTGTATTTTTTTATACACTAATAATTGTATTGTTTAAAATTATGATATCTTGTGATTTAACGCACATGTTTTAATAGAAAACACCCCTAGACTCTAGGGGTGTTTGAATTTATCTTTCCTTTGTAGGATAAGATTATATCAATAAAATAGAAAAATTGCAAGAATACCTAAACTACTCTTTATCTTTAGAAACTTCCTCTTGATCTTGAGTTTTAGTAATTTTAATAGTCAACTCTTCTTTTTCCTTATCGAAGTCCATTAAAATATGATCTCCTTCTTTGAGCTTGGCATTGACAATTTTTTCTGCTAAAGCATCTTCAATATACTTCTGTATAGCTCTTTTTAATGGTCTAGCTCCGTATTTTTCATCAAAACCTTTATCTGCTACATAATCTTTAGCTTCGTCTGTTAGGGTTAGTGTATAATCTAAATCATTTATTCTATCAAATAATTTTGCTAACTCAATATCAATAATTTCATGAATTGATTCACGCTCAAGTGCTTTAAAGACAATTACATCATCAATTCTGTTCAAGAATTCAGGTGCAAATGCTTTTTTCATTGCATTTTCTATAATGCTTTTAGCATGATCTGCTTCTTGTTCTTTTTTAGCAGCAGTACCAAAACCAACGCCTTGACCAAAATCTTTTAGTTGTCTAGATCCTATATTAGAGGTCATGATAATAATGGTGTTTCTAAAATCAATACGCCTGCCTAAACTATCCGTAATATAACCATCATCTAATATTTGTAACAGGGTATTAAAAACATCTGGGTGTGCTTTTTCTATTTCATCAAGTAAAACCACAGAATAAGGTTTGCGACGTACTTTTTCAGTTAATTGTCCGCCTTCTTCGTAGCCGACATAGCCTGGAGGTGCACCAATTAAGCGTGATACAGCAAATTTTTCCATGTATTCACTCATATCTACACGTATCAATGAATCTTCCGAATCAAATAATTCTTTAGATAAAACTTTGGCTAATTGTGTTTTACCAACACCCGTTTGACCTAAGAAAATAAACGAACCAATAGGCTTGTCAGGGTCTTTAAGTCCTACTCTATTTCGTTGAATGGCTTTGACTACTTTCTCGACAGCTTCGTCTTGACCAATCACTTTACTTTTAATGAGTTGTGGCAATTCTTTTAAACGACTACTTTCAGCCTCTACAACCCTAGTTACTGGAATACCTGTCATCATAGAAACCACTTCTGCTACATTGTCTTCCGTAACAATTTCACGGTGTAATTTAGAGGCTTCTTCCCATTTTAGTTGTTCTTCTGCAAGTTCATTCTCTATACGTTTTTCATCATCACGTAAACGAGCCGCTTCTTCATATTTTTGAGTGTTAACAGCCTTTGTCTTTTTAGTTTTTATTTTTTCTAATTCTTCTTCTAGTGCTAAAACTTCTTTAGGCACCACGATATTCGTAATATGAATACGTGACCCAGCTTCGTCTAAAGCATCTATAGCTTTGTCTGGAAGAAAACGTTCTGTCATGTACCTACTTGTTAATTTTACACAAGCTTCAATAGCATCATCAGTATAGGTTACATTGTGGTGTTCTTCGTATTTATCTTTAATATTATGTAAAATTTCTATAGTTTCTTCAATAGAAGTCGGTTCAATCATTACTTTTTGAAAACGACGTTCTAAAGCACCATCTTTTTCGATATTTTGTCTATACTCATCTAGGGTTGTAGCTCCGATACATTGAAGTTCTCCTCTAGCCAAAGCTGGTTTTAACATATTAGATGCATCTAAAGAACCTGTAGCTCCACCTGCTCCAACAATTGTATGAATCTCATCTATAAAAAGGATTATATCATCATTCTTTTGAAGTTCATTCATAAGGGCTTTCATACGTTCTTCAAACTGACCTCTATATTTAGTTCCTGCGACCAAACTGGCTAAATCTAAAGAAACAATACGTTTGTCAAAAAGAATACGGGACACTTTTCGTTGCACAATACGTAAGGCTAAACCTTCTGCAATGGCAGATTTACCAACTCCTGGCTCACCAATAAGCATTGGGTTGTTTTTCTTACGTCTACTTAAGATTTGAGAAACACGCTCTATTTCCTTTTTTCTTCCCACTACAGAATCTAACTCATCTTTAAGAGCCATGACTGTTAAATCACGTCCAAAATTGTCTAGTACAGGTGTTTTAGATTTACTAGTAGGTTGTTTTTTTTGAGGTTCAAAAGGTTTTCTAGGTGCGTTTTCTGAAGAATCACCAGCATCTTCTGATGGAAATTCAGCTTTTGGAGTATCTGATTCTGGTTTTGAAGAATATAAAAACTTGTATTCACTTCTTACCGTAGCATAACTCGTACTTAAATTCTGTAGCATTTTAGTAACAGGATCATTGTCATTTCTTAATATACACAATAAAAGATGTGCTGTATTAATAGACTTATCCTTGTATAGCTTAGCTTCTAAAAATGTGGTTTTTAATGCTTTATCTGCTTGTTTTGTTAAGTGTACAGGTTTATTTGGGTTAATTGAAATACTTTCCTTTCTAGGTGTGATATTTTCTAGCTTGGTGCGTAATAATTGTAAGTCATTATCTAAAGAATTTAAAACTGCAACAGCCTTACCTTCTCCTTGTCGAAGTATTCCTAATAGTAAGTGTTCAGTTCCTATAAAATCATGCCCTAATCGTAAAGCTTCTTCTTTACTAAAGGCAATTACATCTTTTACTTTTGGTGAAAAATTATCGTGCATTTATTCTAGTTTTAGATTTGTAAAATTAGCCCTTTTTTTGTATTCGAAAAGTTAAAAATAATAATAAATTAGAATAAAAGATGTAAAATTTATTTTTTCAACTGTTTATCAAGCTATTATACTAGCATTTAAACACTTCTAATTGTTAATAAGTAGTCTAAAAATAGGTTAAAATGAGGCTATTCTAAAGACATAAATATTGTAAATTGCCTCTTTTAATTTTAATCTAAATTTAACGACTATATAACATGAATGATGGAGAGAAGATAATTCCTGTAAATATTGAGGATCAGATGAAAGCAGCTTACATTGATTATTCAATGTCAGTAATTGTATCTAGAGCATTACCCGATGTAAGAGATGGTTTAAAACCCGTTCACAGAAGGGTATTATTTGGCATGCACGAGCTAGGAATCAAAGCTACAGGAAGTCATAAAAAATCAGCGAGAATTGTTGGGGAAGTTTTAGGAAAATACCATCCACATGGAGATACATCTGTTTATGATTCTATGGTGCGAATGGCACAACCTTGGAGCGTACGCTATTTAATGGTCGATGGACAAGGAAACTTTGGTTCGATTGATGGAGATAACCCAGCAGCCATGCGTTATACAGAAGCACGTATGCAAAAAATATCAGAAGATATGTTAGCTGATATTGAAAAAGATACGGTAGATCATAAACTAAATTTTGATGATACTTTATACGAACCAACAGTACTTCCAACAAGAATTCCTAATCTATTAGTAAATGGAGCTTCGGGAATTGCTGTAGGTATGGCTACTAATATAGCTCCTCATAATTTAACGGAAGTGATTAATGGAACCATTGCTTATATAGAGAATAAGGATATTGATATTGATGAACTCATGGAACATATTAAAGCACCAGATTTTCCAACTGGTGGAACGATATATGGCTATGAAGGTGTCAAGGAAGCTTTTCATACAGGAAGAGGACGTATTGTTATGCGTGCTAAGACAAAGTTTGAAGAAATAAAAGGACGTGAAACAATCATTGTAACTGAGATACCTTATCAAGTTAACAAAGCCATGATGATTAAAAAGACGGCTGATATGGTTAACGAAAAGAAATTTGAAGGAATTTCTAGTATTCGTGATGAATCTGACCGTAACGGAATGCGTATTGTTTATACCTTAAAAAGAGATGCAATACCTAATGTAGTTTTAAATAAGCTTTTTAAATACACTGCTTTACAAACTTCTTTTAGTGTTAATAACGTAGCTCTTGTAAATGGACGTCCGGAACAATTAAACTTAAAACAACTGATTCATTATTTTGTTGAACACAGACATGAAGTTGTCATTAGACGAACAAAATTTGAATTAGACAAAGCAGAAAAAAGAGCCCATATATTAGAAGGTCTTATTATAGCTTCTGACAATATTGATGAAGTAATTAAACTTATTAGAGCTTCAAATAATGCCGATGAAGCCAAACAAAAGCTAATCGATAGATTTGATTTATCAGAAATTCAAGCAAAAGCAATCGTAGAAATGCGATTACGTCAGTTAACAGGTCTTGAACAAGACAAATTACGTGGAGAGTATGACGAAATAATGAAATTAATCACAGATTTAAAAGATATTTTAAGTGATGAAGTTCGCAGAATGCAAATTATAAAAGATGAACTATTACTTGTTAAAGACAAATATGGTGATGAAAGAAGATCAGTAATAGAATATGCAGGTGGCGAGTTAAATATTGAAGATATGATTCCTAATTCTAAAGTATTAGTGACCATATCACATGCTGGTTATGTAAAACGTACAAATCTTGATGAATATAAAGTTCAAAATAGAGGTGGACGTGGACATAAAGGAGTTTCAACACGTAATGAAGACTTCCTTGAAGAGATGTTTGTAGCTACCAACCATCAATACATGTTAATATTTACTCAAAAAGGAAAAGTATTTTGGATGCGAGTTTATGAAATACCTGAAGGAAATAAAACAGCTAAAGGACGTGCTATTCAAAATTTAATTAATATAGAAAATGATGACCGAGTAATGGCTTACTTAGTCACACAAGATTTAAGAAATGAAGAATATGTAAATAGTCATTATGTAATTATGGCTACTAAGAAAGGGCAAGTTAAAAAAACGTCCTTGGAACAGTATTCAAGACCTAGAACAAATGGAATTAATGCAATAACCATTAAGGAAAACGATGAATTATTAGAAGCTAAGTTAACAACTGGCGATAGTCAAATAATGTTAGCTGCAAGTTCTGGGAAATCAATACGTTTTGAAGAATCTAAAACAAGACCTATGGGTCGTACTGCATCTGGAGTACGTGGTATACGAATTGGTGAGGATGATGAACTTATAGGCATGGTTGCCATAAATGATGATGAAAGTGATGTTTTAGTAGTTTCAGAAAAAGGTTATGGAAAAAGATCTAGCCTTGATGATTACCGCATTACCAATAGAGGTGGAAAAGGTGTGAAAACGATTAATATTACAGAAAAAACAGGTAATTTAGTTGCAATTAAAAATGTAACAGATGAAGATGATATTATGATTATTAATAAATCTGGTATCACCATACGTATGGAAGTGAAAAATTTACGTGTAATGGGACGTGCAACACAAGGTGTACGTTTAATTAATATTAAAGACAACGATGCCATAGCTTCTGTAGCGAAAGTGATACATGAAGAAGAGCCAGAAACAGATGAAAATGAAAATGGCACAGATATTGAATAACACAAATTAGTATTAACTCAAAATAGAAATTTAAATACATAATCAAATGAAAAAAATTATCACATTTTTAGTTGTAGTTTTAATAGCAACTACCTCCTTTGCACAAAAGAAAGAACTGAAAGCAGCAACCAATGCTTTAAAAACAAATAATTATACAGAAGCATTATCTGTTTTAAATACTGTAAAGCCTCTGTTAGCAGATGCAAAAGAAAAATACAAAACCAACTACTATTTTTTATTAGGAAAAGCCCTTTATGCAAATGGG
The DNA here is from genome assembly GCA_015662775.1 of Lutibacter sp. Lineage (GTDB taxonomy): Bacteria > Bacteroidota > Bacteroidia > Flavobacteriales > Flavobacteriaceae > DQTL01. Next base: position 6,162 of record DQTL01000332.1, read on the forward strand.
ACTACGCCTGATAATTTTGAAGATGCCGTAAGTGCTTTTAACACCCTATTTGATTTAGAAAAAGCGGGTTCAAGAAAATACACGGATGAAGCCGCAGCTCTTGTTAACACATTAGTCAAAACAGTTGCTGATAAAGCAAGTAGTGATTATAATGAAGCGATAAGCTTAAACAAGAATGTAGAAACTAAAGAGCAATCAAAAGATATATTTGATAGAGCAGCTAAAGGATTTAATAAAGTTTATATTTTGAGTAAATCAGACACGGCATTTTTGCAAAACAGTGCTCTTGCTTATTATTTTTCTAACAATTATAGTGCATCAGTAAAATCATATCAAAAACTTTTAGATATAGGCTACACAGGTGTATCTACAACTTATATAGCAACTAGTGTTGTAAATGGACAAAAAGTTTCTTACACCTCTCAAAAAGAAATGGATAGACAAGTAAAAATGAAACTGGTAACAGATCCTAAAGTTGAAGTAAGAGACTCTCAAAAAAATGGAATCATAAAAATGATTGCAAAAAATTACATAGCACTTGAAGATAACGAAAAAGCTTTAGAAGCAATCAAAGCAGCTCAAAAAGCAACACCAGATGATTATGGATTATTGGTCGATGAAGCCAATGTATATTTTGCTATGGGTAACAACCAAATGTTTAAACAAAAATTAGAAGAAGCTGTAAAAATTAATCCTAATGACGCTATGTTGCATTACAATATTGGTGTGATGAAAATGGATCTTAAAGATAATGAAGGTGCCATTGCAAGTTTTTATAAAGCCATAGAAATTAAGCCAGACTATACAGATGCTTATAATAATATTGGTGCAGCAATTTTAGCTAAAGCAGAACCTATTGTTGAAGAAATGAATGCTAATTTGAGTAATGTTGACAAATATGATCAATTACAAGCAAAGCAATTAGAAGTATACAGAGAGGCATTACCTTTCTACGAAAAGGTATATAATATGGATTCAACAAACATCAGTGTCGTTCAAACGCTTATGGGTATCTATGAAAACTTAGAGATGTACGAAAAAGCTAAAGAGCTTAGAGAAGTTTATAAAACTCTAAAATAATAATCTTTCTAAAAAATAATAAAACCTGATTGGAAGTTAATTCAATCAGGTTTTTTTGTATTTTTATATCTTATGTCAAGAATACTAGCAATAGATTACGGAACTAAAAAAACAGGAATTGCAATAACTGATGAATTACAAATGATTGCAAGTGGGTTAACAACCGTATCTTCAAAAGATATTTTTGTATTTTTAAAAAAATATCTTGATAAGGAACAGGTTAGTCTTATTCTCGTCGGTGAACCTAAAACCTTAGACAACAAACCCAGTGAAAGTGAAAAAGTTATTGCTCCATTTGTTGAAAAATTAAAAAGAACATTTCCAAAAATAGAAATAAAACGTATTGATGAACGTTTTACATCCAAAATAGCTTTTCAAACCATGATTGATAGTGGACTTAAGAAAAAACAAAGAAGAAATAAAGAACTAGTGGATGAAATTAGTGCAACAATTATTTTACAATCATATTTACATTACATATAATTTTATTATTTCAATAGCATTGGTATCTTTGTAAATGCTAATAGATGAAATTTTTATTTTCATTTAAACTAAACTTAACCATGAAAAATCTTATTAAACTATCCATTTTACTTATAGTATTTGGTCAAATAAACTCCTTTTCTCAAGAACAAGAAAAACTCTCATTAAACGAAGGAACTATTGAAAACCAATTTGACTATATTATCAACAAATCTTACTCATATCAAGATAATAAGGTTATAAAAAAAGCATGGATCCATTCCTTAAAAGCACATGTTTTAGACAGCCTTACAAAAGAAAAGAATGCAATAGTCGAATCTAAAAAAATAATTGATCAACAAAAAACTGAATTTGTTAACCTTCAAAA
>DQTL01000277.1 GCA_015662775.1 Lutibacter sp.
ACCAATATATTTTGCTAATTTTACAATCAAGTGTAATCGCTCTTTACAAAAAAAACGGGCTTACACAAACCGTTAGGTTTCATTAAAAAAAACCAACCGCACAAATTGCACATTTGGTTTTTTGCCGATACGCAGCCAAGGCTAAAAAAACCAAAAGAGCAATTTTTTGCCAACGCTCAAAAAATAAACAGAAGAAAGAAAATAGATTACGTACTGAAATCTTAATTTTGAAAGAAAAAAATGCTAAAAAGACTACTCATTTTCAACTCTGATATATATTCGAAAGCCGATATTGAATTAGATAATTGCAATTCGCTTCAAATTGTAGGTCCAAATAACATTGGAAAAAGTACATTAATCTATGCTTTGAATTTTTTGTATATTATTGATGGAAATCAAATGACATTTAGTGGAAATCGAGTTGGTGACAAAACGACAATAAATCACTATTTTTCTTCAATAAATTCAAGTTATATAGTTTTTGAAGTTTTTAAAAATAGGTACTACTCTATTCTTGTCAAAAAAAATGCTGAAAGTTCTTTAGAGTACTACAAAATTGATAGTAACTACAAAGAAGAATTATACTTTAAAGAGACCAAAAACGGAAAACAACTTAGAAAATTCAATGACCTACTAACCGAGTTATCAGTAAAAGGCATTGAACATAGTAAATTCCCAAACCGTAGAGATGTATTTAATTTTGTTTACCAAAAAGGGAAAAGAAATAATAGTGTTGTTTGGTTAAGTCAAGACGCTACACAAGATGCAAGAGGAATTAGTAATAATTTTTCCAAAATTTATAAATACCTAATCAATTCAAAACTAATAAATAATGAAACTTTAAAAGATTCATTAATAATTGCAGATAACAAAGCAAACGAAAAAGTTACTTTTTCAAAGAAAAATCAAAAAGACATTTTAACCCTTTTAAAACATAATAAAGGAATAAAAGTTATTAAAAGCATTCAGAAAAACTTTAATGAATTTAAAGAATTAGTAAATCAATATAAAGGAAAGGGACAAGTCTTATCTGAACTATTGTTTGCTTTTAATCATCAGTATTCATTTACATATTCTCAACTTGGAGAAAAATTGTTAAAAGAAAAAAATGAAAAAGATGCTAATATTCTAAACTTAAATGAAAATTTGAACCCAAAAAGAGATAAACTAAATAAATTAGTTGGTGGTTTAGAAATTCAAATAAGTCAAAAAACCAATGAAATTGAAAATAAAGAAAAATTGGTATTAGTAATTAGTGGATATGAAAAAGAATTTCCATTATTAGAGCAATCATTACTAAATTTAGACAAAGAAAGAAAAGATATTGAAAGTCAGATTACACAGATAGAAACTCAAAATATCAGTAGTAATGAAGTTGAAAGAAAAATCAAAAATTTCAAACAAAGAATAGACAAAAAAAACACACAAATTAAAGGCTATTCAAATCAACTAATTCATCAAATAACAAAAAGCCAAGAAAATAAAGAGATAATAAACCGTATTCTTTCTACAGAAATAACAAGTCTTCCAAAAGATTCTATTATTAATGAAATTGGAAAAATTGATGATATTATGAATTTGTTTGATGGAAAAATAAAACTTCCAGACACTTTAAAAGGTAAAGCAATTGAATCAATAGAAGAACTAAAAAATGAAGTAAAACAATTTGATACTGAACTAAAGGTTAATGAAAAATTATTGCCAATAGTCAAGAATCTTGAGAAGTACCAAAAGCAACTAAAGGAAATAAATGATAAAATCAAGGTTATAAATATCAAGATTGAAAAAATCAATAAACTTCCTACGCTTAAAACAGAATTAGAAAAAATCAAAGTTGAAAATACAAAACTAAAAGAAAAAAAGGAAAAATCTGAAAGAGAAGTTAAAATAACAGAGGAACAAATAAGACAAATATCGGAATCAATAAACATTCTAACAGAATCGGTTATAAAAACGGATAACAGAATTAAAGAAATTCAAAAATGGAAAACTGAAACAGAACTATTCGGAATACAACCAGTTGAATACGATTCAAAGGATTCATTAGATAATCTATATTTAAACATTCAAAGAAATTATAAAGAACGTGAAGATATTAGAACAAGAAAATATGCTGCTTTTGAAAGACTAAAAACTAAAACAGAAACATCTTATGCGAATGAAAATGATTTTATAAAATATATAGATTCAGAAATCATAGCATTAGAAGACAAGCAAAAGAGTATTGATGTTTTATTGAAAAACATCTCTACTCAGTTTGCAAACCCTTGTAAAACAATATATTCAAAGTTTGAAGAATTTGATGACTTTATTAAAAATAAATTCAACTCTAAACTAAGAAAAACACGTATTTCAGATATTGATTCCTTAAAAATAGAAATCGTACCAAATGAAAAATTATTATCTGACCTCAAAAAAATAATGGAGATTAGAGACTTAACACAAGAATTTATTTTTGACAATCAATCAGAAAATTTAGATACTTTAAATAAATATCTTGACGACCAAAAATCAATCGTATTTAAAGATTTATTTAGTATCAAGTTGCATTTAGACAAGAAAGGAAAGCATAAAGTTGTCGATTTAAAAAATCAAATTGAATCTGACGGAACAGATAAAATGATACGTTTAGTAATAATAATGTCAATTATTAATCAAATTGTAATATCTGACCCAGAAAACAAAATTGTCTTATTTGTAGATGAAATTGGAACAATTGATGAAGCCAATAGACTTGAAATATTAAAGTTTTGTAGTGAACATAATTTTATTCCTATTTCTGCCGCACCATTACATCCTTATGATGGCTTTGATAAATATTATTTAATAAGAAGAAGTAGTGGGAAAATTGTTGTAAGTGAGAAAAATGGAAATGTTATTTTAAGAAAAGTTAAAACAGCATAATGAAAGAAGTTGATTACAAAACATATAAAAATTTATTAGAAAATAATTCGGTTTCTTTAGGGAACATACCAAAATCTGTTATTAATTCTGATATTTTTAAAGGACTTCTTAATGCTAACATTTTAGAAATTGTAAAAGCAGGTAGAGGTAGAAAAATTGCAA
>DQTL01000162.1 GCA_015662775.1 Lutibacter sp.
ATAATCAAGTGTAAATTTGATAAAATAAAAGGAAATCACCTTTTTGACCATAAATTTATCAATGTTTAACTAATTTGCGGATTTAAGGTAATATAGAAAGTGATAAAAGTAAACCTAGTATAGAACAATTATTTAAGTTGAGTAGCCTTTTAGATTTTGATTTATTAGAGTTATTAAAAGAAAATGGTGTGGTTTTTAATCAAAAGAATGAAAAAGAAGCTAATAATAGTATTGTACACAATAACATACCTGACAACCTTATTATCCAATACGAAGCACGTATTAAAGAACAACAAGAAATAATCAGTTTGTTAAAAGATAAAATCAATTACTTAGAAACCTGAGTTCGATGTAAGATTTCATTCACAGAAGCAAAAGAAAAAGTGAGATTTGAAGTGAAAAATCATCAGAATATCTAGATGTTTTGATAATTTTTCACAAAAAAGATTGCCTCTTGTTTTGCTTCCCTTTGGGCTTGATAAATTTCACCATATTCTTGCCAAATTTCATCGAATTAACCAGCCAGCCTCGCCGGCAAGGCGGGTTAGTCCTTCTAAAATTTGGTGTCGAATATGATAAAATTTATCTAAGCTGTGAAAAAAGCTTACATCGAACTCAGGTTAGAAGAATAAAAAAAAACAACCCCAAATAACTGAGGTCAATCCCTTTTACACAGGCATCTTTCCACAAAAACCCATTATACAATCATACTCCTTCCCTTTGGGAAGGTCGGGATGGGAATCCTTACTCCATAGATACTTAACCTTTACTTCATAGATACTCCATAGATAATGCACCAGAGTTCACTCGAGTTAACCAAGCACCATTATGTAGGTTGTTGATAAAAATAACAAACTCCACAGAATCAATCAAGAAAGTTTTATAATTTTACTCCTCATTTTTATCTTATAAATGTACTTAATATTTGACACAGAAACCACGGGTTTACCCAAGAACTTTAAAGCACCAATTACCGACACAGATAATTGGCCTAGGTGTGTACAGATTGCTTGGCAATTACATGATGAATTTGGAAATATCATCGATTATCAAGATTACCTAATACAACCTGATGGTTATAACATTCCGTTTGAATCAGAACAAATACACGGTATTTCTACCCAATTGGTTACGGAGAAAGGAACAGCTTTAACTGAGGTTTTAACTCATTTTAATGCCGCTTTAGACCAAGCAAAATTTGTTGTAGGTCAGAATATTAATTTCGATTTAAATATCATGGGATCCGAATTCTACCGAATGGGAATAGAAACGGAACTCAATAAAAAACCAAAACTAGACACCTGTACAGAAACAACGGCTAGGCTCTGTCAAATCCCTGGAGGAAGAGGTGGAAAATATAAACTACCAACACTTACTGAGTTACACCAGCATTTATTTAATACTCCTTTTTCAGAAGCACACAATGCAACTGCCGATGTGGAAGCAACAACAAGATGTTTTTTTGAATTGATAAGACAGCAAGTTTTCACCGCTTCAGAATTACAGGTAACTCCTGATTATTTCAATACATTTTCAGAAAAAAACCCTAAACCTATTCCTGTTGCAGGGATTCAACATACAAATCTTAAAAAAGAATCACAAAAACTAAAAAATAAGCTACAAGAAAAGGAAGTAATAATTGAAGAAGAAACTGCTTACAATCCTGTCTTAGAAACTGTTTCTTTTTCGCATTTACACAATCATTCGCAATTTTCTATTTTAGAATCTACGGCAAGTACTTCTGACTTGATTCAAAATGCCATTAAAATGGAAATGCCAGCTGTGGCAATTAGTGATTTAGGCAATATGATGGGAGCTTTTAATTTTGTGCAAGAAGCCATCGAATATAATAAAAAAATTGAAGAAGAAAACGAAAATTTAGAACAAGGAAAAGAGCCAAAAAAAACAATAATACCCATTGTTGGAAGTGAATTTAATGTCTGTGACGATCACACAAATAAAAAAGTTAAAGACAACGGACATCGTGTAGTTCTTTTAGCAAAAAATAAAAAAGGGTATCAAAATTTAACCAAGCTTTCTTCTATTTCACACACAGATGGTTTTTATTACGTGCCACGTATCGACAAAAAACTACTGTTACAATACAAAGACAATTTAATAGCTTTAAGTGGTAGTTTACACGGTGAAATACCTAATAAAATACTCACCATTGGCGAAAAACAAGCTGAAGAAGCACTTGTTTGGTGGAAAGAATCCTTTCAAGACGATTTCTATTTAGAAATAATGCGTCATGGTTTAGAAACCGAAGATCATGTCAATGATATAATAGTAAAATTTGCAAGGCAATATCAAGTAAAACTCATTGCAACAAATAACACCTACTTTATTAATCAAGAAGATGCAGAGGCACAAGATATTTTAGTTTGTGTCAAAGAAGGCGAACAACAATCCACACCAAAAGGACGCGGACGAGGCTATCGAAGAGGTTTGGATAATGATAGCTACTATTTTAAATCTCAAGATGAGATGAAAAAATTGTTTAGTGATATTCCAGAGAGTATCATTAACATTCAAGAAGTTGTTGACAAAGTAGAAGTTTACGAATTAGCAAGAAAGGTGTTACTTCCTAAATTTGTCATTCCTACAGAATTTGAAGACCCAAAAGACAAAGAGGACAAAGGTGTTCGAGGTGAAAACGCTTACTTAAAACACTTAACTTTTAAAGGAGCTGAAAAACGTTGGGGAGAACTAACTGATGAAATTGTAGAACGTTTATATTTCGAACTAGAAACCATCAGTAATTCTGGTTATCCTGGTTATTTTTTAATTGTTTGGGATTTAATTTTGGAAGCAAGAAAAATGGGTGTCTCTGTTGGTCCTGGACGTGGTTCTGCTGCAGGTTCTGCCGTTGCCTATTGCCTTTGGATTACCAATATTGACCCTATAAAATACGACTTGCTTTTTGAGCGTTTCTTAAATCCAGAACGGGTTTCCATGCCCGATATTGATATTGATTTTGATGATGAAGGTCGTCAAAAGGTCATTGATTACACCACCAATAAATACGGACAGAAAAACGTAGCACAGATTATAACCTATGGTACATTAGGGGCAAAATCATCTATTAGAGATACGGGTCGTGTCATGGAATTACCTTTACATGAAACCGACCGAATTGCCAAACTTTTACCGCTTGTTAAGTTAGATACTATATTTAATAACACAGAAAAAAACAAGCAAAAAATAAAGGAATTACGCGAAGAGGAACGACTTAAAATAAACGAATTAAAAAACATTGCCGAAGGTGAAGATCTCGAAGCAATTACCATACAACAAGCTCAAAAAATTGAAGGTTCGGTTAGAAATACAGGTGTACATGCCTGTGGATTTATCATTACTCCCGAAGAGATAACCAATTTAATACCCATCGCTACCGCTAAGGATAGTGACATGTATGTCACCCAATTTGACAACAGTGTAGTGGAAAGTGCAGGACTCCTAAAAATGGATTTTTTAGGATTAAAGACACTGACACTTATTAAAGATACCCTTGAAATAATTGAAGTAATTCACGGAGAAAAACTTGATGCTGACGAATTTCCATTAGAAGACGAAAAAACATACGAACTCTTTCAAAAAGGAGAAACTATAGGAATCTTTCAGTTTGAATCTGTAGGTATGCGAAAGAGTTTAAAAGATTTAAAACCTACTGAATTTGCAGATTTAATTGCCATGGTGGCTTTGTATAGACCTGGCCCAATGGATTATATTCCGCTTTTTATTGAACGTAAACATGGTATTTCTGAAATAGAATATGATGTACCCATCATGGAAGATATTCTTAAAGAAACCTATGGTGTTACTGTGTATCAAGAACAAGTGATGCGACTTTCTCAAATATTAGCAGATTTCTCTAAAGGTGATGCCGATGTATTGCGTAAAGCCATGGGTAAAAAGCAAATTGCTGTTTTAAATAAAATGAAAGCTCAATTTATTGAAGGTGGAATTAAAAATAAACACCCAGAAGATAAACTAGAAAAAATTTGGAAAGACTGGGAAAAATTTGCCTCGTATGCTTTTAATAAATCGCATGCTACCTGTTATGCTTTTATAGCTTTTCAAACTGCCTATTTAAAAGCACATTATCCAGCCGAATTTATGGCTGCTACACTTTCTAATAACATGAATGATATTAAGAAAGTTACTTTCTACATGGCAGAATGTAGACATAGCGGCATTCCTGTTTTAGGACCAGACATCAACGAATCTTGGCACAAATTTGCTGTAAATACCGAAGGTGCTATTCGTTTTGGAATGGGTGCTATCAAAGGAGTAGGTCAAGGAGCAGTTGAGTCAATTGTTAATGAACGCAAAAAAAATGGAAAATATAATTCCATTTTTGATTTTGCCAAACGTATTAATTTAAGAGCTGCCAACAAACGCGTTTTTGAAGGTTTGGCTTTGTCTGGTGGGTTTGATTCTTTCACCAATACGCACAGAGCTCAATATTTTGCAGTAGATGAAAAAGGTAAAACCTTTATTGATAAAGCTATTAAATTTGGAAATCGTTTTCAAGAAGATGCCAACTCCTCACAAATGTCACTTTTTGGAGGCGATAGCGAACAAACTACTTTGTCTGAACCAGCCATTCCTTTTACAGAAGAATGGACAGTTATGGAAAAACTTTCCAAAGAAAAGTCAGTTGTAGGTATTTATATTTCTGGTCACCCTTTAGATGATTATAAAAATGAATTAAAGTATTTTTGCAATGCCCATCTAGGTATTTTACAAGATCAAACTCAATTATTAGATAGAGATCTTAGTTTTGGTGGTATTATCACTTCTGTAACCCATCGTGTCTCAAAAAATGGAAAAGGTTGGGGTCTTTTTACAGTTGAAGATTATACTGATTCTTTTGAATTTAGAATGTTTGGAGAAGAATATTTACGATTTAAGCACTTTTTAGTGGTTAATTCGTTTATACATATACGTCTAAAAATCATTAAAGGCTGGAAAGAAGGGGAAACTCGTATGCGTTTTTCTAGTTTAAGAATGCTTCAAGATATCCTAGAAAATCAAGCAAAAAAAATAAGCTTACAATTTAGTATAAAGGAACTAAATAAAAAATTAATAGCTGAATTAGCCGATATTATTAAAATGTATAAGGGAAAAAAAGAAATTGATTTTGTCGTTTATGAAATGAAAGAACAGTTAAAACTGCACATGCTAAGTAGAAAATACAAAATTGGTATTACTAACGATTTACTACAAGTACTCAAAGAAAAACAATGGAATTTTATATTAAAATAAGACTAATTTTATTGTCATTTTTGTTGTTTCTAACAACATTTGTTTCAATAAATGCACAAGAAAGCAATACCTACTGGCAAATTGATTATGCCAAAGGAAGTATTATTGAGCATTCTGGGGTTGTGGGGTTTTTATTTAAAGAAAACCCAACTTTAATTAGTATTGGTTGGCATAAAAAATCAGAAATTGATTCTGAATGGAAAGAACGTTATAACTTTATTGATAGCGGATTTGTCTTAAATATTCAAAACTTTCACAATAAAAATTTGGGAAATACTTATGGTTTAAACTATACAACCACTCATTATTTACGAAACAGAAACGCAAAAAATCAAATAAATATACAATTAGGTTTTGGCGTTGGCTACAATACCAACCCTTTAGATTTTGAAACAAATCTTACTAATATTGTTATGTCTAGCCCCATACTTTATTCGCAACATATTAAAATAAATTACACCAATAATCGCATATTTAAAACTATGGGATTTCAATCTGGAATTAGCTTTACGCATTATTCTAATGGAGGAATTATCAAACCAAACTTAGGTTTAAATTCGGTGTTTTTTAATGTTGGTTTAAATTATCATAAAAGCGAACCTACTATTTACACTAAACTTTATGAGTCATCGAAACTAGCCAAACAACCCATTCGTTTTGAGCTAGGTATTGGAGGTGGAATGCACGAAACCTTACCAGGAATTGGCTTAAAACCAATCTATTATATCAGTGCTAAAGTTAGTAAACGCTTTAATTATAAAAACGGGTTCCAAATGGGATTTGATTTTTTTAATTCGGAATCTATAAAAGATTTGGCTGTTTATAATGCGATAAATGATGTGAAAAATTTAAAAAACACCCCAAAAGATCACAAACAATTGGCATTTTCTGTAGGACATGAATTATACTTTAATAAATTATCATTTGCATCGAATATAGGTTATTATCTTTATAGACCTTTTAAAGATAAGACACCTTTATATGAAAACATCTCTTTTATTAGGTACTTTAATAATCGAAAATCATCTTTAAGGCTCAATTTAAAAACGCATTATTTTGAGGCAGAACATTTAACTTTAGGTTATCACCATCAATTATTTTAAAATGAAAAGATTTTTATTAATCATCGTAATTTTATTTTTCATCTCTTGTGATAAAGAATGTTCGGAAGAATTAGGACTAATCGTCACAAAGGAATATACCGTAGAAGAATTTGACCAAGTAATTGCCAATATAGGTATTGAATTGACTATTATTGATGCTGCTGAACAAAAGCTACTTGTAGAAACTGGCGAAAATAGACTGGACAACCTACATATTTCTGTAACTGATGGTGTGTTAGAACTTCAAGCGGATCCTGCCTGTAGTTTAAGACCTTCATTAGATCCCGTTAAAGTAATTGTCAGCACTCCAAATCTAACAATGATTCGTAATTCTAGTGAATACACGTTAAAATCTTCGGGTGTTTTAAACTTTCCTAATTTAAAAATATTTACAGAAAACTACCAAAGTGATTACACCAATTTAGGTGAGTTTGATTTAGAAGTTGTTAGTGAAAACATTCAAATTGTTTCTAATGGTTTAGCAAGAATTAAAATAAAAGGCACTACCACAAATTTAAGATTGAGTTATCACGCAGGTATTGGAAAATTTGAAGGACGTAATTTAATCGCTCAAAATGTAATTGTATATCACAAAGGAGAGAACAAATTAGAGGTAAACCCACAACAATCATTAACGGGTAATTTATATGCAACTGGTGATCTTATTTCCTACCATCATCCTGAAACTGTAGAAGTTACACAACACTTTTTTGGAAAATTGATTTTTAAATAGCATTTATTACTAACAGGAATATTCCTTTAGGGTGTTTGGATTTTTTATAATCTAATTTTATTTAGAATATCAGAAGTTTTTGTTTTACTCTTATCAACCCCACCATAAATATTAAATGATTTTAGTTTCATTCCGCAAAACTCAATAATTTGTTTCTGAAACATTTTTTTTAATCGATTATTGGCACCCGTTATTTTATAAATAAATGACGGTGCACCCGTAGTTGTAAATATTTTCACATTCTTATTTAATAGTAATCCTTTAGGTCTTGAATTTACATATTCAAATGCGAAGCCCCTTGAAAAATTCCAATCTATAAAATTCTTTAATATTGCTGGCATACTTCCCCACCAATACGGAAACACAAAAACCAATTCATCTGCTTGTGAAATTTTATTCTGATAATAATCCATTTCAGGAGTTATTTTTAATTCATTTGCATGCTCATACGTAAAAAATGGCTGTTGATATTTAGTTCTATATAAATCTATTATTTCTACTTCATATTCTTTTGCCGTTGCTAATTCTTTATATTTATTTGCCATTGCAAAAGAAAAACTATCTATTTTTGGATTTGCAATAATTATTAATATTTTCATTTACTTCTTTTTTAAAAGATTAGTATTAATTCTATTTAAAAAACTATTCAATTGTTTCACTTCATCTTTCAAAAACCCATCAAGAGCTTCATTAATTGAAATTGAAGCTATTTTATTTGCTTTCTTTCTAATTTCATTTCCAATATCAGTTGTTGATATTATTGTTTCTCTTTTATCTGTTTTGGAAATTATTTTAGTCACAAAACTTGACTTTAATAGATTTGAAACCAAACTATTTATACTCGCTTTGTTCTTCAGAGTTATTAGTCCTAATTCTTTTTGGTTTTTTGAACCCTTAGCTAATATCTGTAGAATAATCCATTGCTCTGTTGATAGTCCCAATTTTTCAATAGCTAATTTTAGAGATAAATTATTCCTTAATAATCTTGAAGATTTTCCAATTAATTCTGCTGTTAAAAACTCATCCATGATGCAAACATACAACTATTAGTTCGAATTCAAACTAATAGCATTGATTTTGAGATTTTATTTGTGTTTTGAAGTATAGAATGTTGTGTTTATTGATTTACAACACACAAAGGAAAGTTTTCTACTTCGTTAACTCTCTAAACAACTCCTCTAAATTTTTAGTTTTTTGAGATAAACTCAATATTTTAATGCCATTATTTTGAGCAAAATCAAAAATAGTTGCTCTTTGGTCTTCTGTTCCGTTAAATGAAAGTTCCCAACTAGTGTCATTTATTTGATTGGTTGTTTTAATATTGGGTAAGGAAGCAATTAATTCTTTATCAATATTTTTATCAAATTCAACCGCTATTACTTGTGTTGCACTGGCTTGTAAATCTTTTAAATATTGATCAGCGACTAGCTGACCTTTATTAATAATAATCACCCGATCACAAACGGCTTCTACCTCTTGCATAATATGGGTTGAGAATAAAACTGTTTTTTGTTTTCCCGACCTTTTAATTAATTCTCTAATTTCTACTAATTGATTGGGGTCGAGTCCTGTTGTTGGCTCGTCTAAAATCAACACGTCAGGCTTGTGCAATAAGGCAGCCGCCAAACCCACACGTTGTCTATACCCTTTAGAAAGTTCTTTAATTTTTTTAGAAGCATGCGTTTGCAAACCTACTTCTTCAATAATATCTTGTATTCTTTGCTTAGGTATCTTATATATGGAAGCGTGAAATGCCAAATATTCTTTGACATACATATCGGTATACAGCGGATTGTGTTCTGGTAAATAGCCAATATTCTTTTTAGTTTCTATGGGAAAAAGCCGAACATCTTGATCATTAATCAAAGCTTCTCCTTCAAAATCTGTAATAAAACCACTGAGAATTTTCATAAGTGTTGATTTCCCAGCTCCGTTAGGTCCTAAAAAACCAACTATTTCTCCTTTTTCTATAGAAAAACTAATGTTATCAACCGCCTTTTGGTTGTTGTAAGTTTTAGAAAGATTTTGAACTTGTATAGACATTTGACAAATGTAATTTAATTATGATTTAAAATTCAAGATTAATAGTAGTATTATTTGAGAAAAGACTTAAGACCGCTTTGCTTAAAAAAAAAGACTGTTTAGTTATCATCTAGAAAACCTGCACTTTACATCGTGTTTTCTGTAACATAAACGTAAAAATACCGTCATATTATGTGAATACCTAAAAAACTAACTATGAGCTTTCTACGCGCATTACTTGCCATCCTTTTTCCACCTCTTGCTGTTATTGACAAAGGTTGTGGTTCTTTTTTAATTACTTTACTACTCACCTTTGCCGGTTGGGTTCCTGGCGTGATTGCTGCTTTGGTGATTTTGAATAAGTCTAATTAAAGAGCAAAATATTCTAATATAGAAGTTGTAATTTTCTCTAGATTAAAATAGCTTTCATTAAAAAAATCATAGTTTTTGTTTCGTTTTAGTCACAAAAACTATGATTATATGCTAATTAGTAAAAGCCCTTTATTTTATAAACTTTTTAATTGAGGATAAACCATTTTGATAGGTTACGTGTAAAATATATACTCCATTTTTAAAGTTAGAAAAATTAACATCTATCTTTTTAGAGGATTTATTTGGTTTAATTTTATTAATCATTTTACCTTGTATGCTAAATACTTCAATTGTTTCTATTGGATAGCTGGCATTAATTGTCAAGAAATCTTTTACTGGGTTTGGAAAAATTACAATATCGTCAACATTAGTATTAATCCCTAAATCAGTTGAATATTCAATAACAAAATATAAGGGGTCCGAAATTTTAAGATCGTTCCATTGACCAGCTGCCCCAAGGCTACCAGAATTAATTGGCCATTGAGTTAGCGCAATTGATAATCCGTCTTGTTCACCAGAATTATCAGGTTCGTTACCCCAATTAGAATATAAACCTCCAACGGGAACTCCGTTAGTACCACCACTCCAAAACTGATCATTTGTACCATCATTCCAAATCCAAGTTCCTTCAACTGCAATATCATTTCCTCCAACCCAAACATAAGATGCTCCACCACCATTTGATGCTACTGTATTTGCTAAAACTATTCCTGCATTATTGTGAAGTTCATTCCACAAGGCTGCTTGTTCTGCTGCATCATTTATTCTAGCTAAAGTACCACCTTGTTGAACGGCACAGTTAGCAGCTTCTTCCCAAGTCTTATTTTCTTTTACTATCTTATATGTTCTATTATCATAGTTAAAACTATATACGTTAGCAGGATCAATACATTGTGTGTCATTTGCTATTTCTACTGAAAAGTTCATGTCAAAACTAGGGAATGTTCTTTGACAATAATTTCCATCTTCGAAAGTGTGTAGCATTCCTTCAACTAAATCTGTATTGCTATAATGAATACGCCAAAGATCTTCATTATCAGATACTATTTGAAAGAAGTAAGTGTTTTCTTCATTTAAAACTAAACCATTATTTATATTTATTGTATTGACACCATTTACTATTTCATTCATTACTTGTGTGTACAAGATTGCTTCATTACAATCAGCACCATCGTACAAAGTAAAAGTGGCAGCTTCATTAAGAGCATTAGCGGCACTAAATGTAATAATACTGACATCTCCTGTGCAATCTGTAGAAAAGGATTGACCCCAAGAGGCTCTTTCGAAAGAAACTTCAGACCCAGAAGAAACTAGAGTACAAGCGGCATTTTGCTCTGCTATTAAATTTACAGAAAAATCCATATCATAATATAGAAAAGTTCTTCCACAATTCTGTATTCCGTCATTTGATGTACATCTTAACACTCCAAAAACAGTGTTTACATCACTGAAGTCAATACGCCAGTCCGTATCGGTATCCGATACAATGTCAAAGTAATACGTGTGTTCCTTGTCTAAATATAAGTTTTCATTGCTCAAATCGACACTATTATCACCTATTTCTATAGAATTAAGCGTACGAGAAGCTAAAACAGTTCCACTACAATCTGCTCCATTGTATAAAGTAAAAGTAGCGGAATCAGTATGCGTTGATATTGCTTCAAATGAAATTGTTGATACTACACCTGAACAATCTGTAGTAAATGATTGTCCCATGATCTTCTTTCAAAAGAATCATGATTACCAACTGATGAAAGCACACAATTTGCTGATGGATATTCTCCTGAAACGAGCAATTGAAACGAATTAAATAAATCTTCTCCATGATTGATTAATCCTGTAGGAGTTAAATGAGTATCATCTGCTTTAGGATAACCATACATGGATGTAAATTTTATTGTTGAGTCATTTAAAGCAATATCTTGATGAGCGTTTAATATTTCATGCTGCTCATGCTGCTCATGGTCTACCAAATTAAAAAATTGCTCATCTACACCTAATAATATCGGCAAGTTGACATCATCAATAACAGCTCCTCTAAAATCATTAATAATAGTGGTTAAGTTATTGAAATAAGCTGTTGCTGCTGCTGGGCTATTGGAGTCTGATTCTCCTTGTATCCAAATAAAACCTTTTACAGTTACTGTTAGTCCTTGATTTTCTAAAGCTGTAATTGCGGTGTTGAGATTAGTTGTCATAGCATCGTATAAGCCACCATCTCCAGGTCCTTGCCAATGTTGAAATATACTAGTTGCACCTTGTGTAAATTTAAAAATTGCAGGGTTGTAACCTGCTTCAACAAGTTTTCTGCTAAAGGTGACTTCAGGACCAAAATGTCCATCAGGAAAATAACCTGTCTGTGCTTGCATAGTTGTCCATCCTGCAGAATTGGAACCATTAGCAACTGTCCAATTAAATTGTATTTGGTTGTCAAGATTATTCGTGTCTTCAGGATATTCGGCTGCATCTCCTTGCCGACCTAGGGCGTTTGATTGACCTGCCCAGATAAATAAATCGACATTTTGAGAATACAAAGAAAAACTAATTAACAGCAATAATAATAGAAATACTCGTTTCATGATTTTAAAGGTTTAAATAAATAATAACTACAAACATACATCTATATTGCTACTTATCCTTAAATCCGCAAGTGTATTTCTATTACAAACATCAACTGCCCATCATTAAAGGCAATGCTCGTTTTTCGATTCTCACCATAACTGGTGCTAT
>DQTL01000101.1 GCA_015662775.1 Lutibacter sp.
CAAATTAACTAGTTAGTCCTTCAAAAATATAACTTCGAATTGATTAAAAATTCGTTCAAACTGTAAACAAAGCTTAGGTCGAACTCAGGTTATAAAAAAAGCCACATATTTTTATGTGGCTTTTAGTTTGTTGCTATTTAAAAAAGTTACTCAACTATTATTTTCCCAGATTGTATGAGATCATTGCTAACAATTTTATAAATAAATAAACCTGAATTAACTTTAGTATTCCATGTTGCTTTATAGGTTCCTGCTTTCTTTTGGTCGTTGACAATTGTTTCAATTAACCTACCTGACAAGTCGTAAATTGCAATGTTTATGTGAGAATTTTCATGTAATGTATAATCGATATTTAAAATATCTTTTACAGGATTTGGTAATATAGTAAAGGTATTTAATCCAATTTCATGAACTGAAGCTGCCGAAGTTGAAAGATTTAAGACTTTTATACCAGAAACCATAGCATTGTCAGTTACTTTAAAGGTAACATCCCAGCTTCCTTCTTCAGAAATAGTACCGTTAAATAGACCATTACTGTCAATAGTCATTCCAATAGGAAAAGCTTCCATTTGCATTTCTAACTGCATGTTACTAGGGTCTTGTTGGCCAGATACACTTGTCATTTCGTAACTACCATCTCCATTTGATATTCCAGAAGCCCAACTTAAATCAGTTGTGATGGCATTACCATAAAAGAAGTCAATACTTCCATTAGGATAGAGTGTAACTGCAACATCAATATTTGCAGATGTGTCTCCATAGAGTGTTTCTTTCCATCTAAATGTAGCACTATCACTGTCGCCTTCATAATAAATTCCATGACTAGAATCATCAATTAATAAATCATATGCAAAGGCACTTATAACTTTATTTCCAATAATTGCATTTTCTGATCTAACATAAGCAAAAGTAGGACTGAAAGAAATTGAACCATCTGTAGTTATGTATAATTCACTATATGTATTTCCATAAAAAGGAAAATCAAAGTCTAGTGTTTGTGTTGCATAGCCATCATCATTATTATTTGGCGTCAACTTAGTACTTGTAATAGTAGGATAAGTCTCAGATAAATTTTCTTCTGAATAGTTTTGAACAAGTTGCCAAGAATAAGGAGCAGAACCACCACTTGCAGTTAATTGTTTAGAATAAGCTACGTCAACCTCAGCAATTGGTAAAGAAGCTGTTTCAACGGTTGGGAATTCAAAATCTAATGCAGCATTTATCGATAAAAAAGTGTAGCCACTATTAATAGTTTCATTATGTGGTGTGTACGTATATTCATTACCTGCATTGTCTACAATTGAAAAGTCAATAATCTCACCAGCATATTCATTGTTAATATCTATTTCTTGTATTACTAGAAAAATTTTAGCAGTTTCATTAGGATTTATATAACTTAAAAGAGGCGTAATATCTAAACTAAACTCTATGGGTAGTGTATTAATTCCTTGCATAGGGTAATCACCACCTTGCATAGAAAATAGAGGGAGAAGCATGACTTCATCTGGATGTACACTAGATAAATCAGATGATATACCAGGCATTATTTTCACTCTGTTTCTAGCTTCATGTGACATTTTTACTTTAAGAGTCAGTTGTGGTTCAGGTGATTCTTTAACATGAATACCGTATACTTGATGATAATATATTCCACCATTTCCTGCTGGTTCGGCTAGTAATTTATACATGATATATGCTTTACCACCATTTCCAAATCCTGTACCCCAAGAGTTAACCATAATTAAGGCTCCTCTTTCCCAATCTTTCATATCAACGACACCATCTGAGTTGGTATCTATATCATTTGTGATAATACCGTCACCGTTAAAATCATATTCTATAGTATCATCCCATCCTACAATTGTCATCGCATGGTTAACCGTGTGACCCCATTCAACAATAATATCATTAGAGTTCATATAAAACTCTCCCGTTACTCCAGCAGCAAAATTTACAATTCCACCTGTTGCACTACCATCTAAATGATCTAGCATCCAATATTTTAAATTATCTAAGCCACTAGGAGTTCCTACATTAATCATAAAAAAATCTTTTACTCTATTTTCCATGCTAGATTCATACTTAGTATAACCACTCATCCACTTTCTATCTGAACCAGCTAAACCTCCATAGGTTGGAACTGTTGGACATCCATTTGCTTTGATTATGTCCCAGCCATCCGTGTACCAAGAACCATTTGCACCACTGCCATTATTTAAGAAGTTGTATGTGTAATGGGTAGGATATTGATTTGCCTGTACATTCGCAGAAGTACCTCTCATAAAGTTCATCTCATAGGTAAATGTATAACCGATTCCACTTGCTTGTGAACAAGAGCCATGTGATTGGTTAAAAATAGGTCTGAAATAGTCATTTGTACTATTATCTAAGAAAGTAGGTAAACTAAGCTTTTTTGTTTTGTACCTATTTGGAATTATCAATTCAGGAATCTTATTCAATTCAGCTTGTGATGGAAGTCGTAAACCACCAACTAACCAAGGTTCTCCAGATTTATCGGGATTTATGTTAATTGTTTGGGCAATACTAATAACTGTTGCAAGTAAAAAAGCAAAAATGAGTAGTCTATTTTTCATATTTATAATTAAAGATTCTTCTTAAAATGAACAACAAAGAAAGTGAAAACCCTACATATTTACTAATCAATATACGTTAAAATTTCATCAGCAATTGCTAAACAGGCTGTTGCCGCTGGAGAAGGTGCATTTAATACATGAATATTTCCGTTTTTATTGACTATTTTAAAATCATCTACCATTTCTCCTTTTGCATTTATTGCCTGTGCTCTTATGCCTGATTTTGCTACAATTAAATCATCTTTCTTTAGTTTTGGCATCATTTTTTGAAGTTCTTTGACAAAAAAACGTTTAGAAAAAGCTCTTTTGTATTCATCTAAACCTTTTTTCCAAAATTTGAAAAATAATTTCCATGTTCCTATGTAGGTTAGTGCTTCCCATGTATCTTTAAAATTAAAACTAGTTTTTTTATAGTCTTCTCTTGCAAAAGAAAAGACAGCGTTGGGACCGCATTCTACACTACCATCAATCATTTTGGTGAAATGCACTCCTAAAAAAGGAAAGGCAGGGTCAGGAACAGGATACACTAAGTTGTTTATTTTATTTTCACTAATTGATGTAAATTTATAATAATCACCTCTAAACCCTACAATTTTAAGATTTAGATTAGCATCTTCCTTTTTTGCAATTCTATCGGATTGCAATCCTGTACAAAAAATAATTCTATCAGTTGTAAATTTTCCTTTACTGGTTTGGATGATTTTTTTTGTACTATTTGAAATAGTATCTAAAAATTCACATGAAGTTATTAGCTGACTTTTTGGATTGATTTCTGTAATCAGACTAGCTAATTTTGTATTTACAGCAACATAATCAATAATACCAGCTGTGGGAACTAAAATTGCTTTTAAACCTTCTATATTGGGTTCAATGGTTTTTATTTCTTTTGTATTTAGATACTTTATTGTTGGTGTTTGGTTCTCAATTCCTCTTTGGTAAATGTTTTCAAGAGCGAGTAATTCATCTTTGTTGGTTGCAACTATTATTTTTCCACAAATATCATAGGGAATTGAATACTTTTTAGCAAATACAAGTAATTGCTCTCTGCCATTTTTACAATTCTTTGCTTTATATGATTTTGGTTTGTAATAAATTCCTGAATGAATGACACCTGAGTTTCTGCCTGTTTGATGCTTACCAATTTTACTTTCTTTTTCAAGTAAAGCAATTGATTTATCAGGAAACTTAAGTTGTAGTTTGTAGGCTGTTGCTGCTCCGACGATCCCAGCACCTACTATAATAAAATCAAATTTATTTATTTTATTTTTCATTTTAATCTTAAGAAAAAGTATTACAGATCTAACATCTACTAGCTAAAAGCGTAGCGTTCTAATATCTATTTACACATATTTAGTTCGTTTCATAAAGAACAAAGTGATAAGACCCGCAAAGAAAAAAATTGCTAAAACTAACACTGAAGTTCGCATAGAATGTGTTATTCCAACAAGCACACCAAAAATGACTGTACCCAATACAATTGCTATTTTTTCAGTCACATCAAAAAAGCTAAAATAAGTAGCTGTATCAACAGTATCTTCGGGCATAAGCTTAGAATAGGTTGATCGTGCTAATGTTTGTGTAGCTCCCAAAACCAAACCTAAGAAACCTCCTAAAATATAAAAATAAATATCTACATTCGGGCTTTGACCCGGCAATGAATACGCTGCAAAAGTCACAATAATCCATATAACTAATGTAATTTTTAAAGTAGTAATATTTCCTAGTTTATTAGAAATTTTAGAAAAAACATAAGCTCCAAGAATAGCAACTAATTGAACTAAAAGTATGGTAATTATTAGATTAGTTGTGGGCAAGCCTAATTCTTCATCTCCAAATTTACCAGCAAGGACAATTATGGTTTGTACGCCAGCACTAAAAAGAAAAAAGGAAATTAAGAATACTTTTAACGCATATTGATTTTTTATTTCTCTAAGTACTTGTCTAAGCTCTCGATACCCTTTAAAAATAAAATCTTTTTCTGGCTTTCTTTTATGCGTATTGTAGGGTAGATGTTTAAGTGTGTATTGAGCAAAACTCATCCACCAAACACCAACAATAACAAAACTAATTCGATAGACTATTTGTGGTGCTTCTTCACCTTTTAGGGCAAAACCATACCAATGTGGCATCATAATCATGGTTAAGATAAATAACAATAAAAAAACCGAACCTATATAGCCTTTAATAAAACCTTTGGCACTCACACTATCGTGATCTTCTGGGTAGGCAACTTCAGGTAAATATGCATTGTAAAAAACGATACTTCCCCAAAAGCCTATACTTGCTAAGATTGAAAAGGTGATACCAACCCATAACCGCTCTACACTATCAAAGAAATACAATGCCATGACAGAAAACGAACCTAAATACAAGAAAAATTGCATAAAGCGTTTTTTATTTCCCATATAGTCGGCAATACTTGATAAGATAGGCGAAATAAAAGCAACAATTAAAAAGGAAACCGATAGGGTATAGGTGTATAATTCGGTGTTGATTAACTCTGTGCCAAATATAGTAACAGTTGCATTTTTACCACCAGTAATTGCTCCGTAATACAAAGGAAAAACAGCTGTTGTAATAACTAAAGGATATACAGAATTAGCCCAATCATAAAAAGTCCAAGCTCCTATTAGTTTTTTACTGCCTTTTTTTAACATAGTTGCGAATGTAAGGAATAAAAAACAGCCTAATAATATATTTGTATTATTTGGCTGTTTTTATAAGTGTTCAAATTAGCTATCTACTTTTTAGTGCTGCTGCATTGTACTTCTTAGCTAATCTTTTTGCTTCAGGAATAAAGTTGGTTAAAGTTTCAATACGACTTTCGTGTGAAGGATGTGTGCTTAAAAACTCAGGAGGTTGTTGTCCACCTAATTGACTCATACGCACCCATACTTCAGCTGCTTCTTGCGGATTGTAACCAGCCATTATCATAAATACCATTCCTAGTTTATCTGCTTCATTTTCATGTACACGACTAAATTTTAACATACCTAATTGAGAGCTAACACCATAGGCCATTCCCCAAAGTTGTCTAGTTTTTTCTGGTTTGTTTGCTGTTCCAATAGCTACAGCTAATCCACCTAATTGGTTAGCCAAACCTTGAGACATACGTTCTTGACCATGTTTGGCAAAAGCATGTGCAATTTCGTGCCCCATAACCGAGGCGATACCATCTTCATTGGCACAAATAGGTAAAATACCTGTATAGAATACTACTTTTCCACCTGGCATACACCATGCATTAACAGTTTCATCTTCTACTAGATTAAATTCCCACCTATAACTATTGGCTTCTTTTACCATATCATTGGCACGCATAAAACGTTCAACAGCTTTAGAAATACGACTTCCAACATCTTTTATTTGATTGGTTTCAGTTACATTTTTTGATAGGGAATGTTCTCTTAAAAAACCATCATATTGAGCAAATGCCATCGGTAAAACTTGTGCATCGGGTACAAAATTCATTCTTTTACGACCAGTAATAGGTACTGTACTACAACTCGATACAATAATAACAATGGCTAAAAAGGAAACTAATTTTTTCATTTGGGTTTAATTTCAAATTAAATAATTAAAATATTTACTGATATGTTAATACAAATAATATCTTTACAAAAAATAAAAGTACACAATTTATGCCAAAATCAAAGGTAAATCACAAAGTTTTTTCAATTCCAAAGTCAATACTATTGACAGGAAAGACATTACAATTCTTATCTCCTTGGTTGGCTGCAAAATTTGCTTTTAAATTGTTTATGACTCCTTATAAATTTGTAAGACCAAAAAGGGAGGAAGATATGTATGTTAATGCTACAAAAAAGATGCATTTAATTCCAGAATTAGGAAAAAAGATACGTGTATATGAATATGGTAATTCAAATAAAAAAGTATTATTAGTTCATGGATGGGCTGGAAGAGGAACTCAATTATATAAAATTGCAGCTTCGCTCAAAGAAAATGGATTTATGACTATTAGTTTTGATGGTACAGGACATGGCGGTTCAGAAGGCAAAACATCATCTATGCCTGAGTTTATTGCCAGTATGCTAGAACTAGAAAATCAGTATGGGCAATTTGAGTATGTTATTGGTCACTCCTTAGGAGGTATGGCATTATTGAATGCTATTAAAAAAGGACTCCATGTAAAAAAAGGTGTTATAATAGGAAGTGGTAATTCAATAACAGCTCTATGTGAACAATTTATTGATAGATTAGGTTTAAAACCCAAAGTCGCGGTTATTTTGAAAAACATTATGGATAAACAGCTTGGCGAAGATACAGAAGTATTATCAGCTTATGTTGCGGCTAAATCTGTTAAGACACCTATACTTGTAATACATGATAAAGATGATGCCGATGTACCTGTAGCATGTGCTCATGATATTAATAAAAATTTAATCAATAGTGAAATAATGATTACAGAAGGTCTTGGTCATCGACGTATATTAATTGATACAAAGGTCATTGAAAAAATATTAGAATTTATTAAGAATTAAAAGATGAACAAATTTATTATATACTTATTTGTGTTGTTTTTAGTTAGTTGCAAAACTGATGCACAAAACAATAGTAAAATAAAACAAAAATCAGAAACAATGAAATACAATGTAAATAAATCAGAATCAGAATGGAAAGATATTTTGAGTCCAGCTCAATTTCATGTAATCAGAGAGAAAGGAACAGAACGCCCTGGAACTGGAGCATATAATTTACATTTCAAAGAAGGAAATTATGCTTGTGCAGGATGTGGGACTTTACTTTTTGAATCAAATAACAAATACGAATCACATTGTGGTTGGCCATCGTTTGATGAAGCTATTGAAGGAACTGTAGAATACAAAGAAGATGTTTCCTTGAGTAGAATAAGAACAGAAATACTTTGTGCCAATTGTGGTGGACATTTAGGACATGTTTTTGATGATGGTCCTCAAGAAACAACAGGTAAGAGATTTTGTGTCAATTCATTATCTCTAGATTTTAAAGAAAAGAAAGAATAAAAGAGTATTCACTAATTCATTTGAGCATTATTTTATTTCAACATTATATCATTTCAACATTAAATCATTTCAACATTAAATCATTTATATGGCACAATTATTAAAACTTTATAATGAAAATCCTAATGAAAGAGTCATTAGAATGATTGTTGCTACCTTACAAAAAGGAGGTTTGATTGTTTTTCCAACGGATACGGTCTATAGTTTAGGCTGTGATTTACACAATCCTAAAGCTTTAAAAAAGTTAGCTTTATTAAAAGGTGTGAAAATTGAAAAAGCTGATTTTTCTTTTGTGACCAATTCACTTAGTCATTTATCAGAATATGTACGATCTATTGACACGCCTACCTATAAATTATTAAAAAGATGTTTGCCAGGTCCTTTTACTTTTATTATGAATGGAGTTAGCAAATTACCAAAACCTTTTACGAATAAGAAAACCGTGGGTATTAGAATACCTGATAACTCTATTGTACAAGCTCTCATTGAAGAATTAGGGAATCCTATGGCAGTCACCTCTTTAAAAGATGATGATGAGATTATAAAATACACAACAGATCCTGAAATCATATATGAAAACTGGCAAAAACACGTTGATATAATTATTGATGCGGGTTATGGTGGTAATAAACCCTCAACAGTTGTTGATATAACGGACTCTGAACCAATTATTCTACGTAAAGGTAAAGGAGATTTAAGCTTGTTGTAACTACCTATTTTAATAATTGGTACTCCAAATCCTTATTAAAAGAAATCAACAAAACACCTTTATTATCAAAACCTTTGTTTGAGTTTATATAGTCAAATTGGTGAGATAAACGAATTGATTTACCTGCTTCTAATCCTTCTGAATAATTATTTCCTTGTGCTAAACGCATTAATGAATCATAAGTCATATCAAAACCAGTAAATGAATACTTACTAGGTTGAGCGTGGTTTAGATTGTAATATTTTTTCTTAAATGAAGTAACAGATTGATTGTTTAAATCTATAAATTGAGTACTAGGAAAACTCCATGATAATTGTCCTAATAATTGGTAATCAAGATGTTTAAAATCTTCAAAAATCTTTGTAGTGAAAAGTTTAATAGCATGTTCATTAGCCATTACACCAAAGGTATTGACTACATCAGATGAAATAACTTTAAGGTCGCTTATTAATAATACCCAAGTATCTTTCTTTTCTTCTATGCTTTCTTGGAGTTTTTCCTTATTCATATATACTTGATCTGGATTTTTTTTATTACGAGAAGGAGTAATAATAGTTACGTCAGAAATTGAATCATGTGCTAATAATAATCTTTTAATCCTGTTTGCTTCCA
>DQTL01000161.1 GCA_015662775.1 Lutibacter sp.
ATCTAACTAACGAATAATGTGCTACTTATTTATTCTCCTTTTCCATAAAACAACTATTACAATTTTTATATATAGGAAGAACTTAAAAGAAGTCCGAATTAATTAGCTAATCAATCAATCGGCTAATTAGCTAATTATTCCTTATCTTTTAAAAGAGGTACAAATCTAAACTCACCATATTCTTTTTTCGAGAATTCTTTTTCGCCTTTTCGGGTATATACGGTCATTATTTGTACTTTCTCGCCTACAGGAATAACAAGCTTTCCTCCTATTGTAAGTTGAGTTAATAAAGCTTTAGGAACAAATGGTGCTCCTGCCGTTACCAATATTCCATTAAAAGGTGCATACTCTGGTAAACCAATATAACCATCGCCAAAACTCATATATTTAGGACGATAACCTAACTTTGGTAAAAATCGTTTGGCAATTTTAAACAGTTCATTTTGTCTTTCTATGGTATATACTTTGGCTCCTAATTCTAATAAAACTGCTGTTTGATAGCCACTTCCAGTTCCTACTTCTAAGATTTTGTCATTAGTTTTGACTTGTAATAATTCTGTTTGAAAGGCAACTGTATAAGGTTGAGAAATGGTTTGATTTGAAGCAATTGGAAATGCTTTGTCTTCATAGGCATGTGATTCTAATGCAGAATCCATAAATAAATGCCTTGGTATTTTTGCCAAAGCCTCTAAAACTTTTTTAGACTTTATGCCTTTTAGAGCCACTATTTCTACTAGTTGATTCCGTAATCCTTGATGTTTAGGTGTATCTTTCAAATTCTAAATAATTATGGGATAAAAATAATAAATAATCTGCTTTTAGAGCTAATTTTCGTAAATTTGTGTCTTAACATTTAACACACATCATCATGAAAAATATAGCAGTAATTGGTGCAGGTACTATGGGAAATGGTATCGCACATGTTTTTGCACAAAATGGATACCAAGTAAATCTTATTGATATCTCTCAAGATGCCATAGACAGAGGAGTTGCTACCATCACTAAAAACCTAATGAGACTCTTAGGAAAAGAGCGAATTACGGAACAAGACAAAGAGGATACTTTACAAAATATTTCTTCATACACTAGTATAAGTGAAGGTGTAAAAAATGCAGATTTAATTGTTGAAGCTGCTACAGAAAACCTAAATTTAAAATTAAAAATTTTTAGAGAGCTTGACCAAGAAGCTAAAGACTCTTGTATTTTAGCCACCAATACATCCTCAATTTCTATTACAGAAATTGCAGCAGTAACCAAAAGACCTGATAAAGTAATTGGTATGCATTTTATGAATCCAGTGCCAATCATGAAATTAATTGAGATTATTAGAGGCTATTCGACTTCTGATGAAGTGACTGAAACAATCATGGATCTTTCTCGAAAACTAAAAAAATCACCTGTTGAAGTAAATGATTACCCAGGGTTTGTAGCCAACAGAATATTAATGCCAATGCTAAATGAAAGTATTGAAACCTTATATAATGGTGTCGCTGGTGTTCCTGAAATTGATACCGTTATGAAATTAGGAATGGCTCACCCAATGGGACCATTACAACTAGCTGATTTTATTGGACTAGATGTTTGTTTATCCATACTTAATGTTATGTATGACGGATTTAAAAATCCTAAATATGCACCTTGCCCTTTACTCGTAAACATGGTAAAAGCTGGTAAATTAGGAATCAAATCTGGTGAAGGTTTTTACGATTATTCTGAAAGTAGAAGAGCAGAAAAAGTAAGTGCGATGTTTTTGTAATTGTTGATTTGAAGATTTGATACTATGTCAATTTGAAGGTGTGTTGATTGACAACAGATAACCAAAAACCGACATTTAACATCTTTTTCATATATTTACCCAACACTAACTAAATATATGATGAATCAACTTTTAAATAAGCTTCCAAAGCATTTATTACAATATACTGTTAAACAAGATTACAATTCTTACACGGCACAAAATCATGCTGTTTGGCGGTATGTGATGCGATTAAACACGCAATCCTTAAAGAATAAGGCTCATAAATCGTATTTAAACGGGCTTATACAAACTGGTATTTCCATTGAAAAAATTCCAAGTATTGATGAGATGAACGAGCGTCTTGCCAAGATTGGTTGGGCTGCAGTTGCAGTTGATGGATTTATTCCACCCAATGCTTTTATGGAATTTCAAGCCCATAACGTTTTAGTTATTGCTTGTGATATTAGAAATATAAATCATATTTCCTATACACCAGCTCCTGACATCATCCATGAAGCAGCAGGTCATGCTCCTATCATTGCCAATCCTGAATATGCAGAATACTTACGCAGATTTGGCGAAATCGGAAACAAAGCCATTTCCTCTGCAGAAGATTTTAAATTGTACGAAGCTATTCGTTTATTATCTATTCTAAAAGAAGATCCTCATACTTCAGAAGTTGAAATTAAAAAAGCTGAAACAGCAGTTATCGCTATTCAAAATGGAATTGTAGAATTGTCTGAAATGGCTCAAATTAGAAATTTGCATTGGTGGACTGTTGAATATGGACTCATTGGTGAATTAGATAATCCTAAAATCTACGGAGCAGGTTTGCTTTCATCCATTGGTGAAAGTGAAAGTTGTTTAAAAGATCATGTAAAAAAAATACCTTATTCGATTGAAGCTGCCAAGCAAAATTTTGATATCACCAAACCCCAACCTCAATTATTTGTAACGCCAGACTTTGCTTATCTTAGTCTTGTACTCGAAGAATTTGCAAATAAAATGGCATTACGTAAAGGAGGATTAAAAGGACTAAACAAATTAATAAAATCAAAAAATATAGGTAGTATTGAGTTATCTACAGGTTTACAAATATCTGGTATTTTTAGTCAAGTTATAAAAGATGAAAACAACAGAGTTCTCTATTTTAAAACAAATAGTAAAACAGCTCTTGCCTATAAAGACAAGGAACTAATTGCACATGGAACAGGATATCATACTGACGGATTTGGTAGCCCCGTTGGAAAACTTAAAGGAATTAACTTAGCAATCGAAGACATGTACCCTTCTGACTTAGAAGCTTATGGAATCTATGAAGGAAAAATTGTTGATTTACATTTTAATGGTGGAATTCATGTTTCTGGTGAAATAATTACAGGTATCCGTAATTTACAAGGTAAAATTTTAGTAATTTCTTTTAAAAACTGCACGGTAACTTATGGAGATGAAATACTTTTTCAACCAGATTGGGGTATTTACGACATGGCAGTAGGGAAAAGAGTCCTATCTGCTTTTTCGGGTCCTGCAGACATCAGTTCTTTTGAAAATTTTAAACCTATTGGTTCTGAAAAAACACATACTATTACCTATACTAATGATGAAATTAAGCTTCATAAATTATATCAAACTATAAGAGATAATAGAAATACAGGAACTATTTCAATAGAACTATTACAAAGAGTATTTAATGAAATTAAAAAATATTATCCGAAAGATTGGTTATTAGTTCTTGAAATATACGAACTGACATATCAATTAAAAGACAATACTTTTAGTAAATTAGTACTTGAGTATTTACAAAATCAAAAAAGTTCGAAAGAACAATCAAAACTCATTGATGATGGCGTAGAATTAATCAATACTCTTTAAACTTGAATTGGATGTAAAATTTCATTCACAGAAGCAAAAAAAAGTGAGATTTGAAGTGAAAAATCATCTGAATATCTAGATATTTTGATAATTTTTCACAAAAAAGATTGCCTTTTGTTTTACTTCCCTTTGGGCTTGAAAAATTTTACCATATTCTTGCCAAATTTTCTTGAATTAACCAGCCAGCCTCGCCGGCAAGGCGGGTTAGTCCTTCTAAAATTTAGTGTCAAATATGATGAAATTTATCTAAGCTGTGAAAAAAGCTTACATCCAACTCAGGTTTTAAACAACTATGGTATAAACATTTGTAATCTTCAATTTTTTAACACCAAATTATTTTTCACTATATTTGAGGAATTAAACCCCTAGTAAATAATTGTATCTAACACTTTATTGATACAATCTATGCTCTTTTTGGGTACATCATATTAAACGAACTAATTATGAAATACATTTTATCTTCTATCGTATTCCTCTGTTATGCTTCTCTTTTTTCGCAAGAATACACCGATTATGTAGGTGCTGGTCATGCCATTGGCATAACAGTTTCATCGAGCAGTGAACAAAGTCGCACAGATTGGAACGAAGTTGCGCTCGCTGAAAACACAATTAATGGTAATGGTTTAGATGCTAGACTATTGAAAACTTCACGCTTTTTAGCACAAACAACTTTTGGGACTAATCTTGAATACATCAAAACAGTCTCACAAGGATCTTTTGAAGATTGGATTGATAACCAGTTCACATTAAATTCAAATTCTTTAGGTCAATTAACAGAAAGTATTTATGAAGATGCTTTAGAAATGTGGACTACTAATGGTGGTGATCCTGTAGATTATTTTGGTCCAGAAGCTTCTCACTTTTTGTATGCATGGTGGCAAAATAACATGAATAATGATGATTTATTAAGACAAAGAGTTGCACTTGCGTTGAGTGAAATTATGGTTATTTCAACTAATTCAGATTTAGCAAATTATGGAAATGGAATTGGCTATTATTATGACATGTTAGCTGCTAATAGTTTTGGCAATTTTAAAGATTTATTGTTAGATGTAAGCCTGCACCCTATGATGGGGTATTATTTAAGTCATTATAATAACCCAAAAAGTAACCCTTCTTTAAATATTCATCCTGATGAAAACTACGCTCGTGAAATCATGCAATTATTTAGTATTGGTTTACATGAGTTAAACAATGATGGTAGTTATGTTCTAGATGCTAATGACCAAAGAGTACCAACTTATGATAACGATGACATTAAAGAATTTGCAAAAGTATTCACTGGATTAGGAGTCGGTGATGTAATCGAAAATGTTCAAGGAATAACACCAGAATTTGGATTACATTTTTGGTGGTGTAAAAAAGATACCCCAATGGCAGTATATGAAGATTGGCATGAGCAAGGAGAAAAACACTTATTAAATGGTTTTACAATACCAAGTGGACAAGCAGGAATGCAAGATATAGAAATGGCTGTCAATCATCTATTTAATCATCCTAATGTAGGGCCATTTTTAGCTAAACGATTAATCCAACGTTTAATAAAATCAAATCCTACTCCACAATATATTAATCATGTCGCATCGGCATTTAATAACACAGCTGGAGTTCGTGGTAATATGCAAGCTGTTATTAAAGCTATTTTGTTACATAATGAGGCTAGAACTTGTGGTTGGGTGAATCACCCAGACCAAGGAAAACTTAAAGAGCCAATGATGCGTTATTTTAATTTGGCTAGGCAAATCGATAGAGATACACCTTCTGGTTTAGATTGGAATGTCGGATATTGGTTCTATATAAGTACAGGTCAAGCTCCACTTTCCGCACCAAGTGTTTTTAATTTTTTCTTACCTGATTTTAAACCAAATGGCGAAATAGCTGACAATGGATTAGTAGCTCCTGAATTCCAGATACACAATTCATCAACTAGTATTGGTTATGTTAATATTATTGATTATTTCACTTCGCCGGAGTGGATTCCTATTTTTGAAACTTGGGACTTAGAATTAGAAGATGCAACTTTAAATTTTGATTCTTTACAATATTGGGCAAAAGACCCTGAAGTATTGATCAACCATCTTGATAAACTTTTTACAAGTGGCTTATTATCACAAGAAACTCGTGAAATTATTAGAGATGCCATAACTCCTATTCAAGGTAGTGACCCAGATATTGACTATATGTATTATCGAGTAAAAATGGCTTTATACCTTTTGTTTATAAGTCCTGATTATGCTATCCAAAAATAAAGAAAAACACATGAAAAAAGCAACAAATATATCACGTAGAAATTTTATTGGAAAGTCGTGTGCGGCAGTTGGTTATACTACTTTATTTTCATCTTTAATAAATATGAAAGCTATGGCAGCCTCTGCTTTAGACAATTCTTCTTTAGCAAATGGTGATTATAAATCTTTGGTTTTCTTGATGTTAGGAGGAGGAAATGATTCCTTTAACATGTTAGTACCAAGAGGGAATCCTGAATATAATGAATATGCAACATCCCGTTCTAACTTGGCAATTCCGCAAACAGGAGCTGGAAGTATACTTCCCATCAACCCAATTACAACAGACGGAAAATCGTATGGATTACATCCTAGCATGGGAAATATGCAACAACTTTTTGAAACAAATAAATTAGCTTTTTTAAGTAATGTTGGCACCTTGGTAGAACCAATAACAAATAGTACTGATTTTTACAATACAGCTTTTAAAAAACCATTAGGGCTACTTTCACATTCTGATCAACAACAACAATGGCATAGTGGTCGTCCGCATGAACGAACTAACATAGGTTGGGGTGGCAGAATTGCTGACTTAGTTCAATCCATGAATGCAAATGATAGTATTTCAATGAATATCTCTTTAAGAGGAACCAATCTTTTCCAATATGGACAAGAGGTAATTCCTTATGTAATTAATAATGAGGGAAGTATTGGTATTTTAGACTATGAAGATACTGATCCGTTCAACGTGCTGAAAACAAATGCTTTAAATTCTATGATGGATAAAGATTATAATGATGTTTTTAAAAATACCTACATCAATACCATTAAATCTTCAAATGAAGCCAGCCAATCATTTCAAACTGCCATTGATGCAGTTCCTGATTTTACTACTGTTATACCTGCTAATAATGATTTAGCTGAACAATTACAAATGGTTGCAAAAACCATTGCAGCAAGAGATACTTTGGGATTTTCAAGACAAATTTTTTATGTACAAATAGATGGTTGGGATCATCATGATGAATTATTACTCAATCATGCTAATTTACTTACTGAAGTAAATGATGCTTTAGAATATTTCAATGCAGTTACAGAGGAGTTAACAATAGCTGAATCTGTGACCACTTTTAGTATTTCTGATTTTGGAAGAACACTTACATCTAACGGAAATGGAACAGATCATGCTTGGGGAGGAAATGCTTTTATAATGGGAGGTTCTGTTATAGGAAAAGATATGTATGGAAATTATCCTAGCCTTGCCTTAAACAACCCATTAGATATTCAAGACGGACGTTTAATACCGACAACTTCTGCTGATATGTATATGGCAGAATTGGCAAAGTGGTTTGGGGTTTCTAATAGTGATTTAGATATGATTTTCCCAAATCTTTATAGATTTTATGATTCAGGTTCGGGATTACCGCCAATTGGTTTTATGAATATATAATGAGTGTAACCTTGATTAACGACCTTTTAAAAAGACAAAAATGAAAAATACATTATTAATAACACTCCTATTTCTAAGCTGGCAACAAGTTAATGCACAATGTTATTCAGACAGGCATAGCACTAACTGGTTTGATGCTTGGATTTCATGTGAGACATCACCTAATCCTAATTCAGACTATGGAAATTCGCATTGGATTTTATATGATTTAGGTTATGATTACACACTATTTGATTCTAAAATTTGGAATGCCAATGAACCAAATAATCTAAATAATGGTATTCAAAACTATACAATTGATTATTCGTTAGATGCTATCAATTGGACTAATTTGGGAAACTTTTCTTTAAACCAAGCATCAGGTTTTACTATTTATGAAGGTGAAGAAGGTCCTGATTTCTTTGGAAGTTTGGCAAGGTATGTTTTGCTTACACCTAGCACAAATTATGGCGGTGATTGTTTTAGTTTAAGCGAATTAAAAATATATGTAGATGAAGATTTCTCGGGTATTATAGAAGAAGAAATTGGGTTTAATGTGGTTGCTTTTCCTAATCCATTTAAAGATAAGCTATCTATTACAATTAATAGTTTAACTCCAGGAAAATCAGTAAAATATTCTTTATATGATATTCTTGGAAGAAATATTTATCATAAAACAGTTGAAGATTTATTAGCCAATAAAACTATTGAAATAAATAAACTTAACTTAGGTTCTGGTATCTATTTTATAAAAATTGAGCATAATGATGAGCGTACTACTTTGAAGCTTATAAAGGAATAACTGGATTTGTTACAATTAAAAAACTCCTGTTCAAAAGTATTGAACAGGAGTTTGTATTTATAATCTAAATATTTTTATTTAGAAAGTGCTTTATATTGATTCTTTAAAAAGCGTTTTGTATTCTTAAAACCTTTTGTTTTAAAAAGAATAAATTTAACTAGTTTACTTTTTTGTTTGTTATAGGATTTACTATTTTTAGTTTCATAATCGTCTATTCAGTCATCCCCTCATCCTTGTCTTTTTTACAAGATTGAAAAGTTGTAGATACAATGAATAACATTGTAAATAAGGTTAATTATCACACCAAATAGTATTGTTTAACACTCAAGATGCCTAAAAACTAAAAGGTTGTTTAAAAAAAAACTTGAAATATTTTTATTTCAAGTTTTATAAATATTACAACCATTGTAAGAAGAAATCCATCATTTCTTCTTTAAGAGCATAATGGAGTTTGATATATATTTTCATATCATCACGTAGCATACTTTGTTGTTGACGTAATCTACCATCAATATTTTCACTCATATCAGCTGTTTCTATTAACTTGTTCTTTTTTCTGATACGTTGTAGTAATCTACCAATTACTTCTCTTTCTCTGATTATTTTATTTTGAAATCCTTCGAGAGGTGCCATGGTATCTACGCCCAATCCTCTAATTGAGATATCTCCCAATTTTTCCTCAAATTCATCCATTTC
This sequence comes from Lutibacter sp., assembly GCA_015662775.1. Taxonomy (GTDB): domain Bacteria; phylum Bacteroidota; class Bacteroidia; order Flavobacteriales; family Flavobacteriaceae; genus DQTL01. The sequence goes on from DQTL01000161.1 coordinate 8,763, forward strand.
TGCTTGATGAAATTTTAATTCGCGTTTCCATACATCTAAGTTAAATTTCAAATCGCTTAGATATAGTAATTTGGTCTGCATAATGCTATAGTTTTAGTTTAAATTAATTTATACTTTAGAATGTATAAAAATACATCTTTTTTTAAAACAAGACAACTCTCTTATTTCAATTTTTAAAAAAATCATTAGAATCTAAATAATAAATAAGTTTTAAAGAGAATTGGTTTTTAATAGGTTCATTAAATAAACCAGATAGATTTTCATTAAAATGAAGCTTTGACCTTCCATTATCATTATAAATTGCATTTTTATATTGAGCCACTAATTGACTTCCTGGTGCAAATTCCCATGAATAGTTAAAATCGAGATTCCAATAATTTACATTTTCATTGTAGTCTCCTGTGTGAGTAATTTGACTTAATGAACCATTTTGCTCTAATAAGAATAATTGATTGTCATAATTTGCTTGAATCCAATAATGCCTAAAAGCTAATGCAAAAGATGATTTTGTAGAAATGTTATACGTGCTTTGCAAGCTATTAACGAGTACTTTTTCTTTTCTATTTCCAAATATAATATCTGTTTCATTTATATCATCTACATGTCCTTTTTTATTGGTGTCTAATAACCAATTAAATAAATAAATTATTTGAAATCTATTATTAAATCTGTAGCGTGGTTTAAGAATAACATTTATGTTTTTTTGTGGTTTCGTCTCGCCTAATTGTGCACCACCTGTTAATGATGTGAAAAGGGCTAATTTTCTTGCGTAATTACTTCTAAACCAAAAATTTGCATACTGAAGTTGCTTAGCTTTAATAAATCTACCTTCTGTTTCTGGTTCATAATAATCATTGAGATACCCCAAATAAGCATTAAGGTTTGTACCATATCTTACTTGGTTTTTAGTAACTGCCCATGCACTTATACCTAAACCATTATCTGCGTAAGTATAGGGTTTGTATTTGTATTCTAAATAAGACCAAACTCCTACTCCAACTCTATTGAAATTACCAAATGGTTTAAAGGTTCTATACCTATAGGATGCTTCATATCTAACGAAGTTATTATAATCTTGAATACCTAAATCATCTTTATTGTATTTGGTATCACTCAATTTAATTTCTACTCCAAATCTATGTGCTCCTTCAATTTCTTTAATCTTTAATTTACCTTCAAAACCTGTGTCTAAGCCATTGCTAGTAAATCTATTACTTACACTTAAATCGGTTTTGAATGCATATTTGTTATTATTAGTTCTGTAGTCAACAAGTGCAGATGTAACGTTGGCATCGGTATAATTACCTTGCCTTAACACATTAGTATTAACTAAGCTCATAGTAGAATTATCATTAAAGGTTTGATCTAATACAAAAATATTGTAGTTGGTATAGGGGTCTGATATTACTTTTCTACTATTATTTGTTACTGTGTCAAGTATTCTTGTTTTGGCTACTGTAATTGCATTAAAAAACCCGATGCCTAAACCGCTGTCAGTACGTCCAGATAATTTTGTAGCATTGAGCATTTTAGATTTGGCAGGTTGTGATTCAATAACTTCATTTTCATTTAATTCTTCACTAATATCTATTGTAGGAGTACTTCCTATTCTTCTAGAATAGAATAAATCTCCTCTTGAAAACAAATCAGTTCCTTCCGTAAAAAAGGCTCTTTTTTCTTCATATTGTTCTTCAAATGGACCTAAATTTAAAACTAAATCATCAAATTCTGTTTGTCCAAAATCCGGAACTAGAGTAACATCTAGGGTAAAACTTTCATTTATGCCATATTTTAAATCTAAACCAGCTGTTCCATCCCAATTTTCATCTCCATCATAAATAGAAAAACTTCCTTGTGCATACGGGTACAGACTTAATCTTAAAGGAGGATTAATATCTTCAATTCCTGTTAACAAACCAGAATAATCGGATTTATCACCTTTTTTGGTGTCGATAAAATTCCAAGAATAACTTTCTTCTTTTTGACTGATATTTCTATAAAAATTAATACCCCAATCATCTGAACTATTAGATGGAAAACGTAGTGCAGAATAGGGAATTTTCATTTCTACATACCAAGCTTTATCATCAATTGAAACGGCACTTTCCCATACTGCATTCCAACTAGTGTCAGCTCCTTCATTAGATATCTTAACATCGGCTTGTGTACCTGTACTCATTACATGAAATCGAATATCATTAATGGCATCATTATATGGGTTTATTGATACAGTAAAAGAGTCTGATTGCCCGAAATTATCCCTTGTCGTAAATTGCATGGGGATATCTTGCGGATTGGAATCAAATAAGGTAGCACAAACATAAATAGCTTCATGATCATATAGCATTTTTACAAATGTCCTTTGATCTTTTGGCTCGGCATCTCCATAGCCAGGCTCATACATCACAAAATCTATTGCTTTATTTGTATTCATCCAAGCAACATCATTCAGGATACCATCAATTTTTGGGGGGTTTTTAGTAAAACTAACTTTTAAAGATTTCTTTGATTTTTGAGCAAATATATTTACTGTTATTATCAAAAATAGTAGGAGTAATTTTTTTTTTTTCATTTGGGTAAAAGTATACCTCAAAGTTATCAATTTATTACAAACAAACAACTTTTTAATAAAAAAACATCTAAAGAGCTGACTATTATATTTTTATAGAATTATAATCTAAATAATAGATTAATTTAAAAGATAATTGATTGGATAATGGTGTGTCAAATAAGTTCTGTGCATTCTTAAAATAAGATAAATCTGTGTTATCTCCATTAGTGAAAATTGAGTTTCTGTATAAAAAGGATAATTGACTACCAGGTGCAAATTCTAATGAATAACTCAAGTCAAAATTCCAAATATTGGTGTTAATATCTTCATTTTCACTATGGTTGAAATTACTTAAGGAACCATCATTTTCTAATTTATAAAAGGAATCGGAATAAGTTACTTCAGACCAATAGTGTCTAAAACTCATTCCCAAAGATGATTTAGTATTGAAGTTATATTTAGTGGAGAAAGTATTGGTAATTGTTAGCCTATCTCTTTTCCCAAAAACATCAATTTCATCTATTTTCCCAAAAACATCAATTTCATTTATTTGCTTAACAAAATCTTTTTGATTATTTGCATAGTTGAAATTTGATCTAAAATCCATAAGCATATTATTACTAATTCTGTATCTAGGACTTAAAGAGAAAGCCGTATAATTTTGAGGGTCATTTACTTTAGTTCCTAAATAAAAACTAGAATTTATTGCTAGCACTTTACTATAATCAGTAGAAATCCATCCATTTAAGCCAATATTAGGGTTTGTTTTATAAAACTTACCTGTTATTTGATAATTGTAATTATAATCGAATTGTTTACCGATATCTAGATTTAAATTCCCTCCAAAAGAAAGCTGTTTTTTTGTAGTTGCCCAAGCACTTATACCTGCGTAACTTCCTGTATATAGATTTGGTTTTTCTTTATAGTACAACAAACTCGTGTCTAAGGACATTAAATAGTTTATTTCATTCCAAAAATAAATTCCAAAATTATTAAAGTTTCCTTTTGGTTCAAAAATTCTATAGGAATAACTAGATTGGAATTCCATATAATTATTCTTTCGTTGAAAACCTAAATCATTTTTGTCATAATTTTTATTTCTAAACTCCCAACCTACATCAAACTGATGGTTTCCACTGACTTTCCCTATTTCATATTTACCTTCATAACCTGATGTTGTTTTATCTTCAAAAATAGTACTCATTGCTATGCCGCCAGACATACCATACTTGCTATTTTTTGTTTTTAAATCAAAAAGAGCTGCAGTAACATTAGCATCTCTAAAATATCCTTGCCGTAAAACATTGGTGTTTACGAGGGTAACAGATGAGTTTTTATTAAACTGTTGGTCAAGTACTAATACATTATAGTTGGCTATAGGTTCCACAACTATTTCTCTAGTTTCATCAGCAATATTCTTTAAAATTGTAGCCTTAGTTTTTTTAGTTATCGCATTAAAGACACCTATTCCTAATCCATTTTTTGTTCTACCTGACAACTTTAGTGCGTTAATCATATCTACCTTGTTGGGATATTCTTTAATAGTTTCATTTTCACTTAAAACTATTTCCCATGATTTTAAACTTGGTGAACTTCCTACTCTTCTTGTATAAAACAAATCTGCCTTTGAGAAAAGGTCAAGACCTTCAGTGAAAAATTGTCTTTTTTCTGAAAATTTTGTTTCAAACGGACTAATATTTAAAATTTGTTCATCATAAGCAGTTTGACCAAAATCTGGTATCAAAGTAGCATCAAGTGTAAAACTTTCGGTGATACCATATTTTAAATCCATCCCTGCACTCCAACCAAACTCATAATCTCCTTTAAATTCATCAACAATCGCACTTGCATAGGGCGAAAAGCTTAGCCTTACAGGTGGATGAATATTCTTTATTCCAGTCAATAAACCATCATACTGAGCGATACTTCCCTTATCTTTAGCAATAAAATTCCAAGAATAATGATCTCTGGTTTTTTGGTGACGTCTATGAAAATTCATGCTCCATGTTTGTATGGATTCATTTGAAAAACGCAAAGCAGAATAAGGTATTTTCATCTCAACAATCCAACCATCATCTACTAGAGAAACTTCACTATACCACACAGCATTCCAACTAAAATCTTCATTTCCCGCTGTTACTTTTGCATCATTTTGATTTCCTGTACTCATCACAAAAAATTCAGTTTGGTTAATCCCATCATTTTGAGGATTTATTGCAACTCCAAAAAAATCGGCATTACCAAAATTGTCTCTTGTTTGAAATTCCATAGGTATTTCATGAGGTTTATCATCGTGTAGAAAAGCCGCAAAATAAATGGCTTCATTATCATACACTATTTTAACTTCTGACTTTAAATTTTTTGGCTCTGGTGTACCACTTCCAGGTCTTAACATGACAAAATTAGTTGCAATAGCAGCATTTTTCCATGCAGCATCATCTAAAACACCATCAATTGTTGGTGCTATTTCAGTAAATTTTGTTTCGTAAGTCTTTTGTGATTCTTGAGCAATTACTTGAAATGAAAAAAGTAATGCAATTATATAAAATGAATATTTCATAAACATTTGGTTAGGTAGTAATATTGGTAACGTATGTTAGTAGCTGTTATGAAAATATGTTTGTTAATTAAAACACAAATTCATGTTAATTTTCCATGTAATTGATTAAAATAATTTTATTCTATTTCATTAAAATACGACCACTTCCAGCAACTTTTAAAGTATCATCTTTTGGATCTCCTTTGTAGTAAATACTTCCTGATCCTGCCGTTTGAGCTACTAAAGAATAGCTTACAAAAACTTCTGCACTTCCTGATCCTGCTGATGAAATATCAATATTTTCACATTTAAAACCATAACTATCTAAATTACCTGAACCTGCTTTTGAACAATCAAAGTCATTCGTGTTTCCTTTTAATATTACAGAACCAGAACCTGCCATACTACAATCTACTTCTTCTGTATTGAGTTTTAAATCTATAGTTCCTGAGCCTGCTAATTCTATTTCAAATTCTTGAGTAGCTATACTGTCAGTACTTTTTACTTTTCCTGAACCTGCTAAGTTTACACCTTCTATTTCAATAAAAGGGATTATTATATGCACTGTATGTTTAGGACGAACTTTAAATCCTTGTTTCCAACGAATGATTAGCGTTTCACCTTTGAGTTTTGTTACTAAATAGTCTTGTAAATTTTCTTCTATTTCAATTGAAAGATTTCCTTCAGTCCCTTTTACTAATTCGACTTCAAAAGCTCCAGCTATGTTGATTTCTTCATAGTCTGCAACGATTCTCTCAATAGTTACTTGTTTTCCATTTCCAATTATTTTTTTTCCAAACCAAGATTGAGCTGTTAGATTGAAACTTAAAAGTAATACAAATGTTAGTGTGATTGTTTTCATGTGTTTAAAATTAATTGTTAGTTTTTGTCAGTTGTCGGTTATCAGTTATCAGTTGGTCATTATTATTCATCTGCTTGATATAATTTTATATTAGAATAAGAAGAGTTTACTTTTATAAAAGAATCACTGTTTTCTTTACTAACACTTCCCTTAAAAGTTTTAGAGAACATTTTAACTTCTTTAAAACTAAAGTTTACATCTAAATCATCAAATCTTATATCTGCATAAGAAGTTGATAAGTCGAAATTAAAACTTGCAGCATTTTCTATTCCTAATTTTACTCCTGTATAATCGGCATCTATATAAACTTTATTAAAACTTCTATTTATTTGATATACCTTTATTGAACCATAATCACAACTTACTGTCATTTGTTCATCTAATTCAAAAACTTTTAAAGTTAAATAGTCGCCATCTCCTTCTAACACTTGTACTCTATTTATCTTTAAGCTACCGTAATCATTGGTATACTTTAAGTATTCAACTTCTTCAATCTCAAGATTTGTGTAATCTGCTACTAATTCTAAACTATTTGCCTTATCTATAGAAAGTGTAGAATAATCGGTATTTATCTTACCCGAATTTATGTATTCTATTGTGGAGCTACTTCCATAATCTAGGTATATGTTGTTTGTTCTGTTATTCAACTCCCCTATTCTTAAAGAGCCATAGTCACAATTTATTTTACATTTTCCATCAAGAGCGTCTATAAAAATACTACCGTAGTCATTATTTAAATCTACATGATTATTGACTGGCATTTTAATATGGTAATCAATCTGCGTATCTATAGATATATTTCCTTTAAAGAAACTCCATTTGTTTTTATTTTTATTAATTATTGTTTTAGCTAAAACGCGGTTTCCCTCTTGGTTAAACGCTATATTGATGTTATTAAACCTTTTATTAGCAATTTCTTCATCACTACTTTTTACGGTAATCACAACTTCTATACTTACTGTATTTTCATTCCAAGTAGTAATAGTAATATCGCCATATTTGTTTTCAATGTCAACAGTATTGTCATTTCCTACAGTAAACTCTTTAGAAATAGTTTTGGTTTTTTTATATTTTCCTTCTTCTGGCGTACTAGCAAAACTAATACTTGTAAGCAATAACAAACCCAGAAAAAGGCTATATTTAAATAGGTGTATTGTTTTCATAGTATTAGATTTTAATCTTAGGTTCATTTGCGACTCACTATAAATTTCTTTTCTATTTGAGTTATTTCTATATAATCGTTTCATTTTGTGAGTTTTTAATTATTTCGATTTGATCTAACAAATTTTGTAAAATTTCAATACGTTGTTGAAAGTTAAAAATCATTGCATTTATTATGCGTTTGTCAAATCCTGTATTTTTAAGTTCGATACTTAAATTATTATATTCATTTTGTAATAAATCTACCCTGATTAAGGCATCATTAATCATTTGATCTGTGTGTTCACTTTTTTGTAAGTTGACTTTTTTTATTTCACTTTCAATAACTGACGTAAAATAGGTTTGTGTTTCTTTCATCTGTTCCGAAACATCTGCCAGTTCATAGCCTAGTCTTTCTTGAGGTTTAAAGTTATACCACAAGCTAACTAATAAGGTTAAACTAGCTGCAATTAGATACCATTTAAGTTTGTGTGTTTTCGATTTTGAGTTGAAACTATTTGCTTCAAACCTGTCTTTAAACCTTTCTAAATGACCTTCGGGTGTTTGGTGTATATCAAATTTGTTCTTTTGCATCACTAGGCTTTATTATTGTTTTTAACTTACTTTTTGCTCTTGAAATAATGGTGCGACTATTTTGATAAGTCACTTGCATGATCTCTGCAATCTCTTCGTAATCATAACCTTCTACTAAATGCAATGTCAGTGCTAGTTTGTAATTAGGTCTTAATTCTTTTAATGCATTTAATAAAATTACCACATCATTTGTATCAATTTCAATAGTTTCTTCGGTAGCAATTGGTTCTTTTACATTTTCTAATTCGGTTGTAATAAACTTGTTGTTTTTTCTTAATTGATTAATACTGTTGTTTATAACTATTCTTTTTAACCAAGAACCAAAGGGTATTGCATTTTTATTAAATCTACTTTTTCTTTTAAAAGAAGGCAGTTTTTGAAAGGCTTTGATAAATGATTCTTGCATGACATCTTCAGCTTCCATGGTGTCGTGTAAAATTCTATATGCCGAATTAAACATCACCTGCTGGTAGTTGTTATAAACCTCATAATAAGCAGCTTGCTCATTATTTAAACATCGGTCTATTAAATCATTTATATGGTTAGTCTGTACTTTCAATTTGACCTTTCTATTTATAAAGACAAAGGTATGGGCTATTTGTTACAGTTTTGAAAAAAAAAGGAGAAATTAAAAATTTCA
>DQTL01000239.1 GCA_015662775.1 Lutibacter sp.
ATTTTATCAATTTCATCTATAAAAACAACGCCCATTTCAGCTTTGGCTACATCGTAATCTGCCGCTTGTAACAAACGAGTTAGTATCGTCTCAACATCTTCTCCAACATAACCTGCTTGTGTTAAGACAGTTGCATCAACAATGGCGAAAGGGACACTTAACATTCTAGCAATTGTTTTAGCTATTAAAGTTTTTCCTGTTCCTGTTTCACCTACTAAAATAATATTTGACTTTTGAATTTCTACTTCATTCGTATCAACATCATCTTGTAATAATCTTTTGTAATGGTTATAAACAGCTACTGACATGGCTCTTTTAGTGGCAGTCTGACCAATCATATACAAATCTAAGAACTCTTTAATCTCCTTTGGCTTTTTAATATCAAAATCAAGATTGTTGCTTTTTTTAGAAGTTCTACCTGATTCTTCTAGTACAATATCATGTGCTTGCTCAATGCAACGTTCACAGATATGCGCATCTAATCCTGCGATTAATACATCTGTTTCTGCTTTATTTCGTCCACAAAAGGAACATTGTACCACTTCTTTTTTTGACATAATTATAATTTCTTATAAAGAATTCTTTATTCAAACTACTTCCCTGCTAGCAGTATTTCATCAATCATCCCGTACTTTTTGGCCTCAACAGCTGTCATCCAATAATCTCTATCGGAATCGGCATTTACTTTTTCCATTGTTTGACCAGAATGCTTAGATATTATTTGATATAACTCGTCTTTTAACTTAAGAATTTCACGTGCAGTAATTTCAATATCACTAGCTTGACCTTGTGCACCACCTAAAGGTTGGTGGATCATAATTCTAGAATGCGGAAGTGCCGATCTTTTCCCTTTTGTACCTGCAGCCATTAACACAGCTCCCATAGAAGCTGCCATTCCTGTACAGATAGTTGCTACATCGGGTTTTATAAATTGCATGGTATCATAAATACCTAAGCCTGCATAGACGCCTCCACCTGGTGTATTCATGTATATTGATATATCTTTAGAAGAATCAACACTAGATAAAAATAATAACTGTGCTTGTATGATATTCGCAACATGATCATCTATCGCTGTTCCTAAAAATATGATTCTATCCATCATTAAACGTGAGAACACATCCATTTGTGCTACGTTTAACTGACGTTCTTCAATAATATAGGGCGTAACACTACTTACTATCTTGTCGTAATGCATACTGCTTATTCCATGGTGCTTAGTTGCAAAATCTCTAAATTCCTTACTGTAATTCATATAATATAATGTTTTTGATAGTTTTGCAAATGTACGAAGAAAATAAATATTGTAAGGGTGTGATTAATCACACCGCTACAATATTTACTAAACTTATAACATTAATCTGCAATCAACTTATCAAGCACATAATCCAATGCTTTTTCTGACGCTACCTCAATGTCTGGTTCTACGCCTACTTTATCAATTCGTTGGTTTGTAACGGTCACATAATCTGCAAAAGGCATAAATAGAGAATACAATTTGTTTATTTTTACCGTATAACCGCTAAGCATGGCTCCTGCTGTTTTTTGTCCGACTACAGTACCTATTTCGTTATGTCTTAATCCAAAAACAAAGGGTTCGCAGGCACTTCCTGTTAATCCGCTTGTTAAAATAAAAATATTCCCTTTAAAAATTGGCTTTCCATTTGGAGGTATAACAAGACTCATCCCTTTATCTTTTTGCATCTTTTTGGTAAAACCTTGGTACGTAGGATCCATTAAAGGTGTAAACTGTTTTAATTGCTCATTTGTAGGATAGTCTTTATGCTGTTCAAACCATGCTCTACTTAGAAAATAACCTCCATGAACTAATTTATCAGTTAAATACTGCACCAAAGGAACAGCCGCATTTAAGGTTCCTCCTCTATTTTCTCTTAAATCAATAATTAAATTTGAATAATTAGTTTCTCTTAATTGATTTAATATTGTGTTCATTTTTTTTGCCTCTGCTGAAAAAACTCTAATTTCTAATAACATGGTTTTATCTGAAAGCTTTTTAAGCACAAAGGCTTCCTTTTTTAACTGTTTCTTTTTACTCTTTTTCTGGTTTAATTTTAAATAGTAATGTGTGAAAGGAAGTGATTTTCTTTTTAAATTAAATTGTTTTCCAAAAGAGATACGGTCTAGTTTTAAGTTTTTTTCTGATAACATTTCCTTTTTGAACATACTCCATTCTTTAGATTGTACAAAAGCAGGATTACATATTTTTTGTTCGGTAATACTAAATATCTTATTAACTTCTTGTATGGTTATTGTCTCAGAAGCTTTAATACTTGTTTTCGTTGTTTTACATGCTGCCGATAAGTAAATAAGGCTAATTACTAGTATTACATTAAATCTTGTTTGTTTAAATACCTGTTTCATTTTATGTGTGTTTTAAAATTAGTATTGCACAAATAGCGTAATAAATATAAAGCACTCCAAATAAGAGTGTCGAACAAATAAATATATTGACGAATGTATTTAAATTAGGATGAATAGCCTGATTTTTGGGCTATACAGATAGACTTGCTTTAATCTTTTTATAATATGATTTAGAAACTGGTATCTCTAAATCTATATCAGATAAAAGAATTGAAGCTTTTTGTGAGTTCCCGATAACTTCTTTTATTCTTTCTTTGTTTACCAAATACGAACGGTGGCTTTTTAATAAAAAGGGAACTTGTTTAGCGATAGAGGACAGCGTATTTCTATATACTTCACTCTTTACTTGATTATCTTCAGTGAAGTATATTTCAACATAGTTTTCAGATGCCTTTACAAATAAAAGTTGTTGTTTTTGGATTGTTAATTTTTCTTTTTTATTTGATCCATGGATACTAATCTGTGTCAAATCTTCGGGGTTACTTAATTTTCCAAATTTAGTTCTTAAAAAAATTAATACAGGAAAAAACATGGGTATAAATACTGAGATTACATATTTAAAATAACCTATATGATATTTAATTACATAAGTCTTTTCATTAATTACAAGTTCATTATATAAATATGCAAAAGTACCTATGGTTAAAAAAAAGATGCTTAACGATATAGCTTCATTTAGAATACTCCAACTATTATTATGTTTTCTATACCATCTTTTTTCTAAAGTTGTATGCAATAAATAATTCAGTAAAAAAATAAGCCCATAAACCGATAATACGAGTGTTTTGTATTCAATATTAAACGTATCACTATCAAAAGGTTTTAGAAAAACAAGAATAAAAACCAAGAAGACTCCATTTATCGATCCAATTAATAATTGCTTTTGAAACGAAGTAGTATACTTGATTTGTTTATTAAGTAAGTTCAATTTTATATTTAAATATCAAGTGTGATTGCTAATTTATAAAAAATAAATCAAATTAGATTTTTAACTTTAATTCGATTTCATTTAATAAACCTACTTCAGATTGGTCAACCACTTCCCAATCAACTAATTTTGCAATATGTAAGAGATTTTCTAGCTCTTTTATGAGCTGAATACGTGCTTTTTCCTTTACGTTAGAAATTTCAACCGTTGTAATCAATTGTTCTAAACTATTTTGCTGTATGTCATTCAGTTCTTCTTTGCTAAATGTATTCCACATACTTTGTTGGAAATCGTAATATTTATAGTCTGGGATGATTACTAATTCTTCTTTTGGTATTTTATTAATAATTAATTTCTTTTGTAAAGTGTCTATTTTAATATCTAGTTTTTTTAAATCATAGGATACTTGCACTTTTGCAGAAATTAAAAGAATTACTTTTTTCTTAAACTCAAATGTTTCGAATAAATACTTATCAGTATCTTGGTAGTTATAGACTTCTGAATAATTGGCTTCTGTTACGATAAGCTTACTAACATTTTTAATTCCATTAGAAATAATATCTATTTGTTTCGTTTTATACGATTTTGTAGATTTCCACAGAAAGAACAGACCAATAATAAGACCTAAAGAAAAAATTGCACTATATTTAAGAAGACTTTTCAATAGTATTATTAGATTATATCATTTACAGAAACTGTTTCAGAATCGAGATTTTCTTTTGGGAAAGCTCTTTTATTATAGATAATTAGCAAGGCAACTCCTATTGTTATTGCAGAGTCCGCTACATTAAAAATAGCATTAAAAAAAGTAAAATTTCTACCTCCAAAATAAGGTATCCAGTCTGGGAAAACAGCATTCTTTATTATGGGAAAATAAAACATATCAACCACTTTTCCATAAAAAAGTGTATCGTAATTATTCGCTGCAAAAAGTGTGGCGACTTTGTGTTGTGGATCATCAAATATAAGTCCATAAAAAATAGAATCGATAATATTGCCCATTGCTCCGGCAAATATTAAAGAAATAGCAATGAGAACAGCGACATGCCTTTTTGTTTTATTGGCAATAAATAACCAATAACCTATACCTGTTACGGCAACTAATCTGAAAATTGTTAAAAAAAATTTTCCTGTTCTACCTCCAAATTCGGTTCCCCAAGCCATGCCGTTATTTTGGACAAAATTTATTTGAAACCAATCTAATCCCATCACATTGATAGATTCATTGATTGTAAAATGGGTTTTAATGTATACTTTTACTATCTGATCGACGAGTAAAATGATTATTATAAGGCTTATTGATTTTTTCAAACTTTCTAAAATTTATGCGAATTTAAATATTTTAAATTAGATTAAACAAAAAAAACGTCCTTCATTCCAAGGACGTTTTTTAAAATATTTTATAAAAGTGTAGTTATTTCACGATTACAAATTCAGTTCTTCTGTTAACTTGATGTTCACCTTCTGAACATTTAACATTATCAGCACATCTGTTTAACAATTGTGTTTCACCATAGCCATTTGGAGTGATACGAGCGGCATCAATTCCTCTTGATATGATATAATCAACTGTTGATTTGGCTCTATTCTGAGCTAAAGTAACATTGTATGCATGAGAGGCTCTACTATCAGTATGAGATCCTGCTTCTACTTTAATATCTTTACAACGGTTCATCACTTTGACAATTTTCTCTAGTTCAATAGCCGCATCAGGACGTATGTAATACTTGTCTAAATCAAAGTAAATGGTATTGATATTATCTAAAGCATACTGACATCTGTCTAGCTTTTCTTTAGCAGCTACAGCAGGTGCATTTGGTTGCAAACCTAAATCTAGGTTTAAATCTAACTCTAAGTCGGCTGTTGTAGTCACAGTTTCCTCAGCTCCTTCGTACATAGTTTTGTCACCAGTAACACGATACGTAGTTGAACAATCCATTTTTACAAAGCTAAATGCGGCATCAGAACCAACAATTACGCTTTCCAATTTTTGACCGTCTTTATAAAGAACTACTAAAGCTCC
>DQTL01000306.1 GCA_015662775.1 Lutibacter sp.
CGTTATTCCTTAAAATTTATTCTTCAAATCTCACCTTTTCTTTGCATTCTGTATAGTAAAGCTTAGGTCGAACTCAGGTTATTACTAAAGAATTATATTTTAAAATTTTCGGGTAATAAAAGTGCAATAACTTCACCTTCTACAGTTAGTATGTCCTCACAATAAACAGCTATGGAAACAAGCACTTTTCTCCCATTTATTTCTTTAAGTTTTCCTTTCAAAACTAGTTCTTTATTTAAAGGCGTTGGTTTTAAATAACTAACATTTAAGTTACCTGTAACAAAACGTGGTGCGTTATATTGTTCTAATTCTATTCCGTTTTGTTTTGCATAAAACACCGAAGCAGAGCCAGTTCCGTGGCAATCTATCAGTGAAGCTAATAATCCTCCATACACTATTCCGTTTATGGCTGTTTTGTTTTTATCTGGTGTATGTTTACTTATGGTTTCATTTCCGATTAAAAAAGTTTTTAACTGATGCCCATCTTTATTTAATCTACCACAACCAAAACACACTGAAAATTCATCTTCGTAATAATCTTGAATTGCAATCATATTGTTTATTTTATAGTCCAAAAGTAGTTGAATTTTATATTTATTTTCAAAATATTTTCCCTAAAAACAAGTTATAGTAATTTAAAACTCTGGCTCCAATGAAAACTCCATTATATTTTTAGTTTTTGGATGTGTAAATTGAATATATGTCGCTTGTAAATGCAAGCGTCCTGCTTTTGTCCCATATAAATCATCACCAACAATAGGTGTGTTTAAGCCCGAAACGTGTGCGGCATGGACTCTTAGTTGATGTGTTCTACCTGTGATTGGTGTGAATTCGATTCTAGTATTACCATTCTTTCTTTCTAAAACTTTCCATTTGGTCAATGCCTTTTTACCATGCTCGTAGCAAACTAATTGTTTTGGTCTGTCATCTAAATCTACACGTAAAGGTAAATCTACTTCTCCATATTCATCACTTATAACCCCATCCAACAAAGCCGTATAACGTTTTTTAATTTCTCTAGTAATAAATTGTTTTTGCAAAAATTGATTTGCCTGTTTGTTTTTTGCAAGTAACATAATACCAGAAGTAGACATATCTAGCCGATGTATAATTAAATATTTTTCTGAATCTGGATATTTTTTTACTAATCTATTGTAAACGGAATCTTTAAGAATTTTTCCTGGAACTGAAAGTAATTCGGTAGGTTTATGAATAACAAGTATTTGCTCATCTTCATAAAGAATTTTTATCTTTTTGTCCTTGGCAAAATTTTCTATTAATAGATTTTTGTCTAGCTCAATTCCAGTTAACATATGTTCAAATAAAGGTTCACATTTTCCTTGACAGGACGGATAATAATTCTTGTGTTTTCTTATTTTAGAATTACCTGGTTTTCCCCACCAAAATTCAGCTAAAGCTAATGGTTTTAATTTATTTGAAAATGCATATTGTAAGAGTTTTGGTGCTGCACAATCACCTGTTCCACTTGGTGCAATTCTATTTAAAGCATCAAAAATATCAACTACACTTTTTGCCTCACCTTTAGTATTAATAACACTGTATTGTGCCACAATTTTTTGTTGTAAAGTATTTGATTTTTCTATTCTTAATTGCTTTAATTGCAACAATTCTTTTTCTAGATATGCTAATTCTTTTTCTTGTTTTGAATACTTAACATCATAATAAACTTGTAATTCTCTTAAGTAAAAAGTATCATTAAGACTTTCTTTTTGTTGTTTACTTTTAAATGCAGCAGTGAGTATTTCTTGTTTATTTTTAGCCTTTTTTCTATTCTTTTTTCTGATTTTTAAGCGTTCTTTTTCTTTAGAAACGATGTTGTTCGCCTCTTTTTTTATTTTTTTCAAATACTCTTTAAGTGCAATATATTTTTTACCTTTTTCTAATTTGGATAGCTGTTGGCTTAATGCTACTATTTCATCATTATCTGTTTTAAAAAAGCTGTCTTCTGCAAGGATATTATAAATGGGTGGCACAAATCTACTCAACTCATTTTGATTGCTTATGTTTCCTGAAAAAGCACTTAAATACCCAATTTTTTTGTTTTCGTTTTCAACGACTAATACTCCAAACATTTTACCAATTTCATGTGTATTTCCCTCTAAACCAAAACCGTGATTAATATCTGATTGATCTTTTAAATAGTCTTGTAATTCTTCCGAAGCTAATATTGCCAATTCATGTGGCTCGTAATAAAAAGGAAAGGTGAATTTTTTAGGTAATTCAATTTCATTAGTAGGTTTTTTAAAGGATGTAAAAAAAGGGTTTGACATTAAGCATATTATTAATAACAAGCTGTAAAAATACACTTTTGGATTCTAATGCGGATTAAACGGTGTTTCTTATTTGTAAAACAGCAAAAACCTGCTTTCAATAAAAAAAGCAGGTTTTTTAATATTTTATAATTAAATCTTATTTACTCATATCTTCTGCCATTAATAAGGCATTATACGCATTGATAAAAGCACCTGATTTACTTAAATCAGCAAATGGTACTAGTTTGGGTTCGCCTTCATAACCATCCTCTTGTGGAGAGATTACTTGTATATTTGGTTTCATTCCCGAATCCATAATAATATGCTTTACTTGGGAAGCAGTAAGATTAGGATATCTAGATCGTATTAAAGCAGCGACACCTGCAGCATCTGGAGATGCCATAGAAGTACCTCTTAAATGCTTGTATTTACTATAAGGTACCGTTGCATAGATTTTAACACCTGGAGAGAAAACATCAACGGTTTCTTTTCCAAAATTACTAAAGTCAGCAACCATATTAGCTCCGTAATTTGGTCCAACAGCTCCTACATTTAGGAAGTTATCTGCAATTTCTTGTCCTGCTACATCGCCATCATTCGGGTAACTCATCATCGTACCATATTTATCCATATCTTTTCCTTCGTTACCTACTCCATTTACAATTAATACATCGTGTTTTTCGGCATATTTTATAGCATCCCAAACCCAATCTTTATGAGGTGAAAAGTATTTTCCAAAGCTACAGTTAATCACTTTGGCTCCATTGTCAACAGCATATCTAAAAGCTAAAGCAATATCTTTATCATATTCATCACCATCTGGTACGGCTCTAATAGACATCAATTGTACAAAATCAGAAACACCGTTTCCTCCTTTTCCATTATTTCTTACGGCTGCTACGATTCCTCCTACATGTGTACCGTGTAATTCGTCTTCAGATGGTGGAATTACATTATTATTTCCGTAACCAATATCTGATAAATCATCTGGGTCATCTCCTTGAATACGACCATTGAAATCTAAGTTTAGGTTGTATTTAGTTTGTCCTTCTATATAGTTAGTAAATCTTTTTAAATAATCAGGCGTAAATCCTTGTAGATATGCTCCTTTGGCTCTCAATAAATTTTCATCTTCCGTTTTAATACCTTGAACGGCTTCTGTAGTAAGTGTTTCTGTATTTAAGTGCTTTTTTAATGCGGTAAAAAACATGGTACCACCCATTTGCATTTGTCCAAGACGTGCTTCAAGTGGTTCTAATTCTGCTAATTTAACTTTTAGTAAATCTTCAGCTCTATTGTATTCCTTATACATAGCTATGTCTTTTGCATCAATATCTGCAATGCTTTTATCTTTCCATTGGGCTCTGTGTTTTTTGATGATTCTAACATATTCTAATTGTTCGCCTGTAACCATACGACCATCTTTATGACCGAGGAAATTCCATCCGTTTATGTCATCAATATATCCATTTTTATCATCATCAATTCCATTATTTGGTATTTCATCTTTGTTCACCCAGATAATTTCTTTTAAATCTTCGTGATTGATATCAATACCTGCATCTACAATTGCTACTATTACTGTTGTAGCTGGTTTTCCTTTTAAGATAGTATTGTAGGCTTTTTCAACACTCATTCCAGGATGATAGGATTCATAAGGATCTGATAATTGCCAATTCTGTAAATCGGTATCATTGTACAATGTAGCAAACTGTTGTAATTGAGGTTCGTAGTTTCCAACCTCTGTGGTTGTCGTTGATTCGGTTGTTGTGGTCGTTTTTGTTGTTCCACAACTTGCTAGTGTTAATCCTAATACAAGTAATAAGACTAGTTTTTTTAAAATATTCATATATGATTTGTTTTAATTAATTCTTGTACAAATTTACTTAAATAATAGTAATAACCTGAGTTCGACCTAAGCTTTGTTTACAGTTTGAACGAATTTTTAATCAATTCGAAGTTATATTTTTGAAGGACTAAC
>DQTL01000017.1 GCA_015662775.1 Lutibacter sp.
GATCAATTTATTTAGACCTGAATCAAAAGTTTCTATCTTGGGTGCGGTATGAATTAGATGATAAATATAGACATCTTTTTCTTGACCAATTCTATATATTCGATCACTTGCTTGATCCTCTTTTGCAGGATTCCAATGTCTTTCAAGATGTATAACGTGATTTGCTGCGGTAATAGTTAATCCTATACCTGCTGCAAGAGGAGACAATAGTAGTATATTAAAGCCTTTTTTACTTTCAAATTGTTCTAGTTTTTTATCAACTATCTCTTGTTTATTGTTTTTTCCATTAATAATGTCAATTTTAAAACCATAATGCTTTTGTAAAGCAGTTTGTAGTAGGGTTTGCATTGTATGGCGAATAACAAATATAAGAACTTTCTCCTCTTTTGCTTTAATATTATTTAAAAGATTCAATAGTTCACTCATCTTTGAAGATTTAAAAAATTTTTCCGGATTTGATAACTGGATAAAATTCTCTTTATCAAGTTTATCTTCCATATCAAGTAATTTTGGATGCAATGAAAGTATTCTAAGTTTTTGTAGTTTTTCTATTGAGTGCAAAGAGCTATTTGCAATTTCATTATGTAGTTTTATTTCATCTTTGTGCATAGGTACTTCAATAAATTTTAAATATTTCTCAGGTAGTCCTTGAAGATGATCTTTCTTTAAACGCCTAAGCATATAATCTCCAATTTTTTTACGCAACTCTTTATCAACTTTTCCAATATTTTTCTCATTTTCAATAGGTTTTACATAGCGTTCTCTAAAAGATTTCCAAGAGCCTATATATGTTGGATCAAATGCATCAAACAGTGACCATAGATCTCGAAGTTCATTTTCAATAGGAGTTCCTGTAACTACTATTGTAAAAGGAGTATTTGCACTAATAGCTTTTGCGGCTTGTGTAATTCTTGCATTTGGATTTTTTATCTTTTGTGCTTCATCAAAGATACAAAGTTCAAAATTAAATAAGTCTTTATTAGCAAAAGCGAGTTGATTAATACTAAGAGTTTCATAAGTGGTAATAAAAATGTTATAACGTAGTAAATCTATAATATCGAGACTGTTTTGGGCAAGATTTTGGACTGTATCGGGTCCTTCTTTAAAAGAATCACACAATTTCTTTAAGGCAAAATTTCTACCTTGTAATATTTTAACCCTAAATGCACTTTTATCGATAATTATATTTTCAATCTCATTTTTCCAAGATGTTAAAAGTATTGATGGAGCTACAATTAATATTCGTTGATTAGAGTGATCTAAAGGGTTGCTTTTTGTGTTATAAAGGTAGTTAATAAAAGCAATTACTTGGAATGTTTTTCCTAATCCCATATCATCTGCTAATAATCCACCTTTATAACCATTTTCATAAAGTGTTTTTAACCAGTTAAAACCTACTATTTGATGTGGCTTTGGTTCAAATCTATCTGATATGTTTTGCCAATCACGAGCCTGTTTTTTAGCTGAATGTTTGATACAAACTACTTCATCATTATTTGAGCCAATGCCTTCTTCATCATTTGGATTTATACCTAAAAACTCATTTTTTTGTTTTGTTTCTTTGTTTTCAAACTCTTTAAATTGATCTTCTTGTAAACATTCTTTTAGTAAAGATTCTACAATATCTAAAGGTATAGGATCAGAGTTTTTAATAGAGATATACTCTTCTCCTTTCTCTTTGACTTTTTCAACCTCCATTTGTAACTGTTCTAATTCAATATCATCAAGATCATCAATTATTGCTTTTACATCTTTTTTATCTGTAAGAGCAATATCATCTCCTGCTGTCAATACTTGACTCATAGGAGCTTCCATTTTTGTTGAACCAAAAAAACCTATATACGGTTCAGTTCTTAACTCTGTAACACGAATCAAACGATATTTACTAAATTCAACTGCTTGAATATCATCTTCAGCAAAAAATGATTCAGGGTTAGTTTTAAATTGATCAGCCTGTTCTTTTGGTATTCTTTTTGTTTTAATGATGGCTTTTGCACTCTTTAACTGTTTTTCTTCGAGTATATAGCGAATTGTTTTTTCATTATTTTGATTGGTTAAAATAAGATGTTGATCTGGATGTTTGGCTATTGTAGAGCTATTACGAACAATAAATTCTGTTTCAAGACCTAGAATAAGAGGATAAATATCAAGTTCACCAGTATCATTTTCAATAATATCGATACCTATTGTATCAACTTTTTTTATGAAGTCATTCTCTTTAAGTCCCTTATAATATACACCGTTATCTTCAAATGACTGCATTGTTTCAATAGCAGAATATCGCAAAGCTGTATCATTACTCTGTTCTGCTCTTTTTATAGCAAGATATGACTGATACATTGATTCGGGAAGAAGAAAATGGGTATTTTCTGTCAACTCTAAAATAGAACCAATTATTTTAGGACTAAATAGTAGAGTATCATTCTGAATAAAGTTTACTTCAAAGATTGCATCTCTATCTAAAAACCCACGATGTTTTACTTCCATAGTGCCATCAAAGTATTTTGGAATAGGAAAGAGTTTTGATCTATCATCTTTTAGAAATGGATAAATATCATTATGTGAAATTGAAAGTATATTTTCTTCTACTGTTCCAAAACCAT
This sequence comes from Lutibacter sp., assembly GCA_015662775.1. Lineage (GTDB taxonomy): Bacteria > Bacteroidota > Bacteroidia > Flavobacteriales > Flavobacteriaceae > DQTL01. Next base: position 2,604 of record DQTL01000017.1, read on the forward strand.
CTTCAGCAAGATCATTAAATAAGTTGTTATATAACTGTACGGCATCACCGCTACTAAAGTTTCTATTTAATTTAAAATGAATTGCATTTTGGTCGTAACTATAATTTATAATCTCTTTTTTCTCTTTCTTATTAAGTTTTTTTAAAAAGTCAAACATTATATATTACCTTCATTTTTATTGTAAAAGAGTTTCTTTTAGTGTAATTTTTATATTTGGTATATGCTCTTTTAAAATATTAAAGACTTTATTTTGCCAAGTACCAATTTCACTATGACTATGAGTTACTTCTTCAATGATCAATCGTTTAGCATAATCTGTTTTATAAAAATCTTGATAGTCATAATATTTATTTTCTAAAGAGATAGGAGTATCGCTATATAGTCTTACTTTTGCATTATGCGTTCCTTCAATTACTTTTATTTTTCCAAAATCCATATAGATAAATGAGCGTTTTGAATCAGATATAAAGCTATAGGAACTATTATTTCTTCCAGTAAAACGCTGTTTAAATGGTCCTTCCAATCGTTCAAACTCACTATTATTAATAAAAAGTTTAGCATACCTAAGATGTTTTACAAAAGGTTTCCAAAATGCTTTTCTGTAACGATATACATTGTCATATTCAGGATCGCTAAGTGCTTCAAGGAAAAGTACAAGGTCTTCTTTTGATAAATGTCCTATTAAAAATTTACGATATTTTTCTCCTATACGGTTCCAACTAACATTTTGAGCATTATGAGCAGAAACAGTCCTAGGATCACCAACTAAATCAATGATAAAGTTGACCCATTCAGTATAATTATAGTTTGGCGATCGCATCATTTTTTCAATTAAAACTCTAACAGTATATTCACTGATTAAAATATGTTTATCGTAACGAAAATTTTTATAAGAATTTATTTTACTAAATATCTCTTTTACACTTTTGTCTGGTTCAATACTCTTTAATTGGTTCACCAAATCTAAAATAAGCAGATAGTTATAAAAGTCGCTATTTGGTGAAAGATTAAAAGTTTTCCATATCTTTTCAAAAGTTTTAAATTTTTTAAGTAATGAAATGGGATCTAAGAGATTATTTAAATAGGTTTTATATATCTGCATAAAATAGTTGTGTCCTTTATACTTTTTAAGAACTTTAGAAACACTTGAGCGTATATCGACTTTATACTCTTCAAGTAAAAAATAGTGTGTAAAATAAAATTGAATAACTCTCTTTTTGATACTAAAATTTTCTTCTTTTTCCATTTGTGATAAAAGCTCTGGCAACAACTCAACTTCTAATAATTGTTTAAAATTTATTTTTGATTCTATTAAGTGAATCGATACTGATCTTAATTGAGTAGTGCTAAGTATTACCGGTTCTTCATTTTCAAGCCAATGTTCTCTAAAAAATCCAATATCATCATTAAATGAGTTAGGTTTTCTATTTGAGCCATTTCTTAGTTTTAATATATTTGTTTCAATGGTTTTTATAAGCTTAGAAAAGTCATATGGAGGGTGGTTTTTGATTGGAGGAAGTTCAATCTTCATTTTTTAGCTCTTCGATACTAGGAGGATTGACTGCGAAAAAAAACTGAATACGGCGATTACGTTCCCTTCCATCTTCAGTTTCGTTAGAGACTCCCTTAATTGGTCGTGTATCAGCATAACCACTATAAGATATTAGTGATTCTCCTTTTTTATTTTTTAGTTTTGAAAAAGCTCCATTGGTTAATTGATCCATTAATAAAAAAGTATTAATTGCCCGTTGAGCTGAAAGTTCCATATTTGTCCATCTAAAACCGCAACTACTTTTATTGAGTTTAACATTATCTGTATGTCCTTCTATGAAAATAGTATTAATAGCATTTTTATACTTATCTTGAATCATCATATTAAGCAACTCATTTGCTACCTCTTTTATAACCCAAACTTTATCTTTTCTAATATCTGCTTTTGCTGAATCAAAAAGTCGTTCCCTTGTAATTCTCATTGCACCATCATCAGTATCTATTTCAACATTTATCCCTTTCTTTTTTAAGTTAAGTTGCAACTTATGCAATAGTTCATTACGAGCATTTATATTTCTTTCAAATGCTTCAATCTTTTTTTGTGCAATATTCTGTTTATCTTGATATTCAAGTATCATATAAGCAAGAATCAAAATAAAGATAAATAGCAAAGATGTCATCAAATCTGAAATAGAGATCCAAAAATGATTTTCTTCTTGTGGAGTTTGATGATTTCTTAAAAACCTCATAAATAATTACCTATTTATTGAGTTTATCGTTAATAGATTCTAAAGCATCTTCAAGAGATGCTATGCTTTGCGATAGTGTATTTGCAAAATTAACTAAAGCACCTTGTACTTCATTGAGAGAGTTTTGCATTGTAGATTGGACTTGTTGATCATATGCTTTAAGCCATTTTGACATCTCTTCACTAAATTCTTCAAGATTATGTCTATTGTCTTCCAAAATATTTTGATATACTTTATGCAGTTCTTCGGCAGAATGTTTAACATTATCCACCATATCAGCGGTATTTTTTGAGGTAGTATCCATATTTTCCATAATAACTTTAGCTTCTTGCATATGTGAGTTTAATGTATCTTGAAGTTGATTAACCTTATCAATTGATACTTTAAACTCTTCAGTTGCTTGTTGTATATTTTCTGAAAATGTTTTAAGGTTTCGACTACCAGTTTCAAATGTATCAAGCATATCAGGAACAGTAGTTAATTTTTGAGCTGAACTATCTATAACTGATTGGATTTGAGATGCCTTCTGTATGATATTTTCTAAAATAGTTTTGCTTTTTTCTTCTATTTCTTTAATAAAGGTACGATTAGAATTGAAGAGTTCTTGATGTGTAGTTTGAATCTCTTTAATAACTTTTTCTACACTCTCTTCTTGTGAATGACTTTGTTTAGATATGTTTTCTAGTAGTTTTTGCATATTGGAAGTTATATTTTTGCTTTCTTCTGTAATAAGTTGATGTTGTTGTTGCATAACATCTTGCTGTTTGGAGTAAATATTATTCATATTTGAAGCTGCTTTTTTAGCTACATCATCAAATATATGTTGCATTTGTTCAAAAGTTTTTGTCACTCTTTCATCTTGCTTTTGTTGTTGAAGAATCATTTGTTGATTGTATTGATTAAGATTATTTATTAGTGATGTCAACTCTTGCGTAGTATTAGCCATTAATGACTGAATTTGTTCAGTTTGTTGACCAGCTGCATTTTCTATTTTTGATATAAAAGTTTGAATTAGGGCATTTAGATTATCTGACTGTGATTCAACAGCCATTTTAGCATTTTGGCTAAGAGCTGATAACGGTTCTTTTAATGACTCTCCAATAGCTTCTGAAATATGTTTAGGCATCTGTTGTAAATGGTTATTCATTTGAGAAATTACAGGATTGAATTGTTCGCTAATTTTTTGAGTTAATGTTTCTGCTAATGAATTTAATGCTCTTGTCTGTTGTTCAGATTCATTAGCTATTATAAAAAGATTTTGTTCAGCAGTTTGTCGTTTAAAAATATTATCAATTATATTTTGTAGATGATGAATTTTACTGGTTAATGAATCTTCCAAAGCCTTTTCTGTAAATGTATAAATTACTGATAAAAATATACCCCATACTGAAGCAGTAAACTTAACTCCTATCATACCAATAAAGTGACGAATTGACTCTTTAAGGTTGTCTCCTTCTAGGTTAAGCTTTATTAATGCAACATAAAGTGCAAAAAAAGTACCAAATAAACCTATACCAAGTAAAATACCTGCAATAGCACTGTAAAATTTTGAACCTACACGAGATGCTAGTGTGCGTTCATTAAAAAAATAATCAGCATCAAGAGAGTTTTCTAATGAATTACCCCGTTTTATCAAACTTTCGTCAAACTCATTCCATAAGTGGTAAATACGACTATTTTGTTTTAAATGTTCAAGAAATTCATTATAGTAACCAAACCCTTTCTCTTTAAGTAAACCAATCTCTTTTTCAAGAAGTTTAATATCTCTAAGATCTTTGTGGTAAGAGAAACATAAACTAATCACAGACCAAAAAAATAATCCAATTAGGAAGATTTCAATACTTGTTACTATCCAATCACCAAAACTTAGATTTGTAGCAA
>DQTL01000259.1 GCA_015662775.1 Lutibacter sp.
TTATCTATTGTAAGAATCTCAATGATAGGCTATGAACCTAAAAAAATTACCGTTAAGGATTTAAGAAACAATAAAAATGAAATAAGACTCAATGAAACAACTATTGAACTTGCTGAAATTATAATTAAACCAACAAAAGAAAGAAAAATTGGAGCAACGAGTCATAGCAGGTCTTCTGGTTGGAGTGGTTGGGGTGGACTACGAACAAGAAAAGGATATGAAATTGGTATACTATTAGATTTAGGAAGTAAACCTGTAGAAGTTAAAAACTTAAATATCTTGCTCAAACGCCAATCTTTTGACAAGACCTTATTTAGATTACATATTAGAGCCATTAAAGACACATTAATTACAGACGAATTATTAACCGAGAATATTATTTTTCCTGTCACAAAAGAATCAGGTTGGGTTGAAATTGATTTAGAATCATATAACATTGTTGTGAGTGGTAAAGTTGGTGTAACACTTGAGTGGTTAGACATAATAGGAAATAATCCCGACCGTGCTATAAGAATTAATAAAAGAATGACGGACGCATACTTACTGTTCAAAAACAAAAAAAATCAAATTGGATTATATCGCTGGGGAATTGAATCAAAATGGATAATAAACAAGAAGAACAGTCCAAGTATGTATTTAACAATCAGAGAATAGTAATAACATTGCCTAATAAGTAGGACTCTAAGCGGTCTGCAAGACCTAGCGTGGAGTACATGTTGAACTACATCCGCATTTTTGTATGCACTTAGAAACGTGTTTGTTTATTTTGTTGGTTATTTTCTTTGGTAGTTCTCTTGGTTTCTTCTGGTTTGATTTGCATTACGCGAATCCATATTTGGTAAATAGCGTTCTTTTTTTGTATTTCGCTTAGGCCTAGGCAGTTTTCTCCCAGTCTCTCTGTTTTGAGAGATTTCAGATATATTTTTTGCTAATAGAAAATAGATAGAAGAATTGAGGGTAAATGCCCAGCAGGTGACCTAATACGAGGCAGTTCTTTAACAACATACATCCTACCCTCTTTACATTTGGGACATTTTCCAGAGTCAAACCCCGTCAGCCTCATGATTCTTTCTGCTTTGGTTTCTTTTTCAATGGATTTGTCCAGCTCTTCTATCGATGATTTTTTTTCTGGTTCAAATTGCAGGTTTAGATTTCTTTTTACAATAGGGTTATAGATTCCATACTTTCGAATACGAACAAATCGCTTAGGCATAATATGCTGGCAAAAACGGCGCAAGAACTCCACCCCTTCAAGTTCTACCACCTTTTGCTTCGCTCCATCACGATAATCTTTGGCAATAAACTTTACTTGAGTATCGGTAATGTCAAGTATTCGTTGATTACTAATAGCCACTCTGTGGGTATATTGTCCCAGATAATGAATCACCTTTTCAGGACCAGCCAAAGAAGCTTCGCTATAAACCACCCACTTAGTTTTATAGGCCTTTTCAATTTGCTGTTTAAAGAGACCTGAAGAATCCAACTTTTTGAGTTTCCGTTTGATGCTATCGAGGAATTTTCCTTTAAAAGTATCACTAAGTTGATGAACAGGATAAAGGTAGTTTTTATATTTCCCAATATTTTTCCATTCTCCTTTTAAAGAAAACCCAGCAGCAGGAACTATACAATGAATATGAGGATGCAAACTCAAGTTTTGTCCCCAAGAATGCAATATAGCTACGGCTCCTGTTTCCGCTCCATAATGAGTGTAACCAAAGCTGTGCAGAGTCCGCCAAACAGCGCTAAAGAGTATTTTGTAATACTCACGGTCGTTCCACAAGCAGATGTCGTTTAGGACATGCGGCACAGTAAAAATAATATGGTAGTGCTTAATGGCTAGAGTAGAACGAGATAGTTCGTCAACCCAAATAGCTTGTTTATTGCTCTGGCATTTAGGACAATGCCTGTCACCACAGCTATTATAGCTATATCGCTCTTCTCCACAGCAATTACATTTTTCTTTATGTCCACCCAGAGCTTTAGTTCGACACTGAACAATATTAAAAAGCGCTTTAGTTTGCCCGGGAGAAAGCTTTTCTTTTGCCACCAGTTGTTTTCCAAAACGGAGTACCACATCTGCTAGTTCGTATTTATTTCTTAAATCTACCATAAAGCGTATCCAAGGGGCTATGCGGTTTTACATATTCAAATTGAGCCACGTGTAAATAAATCATGGTGGTGGTGATTTGGGCATGCCCTAACAGCTCTTTAAGGCTTACAATATTTACGCCTTCTTCAAGTAAATGAGTTGCATAACTATGTCGAAGCGAATGCAGATTTACCTTTTTGGCAATAGCTGTTTTTTTCAAGTTCTCACGCATGACCCATGATATACCTCGAGTACTGTATTGCCCATTAGCTTGTTTACCATTAAACAGCCATATGTGAGGGTTCTCGGCACCTAAATATTTTTTTAAACCAATGGCCATAGTAGGCGACAAGGGAAGTATACGATCCTTCTTATACTTGGTTTGTCGGATGTGAATGGTCTTGCGTTCAAAGTCTACATCAGATATCTTCAAGTTAATCACTTCCAGTCCTCGCAAGCCAGCAGAATAAATTAGGGTGAGCACAATGCGTTGTTTAAGAAGTGTTGGAGCAGCAAATAGTTCTTTGAGTTCAGATCTATTTAAAATTACTGGTAATTTGGTATTTCCTTGGAGTGCAGGTAGAGCAATAGCTTTTTTGTTCATTCCAAGTAGACGGAAATAATAGCGCAAACCATAAACCATATGTTTAAAACTACTCCTTGATGGCGATTTTGGATCACGAGCTAGTGCAACCAAGTATTCATTGGCTTCATCTTCGCTCACCTGATCGGGGAGCTGCTCAAAATGAATCACAAATAAGGCTATGCGCCTAATGTAATTATTTAAAGTGCTTTTGCTCTGACCTCGCAAAGTAACTTGCTCAGAAAGTCGCTTGACTACACTTTGGAATTCTGGAACTAAAATGATAGCTCGCTCTACAATTGTAAAAGATCTTTTACTTTTCATAACATCTTTATTTTAAATGAATAATGATGTTATACGAATTCTATATTTTTTTATCTTTACTAATTATTAGAGAGCTATCCGCCTGTGGCGGATTTAGTTCAACAAGGCGAAAAACACATTTTTCAATTTTTTACTATTTGTTTTTTGTCTAAAGTATTTAAACAGCAGACCATTTTTCCCAAGTGGAGAAATTGGTTATGGGTTTGGTGGTATAGTCAATTATTTCATTAACTTTGCACTATAAAACAATACACTATGTCGCAATATATCTTTAAGAAAGGAATACAAAAAGACACTAGTTTGATAAGTGTAAAATTATTACTTATTCATTTTAAGGATGAGAACAAAGTGAATTTCATTTACTCTCCTCATCTCGATTTAACGGGATATGGGAATAATCTATCAGAAGCCAAAGCATCTTTTGAAATTATCTTTGATGATTTTATTGATTATACTATAAAGAAAAAGACCATAGGTCACATACTTACAAAACTAGGTTGGCAATTAAAAGGAA
>DQTL01000233.1 GCA_015662775.1 Lutibacter sp.
TTAAACGTCTAATAGAAAAAATTATATCAACAAGTAAAATAACAGATATAAAATATTAAAAACGTGTGGCAACAACGTATAAAATTAATGCTTTAATTCTGTGCTTAACCAAAGTTTAGGCATATTTACGAAGTCCGCAAAATTTTCAATTTTACAAATTATTTGATAAGAAAAAATTAAAACTTTCGCTACTCGCGAAACTTCAAATTATTTCTTATCTTTACCAAGCACTAACTTTATACCAACGTTGTGCTTAATATAAAAAATAATCCAAAATTAAATGAAATCAATTTTTGTAAGTCACGTATTTGAAGATAATTCTTTTCTAAAAAAAATGAAGAAATGGCAAATGAATGGTTTGTTAGGCGAATATACTTTTACATTTGAAACTGAAGATAAAAGAAATGAAGGCGAAACAGCAATAAAAAACCATCTGAAAAACAAAATTAAAGGTGCAGCAATTGTACTGATATTAGTAGGAAATAATACACATAATCACAATTGGATTAAAGTAGAAGTTGAACTTGCTAACAACTTTAATAAAAAAATTTGTTGTGTTAGAATACCTGAAACAACAGGAAGAAAACCTAAAATACTGAACAATTATAAAGAACTTACTTTCAATCCTAATCAAATTCTTAAAGAACTGAAAAAATGAAAGAAGAAAAAATTAAACATCTTGAATTCATTCAAAATATTATTACAAGAATGAATACGAATTCTTTTCAAATTAAAGGAATGACAGTGACTATCGTTTCTGCATTACTTGCTGTATATGCTTCTGAAAAAGAACCTACTTTTATTTTAATTTCAATTTTCCCTTTAATGCTATTTTGGTTTTTAGATGCTTACTATCTTACACAAGAGAGAAAATTTAGGGGATTATATAATGATTTATTAAAAGGCAACAAGTCGGAATTAAAAACTTTTGAAATGCGACCAGATTTATATAAAAAAGGCAAATATTCCTTTTGGTCGGTTTTATTTTCTAAAACTATTTGGACTTTATATTTAATAACGACAGTAATTCTAATAATAATATATTTTTGTTTAACCAATAAATAAAATCAATATGCCAAAAAGACAAGTGTTTTATAGTTTTCATTACGTTCCAGACAATTGGAGAGTTTCTCAAATTAGAAATATTGGACAAATTGAAGATAACAAACCTGCTTCGGACAATAAATGGGAAGAAGTTAAAAAGAAAGGGAATAAAGAAATTCAAAAATGGATTGATGATAACCTTAAGTATCGTTCTTGTACAGTCATCTTAGTTGGAGAAAATACTGCAAAAAGAAAATGGATTGATTACGAAATTAAAAAATCCTGGGATGATGGTAAAGGAATTGTTGCTATTCATATTCATAATTTGAAAAATAGTGATGGAAATCAAGCGAATAAAGGAAGTAACCCTTTTGAACATTTTACATTAAATGAAGGTAAGGAAAAATTATCATCAGTTGCAAAATGCTATAATCCACCATATTCTACAAGTACAAATGTTTATAATTATATAAAAGAAAATCTTGAAGATTGGATTGAAGAAGCCATCAAAATAAGAAATGAATACTAAGCACAACAAAAAATATACGTAATTGCGGTTTTATGCTAAATTCAAAGTTTGTTACTTTGAACAAAGTGTAGTAATAAACCCAAAGTTAAGTGCTTTAAAGTCCGCAACTACGCATATTCAACCGTTGGGCATAATATAAAAAAATCACGAATATGAAGAAAATCACGTTACTAATTTTAATTTTTAGCAGTTTGACAAGTTTCAGTCAAAGTATTGAAACAATAACTGAAAAAATATCTAATAAAATTTGTGAATGTATCAAAGACGATTTAAAATCTTATTCAGAAATTAAACCTGAATTCAACAGATGCTATGACAAGGAATTTAATTTTATTTTTGATTTAGTAGATTCTGAAGAACATAAAATTTTAGTTAAAGACGGAAATTTAAGTGAAGTTAAAAATAGAATTATTCCCTATATAAATAATAATTGTAAAAAAATAAGAAATCTAATTCAATTGGAATTGGACAATTCAGTTGAACCTGTAGCAGAAAAAGTTGAGAATCCTTGTCCTACGAATTTTGACGGAAAGGATTTAAAAAAAATAAAGAAACGGAATGGCGAAATTGTTGCTTTTAATGGACTTGTAACGAAAATTTATACTGACCAAAACGAGAAACCTTATTATGAAGTAAAATTAGAAGGTGGAAATACAATTTGGATTGCTTCATTAGTAAAAAGTGGTTATGAAATTAAAGACAATATTATTAGAGTTTTAGGATATGTTTCAGAAGTAGGAAAAAATGAATTTGCGAAAAAGCATAATAAAACTGATTATCATATTTTAGTTTTTTGCGTAATTGATATGAAAACAAAACAAATGGCAATGCTTCCAGGTTCTGAATTACAAATTAAAGAATGGATGAATGGAAAAATCCCAACAGCGGAAAAATAAAATACTATGCCCAACAATGGCTATAGTTAATACGGGTTTTAGTGCTTAATCCAAAGTGAAGTGCCTTGAACAAAGTCCGCAAAATTTTCAATTTTGCGTGTCTATTAAAAATAAAGAAAAAATTAAAAATTTGGCTAAGTGCTTAATCGAA
>DQTL01000326.1 GCA_015662775.1 Lutibacter sp.
CACTAAATTTACAATAGAATAAAAAAAACTCCTTAAATTAATAAGAAGTTTTTTTGTACGAGTGGAGAGACTCGAACTCTCACACCTTGCGGCACTAGATCCTAAGTCTAATACCTAATGGTTCCATATGTGTCCATCTGTTTCATTATTAGTTGAATACGAATACATTACGAATTTATTAACACAGATAAAACCAAGATAAATCGCAAATTGTTATACCTATGTTATACCTTTGTGTTATATTAGCGATATAAAGCGTTACTAATGGCAAGTGTTCAACCCATCCTCCATCTTAAAAAAAGCAAACAGGGAAAGTATCCTATTGTGATTCGAATTACGCATAATCGTAAATCGATTTATATTTATTCTGGACAATATCTCGACAAAAAATATTGGGACAAGTCAAAGAAAATTGTAAAAAAATCTTATTCGAACTCGGTTCGCTTAAATAATTTTATCGCTTCTAAGATATTAATGATAAACAACCTGATATTTGAACAGCAAAACAATGGTAAAAATGAACTTAATTTAGACAAAATTAAGAAACTTATTAAACAAAAAGGCAATACAAACTCCTTTTATAATTTTGCTGATGCGTATTTTTTATCATTAGAGAACAATAAAAAGTTTTCAAGAGTAAATTCAGAAAGACCACTTTTAAACAGAATTAAGAAATTCCATAAAAAAGTAGACTTAGAATTTAGCGAAATAACACCCCTGTTTTTAGAAAAATTCGTTGCTTCTATAAAAAGAAAAGGAACTATTGGAGAACGAAGTATAGCAAATAATTTAGTTTTTATTCGAACGTTGTTTAATAAAGCAATAGCAGAAGATTTGGTAAAAGAAGAATCGTATCCATTTGGTAAGGGAAGTGCGAAAATAAAAATTACATTTCCTGAATCTATTAAAATTGGACTTACCGTAGAAGAGATTCAAAATATTAAAAATCTAGATTTAAAAGAAGAGCGATTCGTTCACGCAAGAAACATTTGGCTGTTTAGTTTCTATTTTGCAGGAATGCGTATAGGAGATGTCTTACAAATAAAATGGAGTGACATAAAAGATAACCGTTTGTATTACCGAATGAATAAAAATAGCAAAACAATATCTCTTAAAATACCAGAGAAAGCACTTCCAATAATTGGGTGTAATAGACAAAAAGTAGGCTCATTTTTGATGTTTTTTTTCAAGTGGACAAAAAGTAGGCTCTAATTTCAGCATACTTTTGGTTATTATATTAGTGTTTTTTATCTTTGATTTGTCAAGTTAAACGGAAGTAGGCTCTACTGGAGAGTAACCTGTCAGGGATAATCTTGATGTCCGACAAAAATGTCAAAAAAGAGGAGCACTTTTGAGTGCTCCTCTTTGACATTTTTAGAGGACTTTATGCCTTGAAAAACTCATCAATAAATTTCCGTTTTCTTGAGATTGATAAGCCATTATGGTTACGTAATTTGTTTTTCAAATCAGAGAAATGACCATCAATTGCATTGGTGGTATTTGGTATTTTTAACTCCAAAAAATCATACCAAGTAAACAACCATTGTAAGTTTGTATTAAGACTTCTGTATGCACTTCTTAATCTTTTGTGAGTGTAGTAACTTTTCCCTGTTTCTGGATTTGTAGTTCTTTCATTTAAGAACGACTCCCATTTAAAAAACCACAACTTTAAGGCACCTTCAAAAGACTCTTTATCTGTCATTTTCATCATCTCAACAATTGCTTTTAACTCAATAGACGCAGGAAGTTTAGGGTTTTTAGTAATATACCTACGAATGATTGCTACTTGATGAAATTGACACATCTGAACTGGTATGTTTGGAAAGGATTGCAGTAAGCCTTTACGTCCATCACAAACTACTGCCAAGACTTCAAAACCTTGTTTTTTCAATTCATTTATTCCAAAAACATATCGTGCATTTGTTTCATATTTAACATAGTATTTAAGTAAATTTTCCTTTGTGTAAGCATCCTTAAAAAGCATTACTCCAAAACCTCTTCCCCAATATGTTGTATCCATCAGGACAACAACTTTTCGAGGTTCCTTTTTTGGAATAAAAACCTTGTATAAATCAACTTTGCGTTGGATAGTTCTTTTGGAGCAATTATACTTTTTTGCTAACTGAACATAAGTTTGTTTCCCTTTGGTGTATTCAATCCAAATATCTTCAGAATTTAGCCTAAAACCACCTATAAATTGCTTTTTACAAACGTAACATTTATACATCTGTTTTCCATTACGAATACCGTTTTTCTTTGTTATTGTACTACAACAATAAGCACATTTTTTTTACTCAAAGCCTTTGATTTAATGTTAGAGCAACAAAGATAAGAGTTAACAAGGATTTTAGCCTACTTTTTGTCTATTACGCCTGATTTTATGAAGGGCATGAAAGACGGTAAATTAACTTTTGATAAAGAAAAAACAAAAGTATTATCTAAGAAAAAATTAAGATTACAAGAATTAGAACGAAATCGCTCAAAGAATAGGGATAGAGATATTGAAAGATAGTTACAATGGTTTTTTTGCTTGGTAAAAAAATTGGTCAAACCAAGTGTTTTTTTATTCAGTACTTTTAAAATTCACGTTTGAATGTTATAAAGATGATAAGTTGATATTTAAAACAACTTACTAAACTATTTTTTTAAGTTTATTAAAACGGATATTAACATAAATATTCAATCTAATCTGCATTATTAGACACAAATTAAGAACAATATAAAATTGCAAAACAGTATTAAATTTTAAAAACCCACCACAAAAAATTCTTGAAACCCTACATTTTAAAGGAAAAATAAAAATATTTATGGGGGGGGTATTGCCTATATCAACTTTTTTTTGTTTATTTGTCAAATAGAAAATTGAGTTTCTTCATTAATGAAAAAGAATGTTATGAGAAAAATTTTACTCGTAGGTGTTTTATGGTTTTGTACATTACAGGTTACTGCTATATCAGTAGTTAAAAATAATGACATTTTAAATGAAGGGACTCCATCTAAAGTAGAAAAAGCAAAAATACTTAATAAACTAAGGTATCTATTTGATAAAACGAATACTTCAAAAAACAAGTCAACGATTACTTCTTTTAAAGATATTTCTTTAAAAACCACCTATAAAATTAGTGAAAACTCTAAAAAGCATAATGACTTTTCTTTGGAAAGTATAATGTCTAATTATATTGTTTCTGATTCTGTAGTAGCCGCAAGAAGTATAGCAAAAGGTTCATTTACCGTTATAGAAGATAATGGTTCTTGGGTGGATACTTTTACCAATGAAGATATTCAAGAATTACCTGTAGGAGTTAAACATATTCGAGAAAATATAGAATATGCTATTGGTATAACCCAAGCAACTTTTACCAAAGATTATACAGAACTTACCGTATTTGCTCGGGTGCGATTACCACAAACAGATAGTAACGGTTATCCAATAGAACTTTTTTTTGGAGCCAATAATGTAAAGTTATCACATCAAGGTGGTATTATTGGTGATGCAAATTTAGTGTTATTAGGAGATTTACACATTCCATTTAATGCAGGGGAATGGATGTTAACTTTAAAAGGAGGTTTTGATTATAGAACAGGTAATGTAGAAAACAAAACCTTTGTAACTATTAACTGTGATGGAGTAAAAGAATTAGGTATTCAAGGAGAAGTTGAATTCTCAAGAGAGTTACTATTACCCATAGAAACAACAGGTCCCAAAAAAGGTACAGTAGATGAAGATAAAACAATGGTTAACGCAATCATTGAAACTGAAAATGGCACACAAACCATTCAAGTACCTTATAGAGTTAAAGGAGCTTTTAATGTTATAGCAACCGATTGGAATGATTTATTAGTAGGTATTGATTTGCAACCTTTTGTTTTAACAGAAAAAAGAAATAACACAGACTATCATGGAAATTTCCAATTCTATATCAATCAAGCAGTATTAGATTTTAGTGATTTACGAAACGATCCTGCTGTTGCTTTTCCTGAATACTATCATGATAATGGCTTATTACTTCCTAATGTACGTTCTTGGCGAGGTGTTTATGTAAATACCGTAGAAGTTAGATTACCTAAAGAATTTAAAACCTCAGAAACAATAGCGGAAAACAATAAACGTGTTGCTTTTGGAGCACACCACCTTATTGTCGATAATTATGGAGTCTCTGGAACTTTTTATGCGGACAATATATTTACAATGGATCAGGGAAGAACCAATGATAATAAATCATGGGCATATTCTTTAGACCATTTAGAAGTATCGTTAGCGGCAAATAATTTTATAGGAGCAGGTTTTGAAGGACGCATCTTACTACCTGTTTCAAAAAACACAAACACAAACGATAGTATTCCAAATAGAATTGGTTTACAATATTTAGGAATAATATCACCAGAAGAATACTTACTTAATGTAAGAAATGATTCTATTATTGATTTTAATCTTTGG
>DQTL01000056.1 GCA_015662775.1 Lutibacter sp.
CTACTTTTTCAGGAATGATATCCAGTGCTACGACTTCATTATGTTGTGCTAACAAAATTCCATTTGATAAGCCTACGTATCCTGTTCCTGCTATTACTATTTTCATTCTTCTTTTCCTTTATTTACAAATATAATCAAACGTTTGGTTTCCATCAACTGCACCATGAGCAAAAGGGTCTGTCAAGTCAGCACTGTATTCGCCCATCAGTAAACGTTCTTTAGGTAAAAAATTCTTTCTGAAATATCTACTAAAACTAGCCAATGTATTTCCTTTTTCAGTAAGTTTAACGCAACCATTTTGATTTATTATTATAGTTCCTGAAGAGAGTTGTTCAGTAAGCCTTACATCCACTAAACGATGTTCCACCATATACTCTTTGGTAAACACATCAGCAAAACCACTTTTTTTAATCCCTCCACCTCGCTCTTGAATCTTTTCTAAAAGATAAAAGGAGAGAGATCTGTCAAGAACAGTTGGAACAGATATAGCAAACATGTAACCCATCAAAATGAAGCTAAATGTTATTTGTATCTTTTCAAAACTGTTAAAAATTTTAAAATAGGGTACTGTAAATAAAATAGTCCCTGTAATAACAGACGCCAATACCCCATCTAAAATAGCACTATAGAAGACAACGTCGACTCTAAATAGCTTTATATGTATTATATAAACAGCCAATAAAATAATAACAAACAAGATTAAACTCAATAACCAATTTTTAATTTTCATTTTTAAACACCCATATTTTATTTCCAAAGTAACTAAACAACATTTGCACAAATGTTGCAATAATAAAACCTATATGGTAACTAAGACCATATATATCACTCCACATATAGAGAACAAACCCAGCTAAAATAGCTATAAACCCATATAAAAGTAAAAATCTTACTATTTGTGATGTGGCACTATTGGTATGTTCTCTATAAACAAAATACCTACTACCTAAAAAAGAAGCACAAATACCAAAAATAGCTGCTATAAAATTTGCAATACCTGCAGACTTCATACCTAAAATTAACATGTTGAAATTTAATACTCCATAGTTGACGAGCGTAGCAAATACCCCATTGATGAGATACCTTACAGGTTCACGACTTAGCATCTATAACTTCATCCACAAAGATTTTATAGTCAAGAGGTTTTATGCTTCCACTTTTTACCACACCTGTAAGCATTAACATCATCAAGGTCATAGTTCCAGTTTGTAAAAATACTAGGAGTAATATACCTAAAGCTACAGAGAACCAACCAGGAGTAGCAAAGCCAGACAACTTAAGCATAACCGCCACTACAGAACCTAAGATAGCTAATCCTGCAACCATAGCAGAGGCTATGCCTACTCTTACCAATACATCTTCTGCAAAGATCATTAAGCCTTTAAAGCCATGAAGAACTAAACCGACAAAGTTCATTTTACTTTGTCCTGCATATCTAGCTCCACGATCAAGTAGCATGGTATCTATTCTTAATTTTGATGAGAGTACTGTTCCTGCAACATGTGTCCCTAACTCTTGCATAGATACGAGTCTTTTTACAGCTTTAGGTTTTAGTGCCATAAAGTTCCCAAAGCTTATTTTCCTACCGGCTAAAACATTAAATATCCATTTATAAATCACATAAAAAGCTTTAAATTTTAAACTTTCAACACGACTTTTTCTCTGTGCAACAACCACATCTACATTATCTGATTCTAAAGGTTTTATCAGTTCTTTAATAGACTCAGGAGTATCTTCACCATCAGAATCCATAACAACAACTTTCTGATGATTAGAAATATGTTCTGCAACATATCCAAGCCCAATTGAAATGGCTCTTTGATGTCCAACATTTCTTTTTAGCTTGAGAACTATTCCTTCAAGGCCACTTCCATGTATAGTATCAATATTTACAGGTTCTTTAACCGACCCATCATCTACCGCAACAATGAAAACATCATTGTTAAAACAACTTGACAATTCTTTAAACAATTTTATTGATGCCTCTGTATCTTCATAAATAGGAGTTACCACAATTAACTTTTTTGTTAATATTTCATTCATTCTATTTCTTTTCCTTTATAAACTTGAATTGATAAGGTTTTATTTCCTTGATCGTGGAACCATGTCACTAATTCTTGAACCATTGAAAATGTTACAATGTTTTCGCCTATATTCAAGTTATCTATTACTATCTCAATTTCAAAACTTTTACCGGCATCAATACTATAAGGAAGATAAATTCTTTTGTTATACCCTCTTTGAATATTTATTGATTTATTCTCTACCTTATAAGAAAGCGCTAAACCATATTTACCATTAAATCCAGCAAGCCATGTTTCCCTTCCAGTATTTGTCACCTTTAAAACTACACTATTTGTTTTGTGATTATAGGGTGTTATTAGTTGATATTTAACTTGTGGATTAACTAATACCTTATTCATAGACATAAATTCAGGATAAATCATATCAGATACACAGGTAAAGGAGGAAAAAGAATCTTTTATTTTATCCAATTTTAGCATACAAGGATAATTTTTATTATTAACTTCTACCTTTATGGGAATCTCTTCTTTTGTTTGGATAACTCCCGATAGGTGTTCCCCTTTTAATCTACCAAGAAATACTGTCCTATCACTATTTGTATAACCTGTGACAACAAACTTCCATAAACTATTTTTCAGCCTTTCATTAAGAGAAAAAGTTGTTTTCATACTCTCTGCATAAGAGTAAAGAATTACTTTCTTATTTTCATAAACTTTTTGAAACTTTCTTTCTTGATTTAATGCTTGAAATATATTGGCATGTATAAACTTATCCTTTTCTAATAAAATGTACTTGAACCCTAGCTTTTGCATACGCTGAAAGAGCTTATTAGTTAAAATAAAGTCACTTTGACTGTTTACATATTCAAGCTCAATCTCAGAAACAAAGGTTGGATTAAATCCACTGTATATGTCTAAAATAGGAAACTGACAATTAACATCTTTCATTCTTCTAATTATGTCAAAAATTTCAGGTGCTTTAAATTCATACAAGGGAAATATAAGTGTAGCCTCATGGTTAATAATAGACAATACCTTCTTATCAATTAAGTTGTTTTGATAAATATACTTTAAAGATGGAACATTTATCTGAAATAAAGTTATTGACAAACCAGCCATAAATATAAAAAAAATGTACCTAATTTTCTTCAGTTCAAGTGTAGATAAAACTAAAACAATAAACATTGAGATAAGTGTAATCGAGACAAGTATAAAACGACCCGGTGTTCTAATCGAATCAAAACCAGGGATATATGTAAAGAAAAACTTGAAGATATGAGGTTCTTTTAAAAAAAACAAAAAAGACAATATCACTATACCAAGTATTAGTTTATTTTTATTTGTTTTCATCAAGAAAATAGCAATTACAAATAACAATAAAATAGGAAACCCTATAAAAATAGCTTTTTCGCCTATATTAATTACAAATAAATCATTGAATGAAGGAATAAAAGTTAGTACTTCACCATACGTCCGATGACCTGTCAATTTCGAGGTATAAAGATAAGGGATTAGAAGTACAATAGTAGGAATGCTAAATGTAATTATTGAAATCCATATCCGTTTAAAGAATAACACTTTATTATCCAACAAATATATATAATATACAGGCGTAATTAGCATAAGTAAAACTAGTAAAATAAATCCAGTTTGTACACCAATGTAAAACTGATAAGAGATAGAAAAACCAAATAAAATAAAATATCTAACTTTTAATGTACTCAGAAGCTTTTCTAGAATAAACAAAGATATTGGTATTAAGTATAAAGACAGAAGCTGTAAATGCCCTCCTAAAAGATCCAAACTAGGAAGAGAAAAAGTAAATATACTCGCGCCGATAATCGGTATATAGAATCTTTCCCTAGTACTTATAAATTTTGAATTTTTTATATATAAATACATTAAGATATAATTTAAAAAATAAGAAGTTATTATCCATAAATTAAATGATAGTAACGGATTATTAGTAAGTACATAATAAGGTAAGAACACCATCTGATTTCCAAATAAATTATCTGAAAAAGCCAATGAGTTTTGAAAGGGAAAGGCAACCGGTAAGTTGTACACTGAATTCCAAGAAACTTGCCCAAGAATATAGTCTGCCCCCCATTTTAAAAAATATAAGTTAAGTGCAGGGTCACCATCATTAAATAGTATTTTTGTATTTAAATTAAATATAAAATCTTTGTAAAACAGGCTAATAAGAACTAAAAATATTAAGGTAGGAATTATTTTATTATTTTTTGCCTTCTCTACATAATCTAAACTATTCAATTGCATTTATTCTGCACTTCTAATCTAGATATTAACTGATGAGCACTCTCTTCCCAAGTAAGCCAAGGCATATCATCAGATTTAATGTGCTTACCATTTTTATACAACTCTAACCAACCTTTTATTGCATCTTCCAAAA
>DQTL01000148.1 GCA_015662775.1 Lutibacter sp.
AGAAGAGGCAATCTTTTTTGAATAAATCTTGCACAATAACTCGTTATTCCTTAAAATTTATTCTTCAAATCTCACCTCTTCTTTGTATTCTGTATAGTAAAGCTTAGGTCGAACTCAGGTTTAGACGAATTAAATGCTATCAAAGTGGCTAAAGACACTATGGAAAACATAGGTGCTTTTATAAAAGCATTAAATAAGGTTGGCGGAAAACTTGAGTCTGGTGTTGATATGATGCCAAAAATAATACAAAAATGGCTGCAAAAGCATGTTAATAAATTGCTTATGGGTATTGTAAAAACAAATATCATAAGCATGCAAAAGGGCGAAGCCTTTAAAAAGCCTTCAGAAAAAACCTATAAGGCATTAGTTACTTCAAGTGGTGCTATAAGTGGTGCTTTTGGCTCAACAACAGGAGTTGGTACTGTAATTTTTCTTTCCGAATTAGCCTTGTCAACCAAATTTATGATGCGTTCTATTATTGATATAGCTCGTAGTCATGGAGAAAACATACAAGAGTTCGATACACAATTGGCATGTATGCAGGTTTTTGCTTTAGGTGGAACTTCAAAAGATGATGATGGTGCTGAAACCTCGTATTATTCTACTAGAGTTGCTACAAATATTTCAGTCAAAAAGGCTTCAGAGTTTATAGCTAAAAATGGGCTAAGTAGTTTAAATAAAGCATTTACAAGCAGTACAAACCCCATATTAAAATTTATAGGATCAATAGCTGCAAGATTTATGACACAAGTTTCAGAGAAGTTTATAGCACAAGCAATTCCTATTCTAGGAGCTGCTGGCGGCGGTGCTATAAATTTAGTGTTTATCAATCATTTTCAAAAAATGGCTGAAGCTCATTTTAGCATAAGACAACTAGAAAGAAAATATGGAGAAAAGCTGGTTAAAGAAGTGTATGAAAGTATTAAATTGGAAAAGAAGAATTAAAATAATTATTCAACAAACAGAGTCGTACAATCACTAATAGAATAAAATTCTCTACTTTTGCCACATAATGAAACGAGCAACTTATTATTTGATGTATAAGGAATCGTAAATAGCGAACACCATGTGTTTCCGCTATTAAAATAAAGTTTAAACACATGAAAAACACAAGTACACATAAAGCCTAGTTTTTTCACTCATTTTAATAAGTGAATAACAAAGAAATGAAGCATTCATTTCTAAAAATAGACGTTGTGTAGTTGTTTTTAAATAAGATTTAAAGTTAAAAATAGAAATATAGTAAGGCGTCTAAGCAATTAGACGCCTTTTTTTTGTAAAATTTTTAATAAAAATGGAATATTTTTTTAAATAACATAGTAACACAAATTTGGAGACAAGTATAAGCCACGCAAATACTTACAGAATTTCCATATATCTGTTGAAAAACGGACAGGATTTTTATTGCCTAAAAACAGCTTATTAGTCTGATTATTAATGTTGTAAATCTTCTTTTTGTTTTTTTAATTCAAAAAATATTTTCATCTTTGCAGCGTATTTGGAAAAAGAAAATGATGTTAAGAGGAAAACAAAAAGCATTCAACTACACAAATAATAAAAAAACATAAAGAAGCCATGTTAGATCAGTATACCAACATTCAAAAACTAGCGAGTGACCCATTGTCACCAATAGCGCTTCGGTACTTCCGCAAATAAACTTTTCCGGAACCATAAACCCGAAGCAGATCATTAAGACTGTTTTGGGTTTTTGTATGCCTAATTTTAGGCAAATCACTTCCTCATACAGTAAAAACAGTAAACAAGTTTTGTGTTTCGTTTTCAAAAATATATTGAAAACCTGTCTTGAATTCAGTTACTTCTATGTTTCATCTCGGCTCCGCATGATGAACATAATTGCTAACCAAGATTAGAAAAAACCAACAAAGCAAAACCATTGAACGGAGTCGAAATGGTTTACAAAAAGAAATAAAATGGAAACAATTACAACAAAAACAGGAAATACAATAAAAATATTTGCCAAAACCATAGAATATCAAGCTTATGCACAAATCAAATCCTTAGGAAACTTTGAAGCCTATGAAAATTCTAAAATAAGAATTATGCCAGACTGCCATGCCGGTATGGGTTGCACCATAGGAACAACTATGGAAATCAAAGATAAAGTAACACCCAATTTGGTTGGTGTAGATATCGGCTGTGGCATGTTTACCGTAAAATTAAAGGAAAAATACATCGATGTTAAAAAGTTAGATGAAGTGATCAATACACATGTACCAAGCGGACCTTGTATTCATAAAAAAGCAAAAGCTCCTTTTGATTTTAGTGCCTTAAGATGTAAAAAAGAAATGAATTTAATCAAAGCTTCAAGATCAATCGGTTCATTAGGCGGCGGGAATCATTTTATTGAAGTTGGAAAAAGTACGGATGGCACTTTATATCTAGTCATTCATTCTGGAAGTAGAGGTATTGGTAATAAAGTTGCCAAACATTACCAACTTTTAGCTTGGAAACAAGTCAATGAAATGAAAACAATCAAAGAAAATTTGATTAATAAGTTGACGAGTGAAGGTAGAATAAATGAAATCAAAGAAGCCCTAAAAAAGCTTAGAAAACCAAAAGCAAATAGCGAGTTTGCTTATTTAACAGGTTCTTTATTTGATGATTACATGAATGATATGCAAATTATTCAAAAGTATGCCGAACTAAACCGTAGAACTATGGCAGATATTATTCTAAAGTATATGAGCTTACAAGAGGAATCTTCTTTTCAAACTATTCATAATTATATTGATTTTAAACGTATGATTTTAAGGAAAGGAGCAGTTAGAGCCGAGGAAGGAGAAATGATACTAATTCCAATAAACATGCGTGATGGCTCTTTGATTTGTGTCGGAAAAGGAAATTCAGATTGGAATTATTCGGCACCTCACGGTGCTGGAAGACTCATGAGTAGAAGAAAAGCAAAAAGGAATTTATCTCTTAAAGATTTTAGAAAACAGATGAAAGGAATTTATTCTACATCTGTATCTATCGATACTTTAGATGAAGCTCCAGAAGCTTATAAAACAATGAATGAAATAATAGAAACAATAGGTGATACCGTTAAGATTTTAGAACGAATAAAACCTATATATAATTTTAAAGCACATTAAAAATGCACCTCAATGTTTTATTACTTTTAAAACGCATAAGAGGTGTGTAAAAGGAATAAAATACCTTACCGTGAATGAGGGAAATAGGTTTAGAATCTCGGATTCACATATTAATTATAAAAAATTTAAACAAGAGAGCTTGTCTAGAAAATAAAAAACACCAAGGCAGACTCCACAATAATATTTCATACTTTTACAGCATGCAAGGAACCGTAACAAAATCTACAGGAAGTTGGTATTGGCTACGCACCAAAGAAGGAAACTTATTTGAGTGCCGTATCAAGGGAAAATTCCGAATTCAAGGAATTAAAAGCACTAATCCTGTTACTGTTGGTGATTATGTGGATTTTGAAATAGAACCCAATAAAGATACTGGAGTTATTCATACAATACACAAACGTAAAAATTACATCATCCGAAAATCGGTTAATTTATCGAAGCAAACTCATATAATTGCTGCTAATATAGATCTTGCTTTTTTGTTGGTTACTATAGACAAACCAAAAACCTACACTGCCTTTATCGATAGGTTTTTAGCAACAGCTGAAGCCTATCACATACAAGCTGTTTTATTATTTAATAAAATGGATATGTATAACGAAGAAGAAGTCTTTGAAGTGCAAATTCTCAAAGACATCTACGAAAAAATTGGGTATACTTGTTTGGAAATATCAGCTTTAGATAAAAGCAATCTAGAAGAAGTAAAAGTATTAATGAAAGATAAAACAAGTTTGTTTTCGGGACATTCTGGTGTGGGAAAATCAACTTTAATCAATGCAATTGAACCCACTTTAAACCTTAAAACAAAACCAGTTTCAGAAATTCACAAACAAGGATTACACACCACTACTTTTGCAGAAATGTTTCCATTGAGTTTTGGTGGTTTTATCATAGACACTCCTGGTATTAAAGGTTTTGGAGTTGTTGATTTTACTAAAGAAGAAGTCGGAGATTATTTTCCTGAGATTTTTGCTTTAAAAGGGAATTGTAAGTTTAATAATTGCCTTCATTTAGACGAACCCAATTGTGCAATAGTCAATGCGGTTGAAAAAGGAGCTATTTCAGAATCTCGATACTACAATTATTTACAATTGTTAGATGATGAGAAGAGTCCGTATAGATAATTAATTAGCAAATGAGGTAATTAGCTGATTAGCAAATTAAATCTCACCCCAAAAGAAGTACCGTCTTTGCGAGGAGGCACGACGTGGCAAACTCACAAAACCATGACCCAACACTCAAAAACAAACTCAGAAAGTAAGTCAAATTTTAAACACATGAAAGCAATCATCCAAAGAGTAACCCAAGCCACAGTAAGCATTAACTCCAAAAAAGTAGCCAATATAAATACTGGAATACTTCTTTTATTAGGAATAGAGCCTGCCGACAATCAAGAAGACATTAATTGGCTTTCTAATAAAGTAAGTAACCTGAGAATATTTGATGATGATAAAGGAGTGATGAATTTATCCCTAAAAGATATTGGTGGTGACGCTATTGTCGTCAGTCAATTTACATTACATGCTAGTACTAAAAAGGGAAATAGACCTTCTTACATTAAAGCTGCCAAGCCAGATATTGCAGTTCCTTTGTATAAAAAATTCGTTTCTCAATTAGAAATTGATTTGGGGAAAACTGTACAAACTGGAGAGTTTGGAGCTTATATGCAACTTGATTTTATCAATGACGGACCCGTAACTATTAGCATGGATACTAAAAATAAAGAATAGCGTTTTTCATAGTGAATGAATTTTGTAATTTCACCTTTAATAATAGTAAATGATTCGGTTTTTCTTTCTTTTTGCATTTTTTTTCTTTAGCAAATCAATCTTGTCTCAAGAAAATGCAATACCATTGTATCCAACAAAATCTGTATTTGAAAAATACCATAATGATATGGTGTTTTTAAACAACTCTATGGATAAGATAGATTTGTTAAAAGATAAACTCCAAAACAATACACAAACGGATAGCTTACATCTTTACAAACTATTAAACAACATTCAACTATCTTTTCAAAAGTTTACTGACTTAAATGCCAGACGCTTAATTGGTATAGATAAAAATTTAGCAAGTACTGTTCCCATTCGAGGAAGTGAAATGACCTATTTAAATAAATCATTTTTAGTTTATAAAAAATTTGATCAAATTCTCAATTTATTTCAAAATAACTTAAAGAAAAGGTTTACTAAAAGTCAAGTTTCTTACAGCACTAATTTGTTGTTAGATATTGAACTTAGTCGAATTAGTTTTTTCTATAAAAACTACCACAATGTAATCAGTAACAAGCGATTAAGACGGGTTCTTAACGCAAGTGATTTAACCTTTGAAACCAAGGACAACGAGCTTAAAAAATTAGCTAAAAAGCTATTGCGTAAAAAGAATTACAGAAGCATACAGAAATTAGCTAAAAAGACAACTCATTATCATTCAAATGACTCCTCATTGTATCAACTAGTGCAATCAACTTCTTATCGTAAAAGTAGGATTAAAAAAAACAGAAAAGCAATAAAAAAATATTTCAAACATGATTATTCCCACAGAGTTGGGCAGTTTTTTACACATTATGTCAGTGGAGCTATTGGAAATTTTGCTGGTTTATTCCGATTTAGAAAAGGCTATTTATATAAAAATGATTCTATCTTTTTAGAAGTTCAAAAACGTCTAAAACCCATGGATATTATCACAGAAAAAACAGGTTTTACATTGACAGATAAAATGATACCTGGTTATTTTGGACATATAGCTATTTGGTTAGGAACGGAAAAACAGCTTAAAGAAATACAATTATGGGAGCATCCGACTATTGTTCCTTTTCAAAACAGAATAAAACAAGGGTATTCTATTTTAGAAACCGATAGAAAAGGAACACACCTTAAAACCTTAAAGGACTTTTTTAATATTGATGAGATAGCCATTGCTAGTATTATTGGATTTTCTGAATTAACAAGAGAAAATAAAATTATACTCTACGAAAATGCATTAGCCCAACTAGGAAAAGGCTACGATTTTAATTTTGATGTAGAAACTAGTGATAAACTCGTCTGTTCTGAATTATTGTATCAAGTATTCGGAGCGATTCATTGGCCTACGGATAACTATTTAAAAAGAAATACCATTTCGCCAGACAATGTGCTTTCCTTAGCCTTGTACAAAAATACACCTATTTCACTTACCTACTATCTTGGAGCAAAAGATAGAAAAGACATTTACATTAAAACTTTAGATGATTTAGCTAAAGATTTAGGGTATACCCGTAAAAACAATGAATATTTGATAAAAGGAGAAAAATGTACTTTTAATGAGATAGGGAAAAAGAAAAAATGCCATAAAGTTTATTACCCGTTAGAGTATCAATAAAAAAATATCCTCAGCCTTCAAGGGTTTCAAACCCTTGAAGGCTGAGGATATGGTAACATGAGATAAATTATCTTTACTATTAACTAATTTAATGTATCTTTGACTATTAATTATATACAATATGCCTCAAAAAATTGCTACTACCTTATTTATTCTTTTTACTATTTTTATTGGACAATCTCAAGATTTATCAATATTCGCAATTCCTGATAAACTCAGCAAAAATGCCAATGCTGTGGTCAATTATCACAAACAAACCATAGAACTCGTTAGGCAAAATAAAATGATAATCAAGCATAAAGCTTCTATCACCATTTACAATAAAAAAGCAGATCATTTAGCAGAACTGACACTTCATTACGACAATAATAGTAGTGTTAAAAATGTATCTATGGAATTTTTTAACCTAGCAGGAAAACGCATTAAAAAAGTAAAGAAAAAAGATTTTGATGATTATTCAACCACTGG
>DQTL01000136.1 GCA_015662775.1 Lutibacter sp.
ACCAAAGAAGAGTCATTACATCCGAATGATGTAAAAGTTCAAATATTACTAAATCAACAATCACCAGACATCAATCAGGGTGTTGACCAGACAGATGGAGAAATGGGAGCTGGTGATCAAGGAATCATGTTTGGTTATGCAGACAGTGAAACTTACAACTATATGCCAAGCGCCATCACTTATGCTAGAATGTTGATGGAGAAAGTATATCATTATGCTTTGGCACATCCATATAAACTTGGAGTTGACATTAAAACACAGGTAACAATGGACTATGTTAAAAAAAAGCAAACTTTGAGACCTGTAACCCACAGAAAATCCACACCATCGTCGTCTCAGCACCATGTGTCTCTACCATGAGCATTGAATAGGTTAGAGAACTTATTATGGAGCTCATCATAGATACTAGTCTACCTCCTGAACTTTTCAATCCAAAAGATTGTATCATTCACATTAACCCAACCGGTAAATATGTATCTCACTCTCCGTTGCATGATTCTGGTTTGACAGGAAGAAAACTGATCGTTGACAGTTTTGGTGGATACGCGCCCGTAGGCGGTGGAGCACAATCATCCAAAGACTATACAAAAGTAGACAGATCAGGTCTTTATGCCGGTCGTTGGCTTGCTAAACACATAGTTGCAGCTGGACTTGCTAAAAAATGTATTGTGCAACTCTCTTATGCTATTGGCGTTGCAAAACCTACTTCTATAACTGTTGACACCATGGGAACATTCACAACTGCCGATGATGATGTACTTTCAAAATTTATCAGTGATACATTTGCATTGACTCCCAATTGGATAACAAGAAAATTCAATCTTGACAAACCTTCGGAAAAAACTTTTCTTTATGCAGATGTAGCCTCAAGAGGTCAAGTTGGGCAGAGTGATTATCCTTGGGAACAGTTAGATGAAATTGAATTATTTAAAGAGCTGAAAAACAATCATGAATAAAGTTCATATCTCAGTAGTAACACCAGTTTATGAATGTGGTAATAGTTTAAAAAAACTATATGAAAGATTAGAAAACTCTTTATCACAAATTACAAATAGTTTTGAAATTATTATGGTTAATGATGCAAGCCCGGATAATGCATGGGAAACTATAAAATTACTTTCAGAAAAAGACACAAGAGTAAAAGGTATTAATCTTTCACGTAACTTTGGTCAGCACAGGGCAATTACTGCTGGGCTGGACTTTACTCAAGGAGAATGGGTAGTTGTGATGGATTGTGATTTACAGGATCAACCTGAAGAAATTCTAAAATTATATAATAAAGCACAAGAAGGTTATGATGTTGTTTTTGGCAAAAGAACACAAAGGCAAGATAACTATTTTAAGACGCTTGCATCTAAAACCTTCTATAAAGTATATGATTATTTAACAGGATATGATACTGATCATTCCATTGCGAACTTTAGTATTATTTCAAAAAATGTAGTGAAAAACTTTAGGAAAATGGGCGAGCAACACAAACCATATGGGTATTTTGTTAATTGGCTAGGATTCAAACGAGCTGATATTGAAATAGAACATGCTTCAAGGCTTGAGGGTAAAAGCTCTTACTCACTTAAAAAACTTATAGATCTAGCAACAGACAATATTATTTCACAATCAAATAAGCCTTTAAAAATGTCTATAAAATTTGGTTTTACTATGTCATTTTTTTCTGCAGGTTATGCTTTATATTTAATAGCAAGATACCTCTTGGCAGATATATCTGTAGCGGGGTGGACAAGTGTTATGGTTTCCATTTATTTTGTAGCAGGATTATTGTTGGTAAACTTAGGATTTGTTGGTTTGTACATAGGTAAGATTTTTGATGAAACAAAGAAAAGACCCTTATATGTTGTAGATGAAACAACATTCAGTAAGGTTAATAAAGAATGAAAGTGTGTTTTTTAGCTTCTGGTGGTGGCGGTAACTTCAAATTTTTGCATTTGGCTAAAGAATTAAAACTATTAGACAACCTTAAGTTAACTGTCATTGCAGATAGAGAATGTGATTCCATTACATATGCAAATAAACATAATATATATGCTCAAGTAATCCACTATAAACGAGATGAAAATCAAAGTTTACTAGATGAATTAGATTATATTAATCCTGATATTATAGTTACTAATTGGCATAAAATTATTGATAAAGAAGTTGTATCGGTATATGATGGCAAGCTTATAAATTTACATTATTCACTTTTACCTGCTTTTGGTGGATTGATCGGGATAGAACCAATTAAAGAAGCGTATAAGCAGAATTGTCAGTTCATTGGTGCAACTTGTCATTATATAGATGAGGGTGTTGATAGTGGTAGTATTATCTCGCAGGCAATTGTCAAAACAGATATTCCAATTGAAGATGCCATAAGTGAAGTTTTTAAAAAAGGATGTTTAATCTTACTCAATAGCCTGTTAATTGTTTCAAATGAAAATATTGTTAATGTATCAAAAAATACTAAATATGATTTTTCTCCAGCATTAGATTTTAATGATGAAATCTTTAATAGTAATTTTTGGGAAAGGTTGTCTAAACTATGAAAAAAATAGCAATACTCCAATCAAACTACATCCCATGGAAAGGTTACTTTGACCTTATTAATATGGTAGATGAATTTATACTTTATGATGAAGTACAATACACTAAAAATGATTGGCGAAATAGAAATAAGATACAAACTAAGCAAGGTGTTCAGTGGTTAACTATTCCCGTAAGACAAAAAGAATTATCGCAATTAATAAAAGATACTAAGATTACAGATAAAAAATGGGGTAAGAAACATTGGGCTACAATTAGACAAAATTATTCAAAGGCAAAATATTTTAAAGAATATAAAGATATATTTGAAGAGTTGTATTTAAACTGTGAAGAACAATATTTAAGTCAAATAAATTATAAATTTATAGTCGTTATTAATGAAATACT
>DQTL01000165.1 GCA_015662775.1 Lutibacter sp.
AACTGGTTAATTTGATAAAATATAACAAGAATTGGGGAAAATTCATCAAATCCAAAGGAAATGCAAAGAAGAGGCAATCTTTTTTTGAATAAATCTTGCACAATAACTTGTTATTCCTTAAAATTTATTCTTCAAATCTCACCTTTTCTTCGCATTCTGTATAGTAAAGCTTAGGTCGAACTCAGGTTTATACAAACACGTTAAACCCAAGATTATCCAATATGGGATAAATTGTGTCCCCCTTTTTTTTTAAAAATTAATTAGGGTGTAACTACAACTATAAAACACAAAAGCCATAACGAAACCGAGGTCTCTTTATGGCATTTTGCTGAAGTGTTTGAGAAAAGTAAAAAACAATAAATTGAATTTTCTTATTACAACTCTGCGAGTGTAGTATCTTTTTACAAATTTACTTCGTTTTTAAAATATCTTAAAATCTTTGTTGTAAA
This sequence comes from Lutibacter sp., assembly GCA_015662775.1. Classification (GTDB taxonomy): domain Bacteria; phylum Bacteroidota; class Bacteroidia; order Flavobacteriales; family Flavobacteriaceae; genus DQTL01. Next base: position 450 of record DQTL01000165.1, read on the forward strand.
GCTTTAATAAGTTTTACTCGATTAAAAAGCTATTTTAAAAATTGTTTTTCGTAGTCATACAAACTTTAACTATATGCTAAATACGGTTTTTGGCTTATACTTTCTAGACAACATTGAAAAACATGTTCAAGAACATTGAACTAATCTTGAGAATTGCTTCCCTGTCTTAATTCGTAAACAAAGATACGAATGTGACTGAATAAAAAACAAGATTTTAACAATTTAGTTTTCAACAAGTTATGAACCTTACTTATAAACAAATGTTCATAAAAAAACCATCCACAATAAATGGATGGTTTTTTATACTTAAATAGAAAGAAAAATTATTTTCTTTTTCCTTCTTTAATTTTTGCTTTTTTACCTGTAAGTCCTCTAAAGTAAGTAATTCTTGCTCTACGAACTTTACCAGATTTGTTAATTTCAATTTTTTGAATAGCTGGTAAATTCACTGGGAATATACGTTCTACTCCATGAGTGCCAGACATTTTTCTGATAGTAAAAGTTTCAGAAGTTCCTGAACCTTTACGTTGAATAACAACTCCTTTGAAAAACTGAGTACGAGACTTGTCTCCCTCTTTAATTTCATAATACACAGTTATTGTATCTCCAGCCGAAAAGTTTGGTAAGTCATTTCTTTGGACAAACTCGTCTTGTACAAATTTAATAATTGATTGCATCTTAATAATGTTTTTTATAAATCAAAGTCAACATTCACGATTCTCGTCAGAGGTTAAAAATGAGTTTGCAAATCTATAAAAAATAATTAATCTAAAGCGACTTGCTTTTGTTTTTATTATAGAAATACGTGTTTATTCAGCCGTTAAGTGCCAAAGTACCTTTTTATCTCTCGCTAAGACCCTAAGACGCTAAGCTGTGTCTAAGGTGTGAAAAATAAATGTTATCATTTATGAAAGCTTTGTAAACTTTAATTAACTTTTTTTAAACTCATTATTAACCGTTATACTTCGCGTCTTTGCGAGATAATTATTACATATTCTTTATTATTTTTATGATGCCATAGGTGAATAGTTACAGAAATACTAAGTTATTCTCATTAAACCAAAACAGCTATTCAAATAATTGATTTTAATCCCTTATTTAAATGTTAATTTGTTAGACAATACCAACAGTTTGTTTAGAATAATTTATAATTGATTCCCACCATAATATGAGGCATGTATTTAGGCTGATTGATAGCCGTGTCAGCTTCTTTAAAAGTAAACTCAACATTGTCATTTTCATTATCGTCTCTAGCGTTTATATTTTCATTGTCAGGGCTGTATGAAGTGTCATGTCCTGTTAGTGTAGCTGCTATAAAATAATCAAATCCTGCATTTATTTCAAGGTTTAATTTTTCATTAATCTTAAAAAAATTTCCGAGACCAAGACCAAAACCCCATTGATTTGATACTACATCAAAGTCTTCATTACCACCAGTGTATTTAAAGTTACCTGTATAGTTTGAGTAACGAGGTCCTACTTTTATAAATGAATCATTTAATAAATCAAAAGGAAATAAAAAATCTAATCTATAGTCAATTATTTGACCTTTTTTTTCGGGAGTACCATTGGTGGCGTTATTAATAAAAATCCTTCTGGCATCTGCCGAAACACCTGGGTTAATATTGGAATAGCCTATTTCTAGTCGCAAGTGAATGGGTATATCTTGCACGAGATCATAGAGTGTAAAGTTTGTTTGTGCTCCAAATCCATTGTTGTAACCTGCTTTTAAACCTACGGAAAATTTCGTGGATTCTTGAGCTTGTAAAATTGAAAATGTAAAAAATGCTAGCGCAATAAAAAAAGTAACTTTTTTCATGATAAAAGGGGGTTAAATGTTAATACTAGTAAAGTAACGTATTCTAATTATTGTTTATTGTACTATTAAGCTTATAGCACCAATAAAAAAAACTATTAGTCCTATTATAAGTCCTTTCCATAGAGCATGTGCCTTCTTTAATTCCATAAACTGAAAAGCTACAAATAAAAACTTGATTCCTGATAGGGCTAGAATAATAAAAGCTACATATTTAATATTTTCTAAGTTTGAAAATAAGGCAGTCAATATTGTCAATATAAAAAGTACACCTAGTGTGTATATGTCTTTTCTTTTCATAACTTAGAATATTAAATATAAAACAGGGAACAAGATCAACCATATTAAATCGCACATGTGCCAAAATGTTGCACCAGCTTCGGCGTCTTCAATACTTGTATTTTCTTTTTTCTTTTTAATGCTGAAGTACATGGAAACTAAAATAATCATGCCCACTAATACATGTATGACATGAAATAAGGTTAATAGCCAATAAAAAGTAAAGAATGTATCGTAACCAATAGTTAAACCATGTGAAATTTTTCCTGAGTATTCAATAGCTTTTAGAATGAGAAATAAAACTCCACCAAGCATGGTTAGTTTTAAATAAAAAGTAGATTTATCATAGTTTCCTGCTTTAAGCTGGTGCATACTAGTTGCCATAAAAAAACCACTAGTCAATAAAAACAGGGTGTTTATTGCTCCATAGGTTGAGTTGAGTAACAATCTAGAACTATGATAAGCTGCTGGGTTTTCTCTACTGTAAACTGCTAATGCTATTAATGCTGCACTAAAAGTAATAAGTTCTAGAAAAATGAGAATCCAGATGAGTATTCCACCTGGTGGATAATAAATATTTTTATAATCAATTTTAGCTGTGGACATATCCTTGGTTTTGAGGAAAATTATCTCAGCAAAGTTATAAAAACTAGGATGAAAATGAGCAATTAATGATACATATCTAAATCGGGATTGTAGTTAATTGCAACTATTCTTTTGTTAGGATTTAAACTTAATTTTTTCGTACAGCTTTGCTAATGATTCCAATAATTGTACAGGTGAAGTTAAAATTTCGAAATGGTTTGCACCGAACATTTGAGGTAAATAGTATTTTGCTGCAGCTTCTATAGCCAAAGCATACGAATTTATATGCTGTTCATTGAGTTCTCGAAGAGCCTGTTTTACATCGTTTATTCCATATTTCCCTTCGTATTTGTCATAATCATTGGGTTTTCCATCAGAAATTAGAATTAGCCATTTATTTTGTGATTCTCTTTGAGCTAGTAAAGCACCTGAATGTCTTATGGCTGTTCCTATTCTTGTATAACCTGCTGGTTCTATACTTCCAACCTTTAACTTGGCGATGTTCCAATCTTCATCAAATTCTTTTATGCTGTGATAATTCGTGAAATTTCTTGTTTTAGAATTAAAACTATTTATGGAAAAATCGACATTAAACTCGTATAATATTTCACCAAATAAAATACTTACTTCTTTTTCCACATCAATTACTCGGTTATCGTTTGCATAAGAATCACTCGATAAACTTGTATCTAACAACATTAATATGCTTAAATCTTTTTCTTTTCTTCTTTTGCTGATGTATATTTTTTCTGAAGGTGTATGTCCTGTTTTTAGATCAATAAAAAAATCAGTTAAAGCATCTGTATCGAAGCTATCTCCTTGAGTTTGTCTTCTAAATTGTTTACTTTTATTATTGACTGAGGTTAGCATCTTTCGTAAACCTGTTAATGTAGAAGCATTATTTTGAATGGTCTTTTTATAATAAGCTGCGTTTAATTTCTTTATTTTTTTTGGGTATACTTTGCAGTAGTCTTTCCTGTATTTCTTTTTTGCATAGTTCCATTCGTCATAAAATATATGGTAATCACTGTTATCAATTTCAGCACTTTCTGATACGTTTACGTTTTCTGTAAATTCGGCTTGATATACAGAGTGAGCTGTGTCGTCGACTCTGACTGTATTGGCAAGATTGAGTTCATCTAATGCATTGGCATGTTCATCCATTTCATCGGAGCCGTCAAAATCTCGCCATGTACCGCCACCAAATTCTTCGGCAGTTTCTACTTTTTCGAAATAATTATTTAAAACAGCATCTTCTTGTTGTTTTTTGTCAACTTCTAGTGTTTGCATTTCTTCAACTGCATTTGCTTTTAAAATGGTCGTTATTTCACTTTCAATCGCTGTTTTTACTTTTTTTGAAATATTTTGAAGTTTATTGTTTGAGTCTTCATCTGGATTGTCAAACATCCATTTTCCATAGATAAAAGAATAATCATTTTCTTGATCTTTTTCCTTTGTATTGCTGTAGTAGGTAATTAGTTTTTCATAAATATTTTTTGTTGTTGGAAATTCATCAAAAAGAAGTTTTAAAACAAGACCTGAAGAATCTCTTGCTTTCTCTTGCGATTGTAGTAGCTCATGTTTTGAGTTGTCTTTCCAATTTAATTGTAAGTTTTTTTGAATAGAAAGGTAAAGTATACGAAATAAATAAAAAGATATGTTGTCCTCGAGAGTGTCTAATATTCCAAAAGAAATGGGTAAGAAAAAATTATCGTTTTTATAACCACCTTCTCTATGTGCATTGTATATATTAATTGATTTGCCTGTAACCGCATTGGCAAGAATTGTCAAACGAGGTTTGAGATCATCTAATTTTACATGATGACTCGTGTCTTCATTTCGTTTTTTATTACGTTCCTTTATAAAGACTGCAATACGACCAAAAAGAAATTCGTCTAATGACATTTTATTGAGTTAAAAGTTTGTAATGTTTAAAGTTGAAAGTAGGAAAAGAACTATATGAACTTTCTAAGTTTTAACTAATCAAATCATTAAATTGGCTAAGTCTTTAAGTGCTTCAATTATTTCGAGATCATCTGTTAGGGGTTCGATTATGGCAACCTCAACGGATAATCTTTTGGGTAAACCAGAATGAATAAGCTTGGCGGCATCTACCAATAATCGAGTAGAGGCAGTTTCTGTTAAGCCCATTTCGGTTAGGTTCCTTATTTTTTCACCCACATTAACTAGTTTTTTTGCAATTTCTTTATCAACTCCTGTTTCGTTGATTAAAATTTTTATTTCTGTTTCTTTTTCGGGATATTTAAAAGATAAAGCGATAAAACGTTGTTTGGTAGAGGGTTTTAATTCTTTAAATCCTTTTTGATAACCTGGATTAAAAGAAGCCACTAACATAAAATTTTCATGTGCTTTTATTGTTTCACCAAGTTTATCAATATAGAGTTCTCTTCGATGATCTGTTAGCGGATGTATGGCAACAATCACGTCAGGTCTCGCTTCGGCAATTTCATCTAAATAAATAATACCACCTTCTTTTACTGCTCTTGTCAAAGGACCGTCTAACCATTGTGTTTCACCACCTTTGATAATATACCTGCCAATTAAATCGGTTGCAGAAGTTTCTTCATGACAAGCTACTGTAAAAAACTTTGTATTCAGTTTATGAGCCATATATTCAATAAAACGAGATTTTCCCGTTCCAGTAGGACCTTTTAATAAAAAAGGAAGTCTGTTTTCATATGACTTTTCAAAAACTTCAATTTCTTTGCCAACTGCTTGGTAATAGGGTGTTTTATTCATGTTTTTAGTTGTTTTTAGAACTATTAAAAAAGCTGTCAGAAAGTTAATTCAGACAGCTTTTTATAATTAAATATTTAATTTTAGCTTTCTAATGCTTCATCATTAGGTAATCCATATTTTAAAAAATCTATTATGTAAAGTGTGATACCAATTGTAAAAATGGTAGCACCAATAATAAGTACAAGGAAATGAACTTGAAGTTGATTCTGAACTTGTCCGAAGTCAACTTTCATAATACGTTCCATATAAACTTGTGCAACACCAGCAACACCAAATGCAGTTGTCATAGAGAACATACCCAGATTTGCTAACCAGAAAGCCGCACGGCTTCTTCCCGTATCGTATAATTTTCTTCCGGTAAGATTAGGTAAAACATACATAATCATTGCCATAACAATCATGGCATACGCACCCCAGAATGCAAGGTGACCATGCATTGCGGTAACTAATGTCCCATGAGTATAAAGGTTAGTTTGTGGTAATGTATGTGCTAAGCCAAGAACACCTGCACCTAAGAAAGAAACAATCGCTGAACCTAAAGTCCATAAAATTGCTGTTTTATTAGGATGTTTTTTCTCACCCTTTCTATACATATTCACAGCCCATAATGCCATTGCTAAGAAAGCTAAAGGCTCTAATGCTGAAAATATACCACCAACGATTAACCATATGTTATTAACACCTATATAATAGTAATGGTGTCCTGTCCCTAAAATACCAGATAAGAAAGTAAGACCTACAACAACGTATAGCCATTTTTCAATTACTTCTCTATCTACTCCTGTTAATTTAATTAATAAGAAAGCTAACATACCTCCCATAATTAATTCCCATACACCTTCTACCCATAAGTGAACAACCCACCAACGGAAGAAAGAATCATATACTTGACTATCAAATGTAATCATCCCTGGTAAGTAGAGTAGTGCTGCTGCAACTAAACCACCAAATAATACTAATGAAGTTGTAGTAGTTTTCTTTCCTTTAATCATAGTCATTAATAAGATAACTAAGAAAAGAATTACATTACCAGCAACAAGCCAGTCTAATTGTCTAGGTATTTCTAAAAATTTACGACCTTCTATTGCTTCCCAACCAAATACAGCCCAGAAGTTGTAATGGAATCCAATAATTGTAATTACACCAACTAAAGCTAGTGAAATAAGTTGTACATAAGCCCACTTTGTTGACCATAATTCAGTTTCAGATTCTTCAGGAATTATGTAATAAGCTGCTCCCATAAACCCAGAGAGTAACCATACAACTAGTAAGTTAATATGAGTTGAACGGGCAGTGTTAAAAGGAATCCACTCGTGTAAACCATCCATGCCCATACGAGCAAAGCCCATAATAAATCCATATGTTATTTGTAATACTAATAGTAGCATTGATAGTGCAAAGAACCAATAAGCTACTTTTTGTGATTTATATTTCATAATAATAAATTTTTAAAGGTTAGTTATTGATCTTTTTTTGCTAATGGTGATACTAAATTGTCAAATCCATTCAAATCGACGTTTCCACACCATTTAAAGAATTCTACAACATCTTGTGCTTCTGCTTCAGTCATTTCATAAGCTACCATTTGTCTTTGCCCTGTTGGATTCCAGGCGACAGGTGACATTAAAATAGCTTTAATAATAGCCTCACCTTTACGCTCAACAACTTTGGTAAGCTCAGGAGCATAATAGCCTCCTTCTCCAAAAAGTGTATGACAACCCATACAGTTGTTTTTTTCCCAGATTTCTTTTCCACGAACAGCGGATGCAGTTAGAGCTTCTGCATTACTCTGGTCTTGCGCTTCTCCAAGAGAATAGATAGTCAACATGATAAAAATCAAAAATGTGACTGCCGTACCTCCTAAAAAAAAGACTTGTGCTTGTTTTTTTGATAACATAGTTATTGTGTTTGGTTAATAAAAAATATAAAAGATGTTTTTATCTTTTATAGAGTTATGCAAATATAAATCAATTGTTTAAAAAAAAAATGACAAATGTCATTTTGTTAATATTTTGTAATAAAAAGGATAGTTGCTGTTATGGGATTAGCTTATTTTCACGAATACCTTTTAAAGATAAAAAAGTACCGCCATCTTTTATTTCCTGAGAGAACTCAGCGATACTTTGCAGTTTAAATTTTTCAAGGATAGCATCTTTAAATGGAGATACTATATGGTGTACAGGACAAGGATTGTCGTCACCACATTCTGGAAGTCCCATAAAGCAGGGTTCAAATACATTATCACTCTCTATTTCACTAAGAACCGCACAAACATTGTTGGTTAGATCTGTTTCGCTAGTAAAAAAACCACCTCTTGGACCTTTGTTGGATGAGATTACTTTTGCCTTGGCTAGTTGTTGCAATAGTTTAGCTATAAAATGAAGGGGTATTTCTAATTCTTCAGCAATAGCTTTAGCACCAAATTTTTTAGTAGCAGAACTGTTATTTGCTAAAAATAAAACAGCTCGTATGGCATATTGTGAAGCGTTTGAAAGCATTTTATAAAATAATAAAAGATTATTTAGTATCTATTTTACAAATGAAAGCATTTTTTTTGTAATTTTGTATGATTAAAGTTTTGATTTTGAATAAAAAATATTTTTTTGGAATATTTTTCACTTTAGTGTACTTAGCTGTCATAGTAAGACCCTTAGTACCAGTAATTATATATTATGCCAATTACGAATATATTTCAACAGAATTATGCGAAAACAAAGACAAACCAGAGATGGAATGCAACGGTCGTTGCTATTTAAAAGCATTGCAAAAAAGAATAGCCCCGATAGAGCAAGAAAAACCAGTTACTACTGTTCCGTTTAGCATGTCTGATTTTCCGATTTCTAATCTAGATTTTGAAGTGTTTAGCATACTTGTACCCTTAAATTATAAAGAAACAAAGACCCCTGATTTTAGCAAGCATTTTGTGATTTCAGAATATAGTACTTCTATATTCCGCCCGCCAGAGGATATTTCTTAATCTGTATTTTTATCGTTTTTAGTTATTTTTCATTGAATTTTTTTCTATGAAATAGCATGGTTTATTGTTAAGCATATAGTTGTTAAGCATTATGTATTGTAGTACGTAAGTTTAGAGTTAACTAGATACGATATAAAACACATACTCACTTTTTTAGAAACTATTAAAGTTTGTAATTACAAGCCTTTTAGTTTAAAACTAAAACTATTTTATTATAAATCAACGCATCCTAAAAATGAATTGTTTTTAAGATGTTATAACCTAGTAACTAATAGCATTGGTTTTTAGGATGTGTTAATTTTTTAAAAATTTAATTAAGTAGCTTTTTATAAAAGCTATACAATATAATATATAAACAATGAAAAAAACATTTTTAGTAAACTTGTTGTTCCTATTATTTGTTAGTACAATATATGCTCAAAACATAGATGTTTCTGGTAAATTAATAGATATTGCAACAGGTGAACCTATCGTTGAAGCTACTGTAAAAGTAGCGGGCACAAAGGTTTACACACTTACTGATTTTGAGGGTAATTTTAACCTTAGCACAACAAAAGATGTGGTGTTAGAGGTTTCTCATTTACAGTATAAAACAATACAAGTGCCTGTTTCAAATGCCACTCGTATTGAAATGACCGAGAACAGCATATCATTAGACGAAATCATAATTAAATCAGATCCATTGCAAGATATTTCACATTCTGTGGTGGTTATGGACGATATTAAAAAAGGAAGTCAATCTAGAAACGTGACTGATTTATTTAATGATATAGCAGGTTTCAATATCCAAAAAAGAAGTGCTTCCTCGACCGAGCCTTCATTACGTGCGTTTAAGTACGAACAAATGAATATTAAGTATGATGGTGGAATAAAAATAGTTAATGCCTGTCCGAATAGAATGGATCCAATAACAGCTCATGTTATACCTGAAGAGGTGCGTAAGATTGAGGTGGTAAAAGGACCCTTTACGGTTAGGTTTGGACAAAGTTTTGGAGGTATCGTTAATATGGTAACTAAAAAACCTACTCCTGAAGATTATGGCTGGCATGGTAGTTTGCAAAGTGGTTATGAATCAAATGGAGGTAATTTTGTAGGGAGAGGAGAGTTGATGTATGCTACTGAAAAATTTGATTTTATCATAGATGGCGAACGAAGAGATTTTGGGGACTATACAGATGGTGAAGGAGTAGAGACTTCTTCTGGGTTTGAAACAAATTCGTACTCTATAAAAGCAGGTTTTAACCCAAAAAGCAATCAAAGAGTACAATTAGATTGGCGTCAAAAATTTGCTAATGATATTATGCATGTTGGCTTGGCCATGGATTCTCCAAAAGATGATAGTTATATGATCGCTTTAGATTATAAAATCAAAAATATGACAGATAAAGTAAGTAGCCTTTCTGTAAAGTCTTATTATTCATTTGTAGATCATCTTATGACTAATGGTTATGCAAGTAGTGAGTACGTCCGTCCTAATTATCCTGCAACTGATGCCAGAACACCTGTTTGGGCAAAAACCATAGGTGGTAAATTTGAAATAGGTATAAAACCAACAAAAGATTGGATGATTTATACAGGATTAGATGCTGATATTATCAAAAGAGATGGTGATAAAACTGTTTTTATAAACAATAACCCTAATACAGGAGTTCCTTTTGAAAAACCTATAGTCAAAAATTTTAGTGTTTGGCAAGATGCAACAATAGCAGATTATGGTGTTTTTGCGGAAGTAAGTTACAAACTTAATAAACAATATACTGCAACAGCAGGTTTGCGTACTGATTTTGTAAGCGGAAACATGAATGACCCTGACCCAGAATTTGAAGCTTTATATGGAGGGAATATTGAAGATGCTTTTGATATTACTGTAGGTGGAAATGTGGCTTTGAAATATAGAGATAAAGGTTTTCAAGCACAGCTAGCTTATGGACGTGGTACACGAACGCCATCTATGATTGAACGTTATATTTATAGGTTCTATATTGGGTCAGATTCTAGAGAGTATATAGGAAATCCCTATTTAAAACCAGAGATTAATAACCAAATAGAACTTTCAGTTAATAAAAAATGGAGCAAAATAGGTATAGGTGTTAGCACTTTCTATTCATTGATGGAAAATTACATAACTGCTTTTGAAAACGCTGCATTTGTTGGGGTAGGTGGCGGTTGTGGAGGTGGTCCAGCATTGGCTCCAAAACAGTTTTGGAATGTAGATGCCAATCAATATGGTTTTGATGCGTTCTTTAATTATAATATCATAGAACACCTGTCTTTCAAATCTGATATAGCCTATACCAAGGCGTATAATGAGACTTTTGATGAACCTTTAGCACAAGTAGCACCTATGAGTGGACACCTAGGTTTAAAATACGAAACAGAAGAATACTGGATAGACCTCAGGTCAGAGTTAGTAGCCACACAATCTGATTTTTCAACTGCTTTTAATGAGTATGAAACACCAGGGCACACTTCTTTTGACTTACGTTTAGGCTATAAACCAATGGAAGGTTTGAGTATTGGAGGCGCAGTGCTAAATATTTTTGACAAAGCCTATTACAATCACTTGAATTTTTCTTTTGCAAATGCAGATGAATTTAATGGTAGAAAAATATATGAAGTAGGAAGAAATTTTAGTTTATATATAAAATATGATTTTTAATTTAAAACTTAAAATTCAACATTTAAAACTTAAAACAAATTAATAACATTTTAAAACAAACAAACATGAAAACAATAAAATTTTTAACAGCATTACTATTATTTACAGCAGTATTTACTTTTACAAGTTGTGACGAAGATGATCCAGCACCAATTATTAACACGCATGAGGATGCTTATGTAGATGTCCTCTTAAAGAAAGTAATGACACCTGATGGCATTCGTTATAAAGAAGTTTTTTTTGCTGGAGGTATTGATATAGATGCAATAGGAAGTAAAGTAGTTACACCTGATGGTACAGCGTATGATTTAGTGGAGTTTTGGGCAGGTGCAGGTAAACTAAACAGTATGGCAGGAGCTATGGCAATGGCAGCTTATTCTGGAGATTATACTTTTACTTTAATGTTTAGCGATGGTTATGAAAAAACGATGATTGACACTTTGGAAGATGTAGAAATTGATTTAGCATTACCTTTTACAGTTGATTATACACCAGGAGATACTTCTATGACAGTTAACTGGACTGCTGTAGCTAATGCTGATTTATTATGTGTAAAAATAACAGAGATTGACCCAGCAACGGGAATGCCTTTAGATGCAAAACCCTATTTCAAAAAAGCACAATTACCAGCAACAGCAACCTCATTAACAATAAACATTGATGGAGCAGAAGGTTGGATGCGTCCAACAAGTCAATTAGTAACAGGAACACAATATTTTGTAAGTGTTGCGGCAAAGAAAGTAGAAGCTGGAGCTGAAATTAAAGGAGATAGTCCTGATTTTCAAACTAGTTCTTGCATAAAAACAATGATAACATATTAATTGTTGCCACTAATTTGGTAATTATTAATTATTATTGGTTAATTTAAAACACAGAAAGTAGTATTATTTTCTGTGTTTTTTTAGTTTATTAGAAAATAAATCTTATATTTACAAAAAGCACTAACAATTTTAAAATTTACATTATGAAGCTATTTTTTTCAATATTAATAACAAGTTTACTGATATTTAGTTCATCAGCACAAGAATTAACAGTAAAAACTACCCTGACTCTGACAGATGAGGAAAGTTTATTATACATGCTAGAAGAGGAAAAACTAGCAAGAGATGTTTATACAGAATTATATGCACTTTGGGGTGCTAATAGATTTAATAATATAAGTATTAGTGAACAAAACCATATGGATGAAGTAGAAGCTCTACTAGTTGAGTATGATATTGCCTATACAATACTTCCATCTGGTCAATACAATAACCCCGAATTTCAAACATTGCATAATGATTTAATGGCACTAGGTCAAACAAGTCTTGTGGATGCGTATGTAGTTGGTATGACTATCGAAGACGTAGATATTTACGATTTGCAATTAAGGATTACGGAGACCTCAACTCAGGCTATGATTGATGCCTATCAATTTCTTATCTGTGGATCTGGAAATCACATGAGAGCATTTTATGATGGACTAACAGCAAATGGAGGGACATATAGTCCGCAATTTATTACCCAAGAAGAATACGATATAATTCTTAGTGAAAGTAGTGGTCCTTGTGATTCATTAACTATCGATGAGTTTATCAATCCAAATGCCAAGGTGTTGTCCTCAACGGTTATTTCTGATAGTTTTAGTGTGGTGCTTTCGGGAATTTCTGTAGTGTATATTTATACTGTCAATGGAAAATTAGTAAAATCAATGCAAGTGAAGACTGATCAAGAAATAAGTGTTAAAAACTTTACTGAAGGAGTCTATTACATTAAAGTAATCAACAATAAAAAATCGATTCTAATTAAAACTTTAAAACAATAGGTTAATGTTTTTTGCTTAAACCTTAAACCCGTAAGTGTTTTCGTTATGAAAACGTCAAATGCTTATTAGTAAAGGTAAGCACAGTTTTGAGACTCGGAAACATAGCACCAGTTATGGTGAGAATCGA
>DQTL01000293.1 GCA_015662775.1 Lutibacter sp.
ATTTGATGAATTTTCCCCAATTCTTGTTATATTTTATCAAATTAACTAGTTAGTCCTTAAAAAATATAACTTCGAATTGATTAAAAATTCATTCAAACTGTAAACAAAGCTTAGGTCGAACTCAGGTTTAAAAGAGGTGTGTTTTTCATGCCTCTTTTTTATTTCTTATTCCTGTTTTTGAGTTATTATACATTTGATAAGTAACATTTAGCACAAATATTGTAAATTTGCATTTGTGTTTTATTTAAACAGAACTAATATATAAATAATGAAAGACAAATTAAAAGATTTTTTCGCACATCAATTTGAGTCAAAACTTATAGATGAGATTGTTAAAGTTGGGAAAGTTAAGTTTTATAGAGAAGGAGAGCATCTGATGAGCGTAGGTGATAAGATAAGTTTTTTTCCCTTTTTATTAAGAGGTGTCTTTAAAGTATTGAGTGAAGACGATGCTGGTAATGAGGTTGTTCTTTATTTTTTAGAAAGAGGAGACACCTGTGCCTGTGTCTTTATTAATTCTTTAAGCGAGGTAAAAAGTTGCATTAGAGTTGTTGCAGAAACAGATTCAGAGGTTATCTTAATAGATGTAGATCATTTTGATGAATGGATGGTTAAGTATAAATCATTTAGACATTATGTTTTAGAAAGCTACAATTTACGTCTTAAAGAGATGATTGAAGCTATTGATACTTTAGCCTTTAAAAAGATGGATCAACGTCTTTTAAAATACCTTCATGACAAAGTACAGGTTTTACGTGTAACCACGCTTAATACAACGCATCAAGATATTGCTTATGATCTTAATACTTCTCGCGTAGTTGTTTCTCGTTTATTGAAGCAATTAGAAAATGAAGGAAAAATTAAGCTAAAAAGAAATAGAATAGAAATATTTGATATTTAAATAGAAAGGTGAAAGCTAAAAAAGGTTTAACCTATTTTACGGACTATTTAAAATAGGGTCTATGTCGTTTATCGTGGGTAATTATAAATGATGATAGTATTACATACTTGTTTTTTAGATATGAGATATGAGTATTGAGATTTATGTGGTTTAAAAAATTACATTAATTTATTAAATATCAAAACTATACTCAAATTATTCTGTCTGCTATTTCTCATATCTCAATACTCATATCTCAATACTATAATCTAATTATTATTTATAAGTAAAGTTCTACATATTCTTTCTACCCATTATAAACAACATAGAGCCTTAAAATAACATTATTTAATAATTTGTAATACGTAAAGTAGCACTATTTATTTCTTGCACGTGGTATTCTCTTGCTCTATAAGTTACATCTGTTGAGCCACCTCCATTTAAGAAATTAAATTTGCTTTGATCACAAGGGCATATTAAAAAGCTACCATCAAAAGTCATAGGCTCACATGCGTCAACATCTTTATGCGGACAAGCTCTTTCATACGCATAGTATCTACTATTGCTTCTGTAGATAAAAAGCCCTTTAAAACCATGACCTAAGTTTTCTTTAGTGGATGTTTCTGCCCAACCACCAGGTGTTTGTAACGAGATATATGCGGGTAAGTTTAAGTTAATAGTTACATCAATTGCTTTATCAGGTAATAAATCATTGTATTGCGGATCGTCACAAGAAAAAAGAGAAAATATAACAAGTATTATAAAAAGGTTTTTCATTCAGTAATAATTTCTACAAATAACGTTAATTATTATTAATTCGTATAAAAATCGTATATTTGCACACTAAATCTCATCCTAAAGTAGTTGGAATGAGATTTTTGTAATTTTAGGAATCTTAGACATGTAAAAAAGATTCTTTTTAATTTTTATTATTATGAGTGAACTATCATATTATACAGTTGAGGGTTTAAAGAGGTTAAAAGAAGAACTCAATTATTTAGAACATACAAAAAGACCACAAGTTTCCCAAGCCATTGCTGACGCAAGAGACAAGGGAGATTTAAGTGAAAATGCTGAGTATCATGCAGCTAAAGAAGAGCAATCTATGCTTGAGTTTAAAATAATTCAATTAAAAAACACAGTTGCAAGTGCACGTATTTTAGACGAATCTCAATTAGATAAATCTAAAGTATTGATACGTTCTATAGTTAAGATGAAAAATCTTTCCGTAAATAAAGAAGTAACCTATACTTTAGTTGCCGATTCAGAATCGGATTTAGCAAGTGGAAAAATCTCGGTAAAATCACCAATTGGTAGAGGATTATTAGGACTTGAAGTAGGAGACATCGCCGAAATAAAAGTTCCTAGTGGCATTATGAAATGGGAAATTTTAGAAATATCTCGTTAGTTTTTGTTTACAAGTAATCTGGTAAATTAAAGTATCATACAAAAAAATATTCTGTATAAATAACAGATTATCTAATGCTTGGTTAAGCAGTCCTTTTTTTTATCTTTGAGCAAAGCGGTCTTTTATCTTTAAAAACACACATCATGTCAAGTATCTTTACCAAAATTATCAAAGGAGAAATACCAAGTTATAAAATTGCTGAAAACGATGATTTCTATGCTTTTTTAGACATCAATCCTAATGCAAAAGGGCATACTTTGGTTATTCCTAAAAAAGAAATTGACAAAATATTTGATTTAGACAGTGATACCTACCAAGGTCTTATGCAGTTTTCTAGAAAAATTGCTATTGCTATTGAAAAGAGTATTGCTTGTAAACGAGTAGGAATGACAGTTATTGGTTTAGAAGTTCCACACACGCATGTACATTTGATTCCTTTGAATGAAATGAAAGATGCCACCTTTGGTTCAAAAGTAGTTTTGACACCAAATGAATTTCAAGAAGTTGCTGAGAAAATTATTGCAAATCTTTAGGGATTTTTACACAAAATGTAGTTCCTTTTCCCAATTCAGATTGTTGAACGTATATTTTTCCATGATGAAAATTTTCTACAATTCGTTTAGAAAGAGATAAACCAATACCCCAACCTCTTTTTTTAGTAGTATAACCTGGTTCGAATATTTGATTAAATAAGTTTTTTGCTATCCCTTTACCTGTATCTGTAATTTTTAGAACAACCTGTTGTTTGTTTTGCGAAATAGCCAATTTAATAGCTCCTTTACCTTGCATGGTGTCAATGGCATTTTTCACTAAGTTTTCAATCACCCAACCAAATAATTCAGAATTAGCAGGTGCTTCAATACGATCTGATTCACTAGTAAATGAAAAGTCAATCTTTTTCGAACTTCGTGATTCGAGATAATCAAATGAATTTTTTGCCAGTGTGACAATATTTAAAGTTTTTAAAGGTGTTTTTGAGCCAATTTTTGAAAATCTCCCAGCAATTACCTCTAATCGTTGAACGTCTTTTTCAATTTCATCGGCTATATATGATTTTTCATCATCATCTCGTAGAATAGCAATCCAACCCAAAAGAGAGGATAAAGGAGTTCCAATTTGATGTGCTGTTTCTCTTGCCATACCTGTCCATAATTGATTTTGAGCTGCTATTTTATTGGTTTTGGTAAATAAATAAATAACTACAGAAAAAAGTACTAAGATTAAAATTAACGCCAGCGGATAATATTTAAGGTTAGTCAGTGTTTTAGAATCTTTGTAATAAATATATTGTTTGGTGTCCCCAAATTGAAAGAGTAGTGGCTCATTCTGAGCTTTCATGATCGCTAATTGTTTCTCTAAAAATGTGTTTTCTAAAGCTTTTATACTATCTAAATGTCTGTAAATACTTATCACTCCAGTTTCATCGGTAAGTATCATCGGTATATCATGATTACCATTTAGTACTTGATTGACTAAATTCATATCAGCATCAAGGTCTGGATTGTTAAAGCTCTCGTAGGCTGCAGCTATAATTTCCATCTTTCTTCTTTCTTCCTCTTTATAACGTTGAAAGAACTGATAGGTATTCCATAAAATAGCACTGACAATAATAAGTGAAGCTATAATAATTCCCCATCTTATGGCTAATTTTTTTGATTGAATCATTAGAATGTTTGGTTATTTACTATACAA
Source organism: Lutibacter sp. (assembly GCA_015662775.1). Classification (GTDB taxonomy): domain Bacteria; phylum Bacteroidota; class Bacteroidia; order Flavobacteriales; family Flavobacteriaceae; genus DQTL01. Next base: position 3,981 of record DQTL01000293.1, read on the forward strand.
ACGCACAAAATCTAATTTATTTTATAGAAGTTTATCTTTTGGATTGACTTTGTTTGTAGAAAAAAGACTGTTTTATTCAAACATATCGTTTTTATAGTGTTCTCATCTAATTTTTATTAGTGATATGCTTCAATAAAAAGTGAGTAGCAAGAGATAGTTTAGTTACTTAATCGCCATTCTTTCCCATCTGTATCATCAAAACCAATAATTCCATTATACAAATCATAGTAAATTACGTTTACTTTTCTTGTGATAACTCCATGAATTTCAGGTTCTGAATTGCCTGATGCTATAACATAAATGTTTTCATAGGTTTTACCGTTACATGTCATTACAATAGTACTACTATCATAATCAATTGCAATAGCACCTGAACCACCTGTACCGAATGCATTCCATTCTTCAACTCCGTTCCAGTTATAAAAATAACAATAACCAATAAACTCTGATGAAAGTTCTGTATAATCATTTATAGTTGCATTTTGAATATCCGAAGGAAACCTCCTAAACTTAAATCCCATATAGAAAAATTTAGTATTAGATCTAATCATGCTTATTTGTTCGTCAAAATAGAAGTGATAACTATAAGGTTGGGGAATCCCAAAAAAACTACCTCCACCATTTATAACTTGTTTTTTGTAATCATCGTTTACTTTTTCTACTTCAAAAATAATAGTTTCATTTTGACTATTCCTATAAATGAGCTCTTGATGTAACTCGAAATCCATTATTTTAGCCAAATCTTCTTCTTGAAACTCATAATAAGCCTGTAAACGTGTTTGAGGTTTAATAATACAAGAGATTGGTACTAATATTATAAATAGTAGGCTATACAGAATTAGTTGCTTGACTGTTTTAAATATTTTGTTCATGAGATTATTTTTTAATTATTTTATATCTATACTGGTTAGATTTATCGTCAAGAATTTGAATATAATAAATACCTTGAGAAAAATTAGAAATATCAATACTATTTATTTTACTCCATTTTTTTATTTGTTCCCCTAAAATAGTAAAAATTTTGATTTCTCTTATTAAGTTTCCATTAAGTGATTCAATAGTAACAATTGCATTAGTAGGGTTTGGATAAATAGAGAAATTTACATTATTTGTAAAATCATCAACTGTTAAATAGTTATCACATTCAGTTTGTGTTTCAAAATATTGTGCTGTTTCATCTTTATCAAGCCAATTGGTTTCACTCCAAGAGGCATCATCTACAAAAACACAAATAAGGTTTGGGTTGTTGGTGATGTTAAAAAAATCAAAATTGGTATTATTTTCATTTCGTACATTTATTGAAGAAAAATTATTATTCTCTAATAATAAACCATGTAAATTACTAAGGTTAGACAAATCTAATTCACCTGAGAATTCATTATTACTAAGAGCGATACCTTCAATGTTAATTAAGTTTTCAATTTCGACTGGGATGCTTCCTGATAATTGATTGTAGGCGAGATTCAATGCCCAAAGATTCGTTAAATTTCCGATTTCTGCTGGGATAGAACCTGTTAGTTGATTCCCTGCAAGAGAGATGTCAAGCAGACTTGTTAAATTTCCAATTTCATTAGGTATAGGACCTGATAATTGGCAACCTTCTAAATATAGGGTTTCAAGATTTGTTAATAATCCAATTTCAGAGGGTATGTTTCCTGAAAGAATATTTGCAGATAGTATAAGTGTCTTTAAGTGAGGGAAATTGCCAATGTCTGATGGAATATAACCTGATAACCCATTATAGTCTAAAACAATATCTGTAACATAATCTTGCCCAGCTATATTTTCTACATCTATCCCAAACCAATCTGCAACTGGTGTTGTTGTGGAGCCCCATTGACCGGGAAAGGTCCAGTTTGGGCCATTCGTTGCGTTATAGAGTGCCATTAGGGCTTCTCTTTCTTGGGTAGGTACTTGTGCGAAAGTAAAGACACTTTGTAAAATTAGCGTGATTAATACGAGTTGTTTTTTCATTTTGTTATATTTGCGTTAGAGGTGTTTTCTTTTATTAATACAAACATTGTCAAAGCTTTAAGCTTTGACAATGTTTTAGTAAACTACATCAATCTGCAATCACTTTTTTTGTAATTACTTGACCGTCTTTTATAAACATAATAATACGCAATGTTCCCGCATTACTTGTATTGTCTATATCAATTTCATCTTGTTCAGGAATTAAGTCTTGTACTTTAACTCCAAATTTGTCATATAACTCAGAAGCATCAACATATAGTGGGTTCTCAGGGTCGCAATAATCTACTAGTTTGTATTTGTTTTGCCCTAAGGGTTCAATATAATAATATGGGTTTTCGCAGTTGTAAGTTGAATTCTCGCCTACGTTAAAATTCAATTGTGTATAACCACAAGAATTATATACTTTTACATTACCTATCACATGATTAAAAGCAATAGCGTCATTGTAACCATTAAAAGCATCAAGCATACCATCACCTCCTGTTTGTGTCCATACATAATCTGTTATTCCTTGCATATTAAGTGGAATAGGTGAGTTATTTGATTCAATAACATAAATCTCTGTTTCAAGTTCACTGTGCTCTTCATTAACATCTAAATCACAATAAGGTTTTCCAATAATCTCTTTGCTAACTGTATTACCATTAAAAGAAGCCTTTACCCAAGCTAAACCTGTGTTATTACTTATTGATTTTACTTGAATTTCAGAATTATTCTGGGATTCAATGTTTAAGTTACTAGATGTAGACCATGTTATATTTCCCATACAAGTACTATTTATCTGATAGGTTTTGGTTTCATTATAGCAGATAAAATCATCTCCAGATATTATTGCACTACTTGATCCATTGCAATTATATGTTGGGTCTCTTTCTACGCCTTGTATTTCATCTAAAAGCCAATCAAGACCATCTCCATAATGCACCGCAACATGGGCTTGATTTACAGGTGGCGTATAGTAAGTTGCAAATGGCGTTTCACCTGTGCATACTAAGTCACGACATCCTAAGTCTTCATTCCAAGAGGTATTACTTCCCGTATAGGCTAATGTGCTTTTTGAGGGCATAAAGATGGCATCTTTTTTTAAATCTGCCCAAACATAATTATTAGTAAACCATGAAAACACTATGGGAGCCCAATCAAAATCATCAAATGGATAATTAGTATCGCCATCAAAGTAGTAGAGTGGGAAAGTAGCATGTGAGTTTTTATAGGTTCTTGCGATAATATCTAAATAACTACCAGGGCAATTATCTAAACTTCCGTAGTTTGAATGAGTACTACTTGTTAAAACATCATCGATATCAACTATCCAATTTCCAGTAAACCAATCTATATGTTTCCTTTTATATCTAAAAACATTTTCACTCCCTGAGTTAGAAGTAAAATCTACCCACATTTCGTGTTTTTTTGTCCCAAAAAACCAATACTGAAACCAACCATAAAACATGTTTTCACCTGCAATTGCTTGAGGCGTGCCTGTACTACCGTTATTAAAGGCAATGTTTCGAGACTGTTGTGGAAAGCCCATATTATCTAGCTTTGTTTGAAAAACATCTCTAAAACCAGATACTCCAGCAGGATATTGGCTATTTGCCATATAGTGATGTAAAACAGATTGTTTAGACCAAGGATTGTTTAGTGGGTTTAAGCCTAAGGCATCTATATATTCTAAGCCTAAATATACAGCTCCTTTTTGCAAACCAATAGGTACATTGGCTCCTAAATGAGGCACATCAAATGACACATATAACCCAACATTGTGTGGGTCTTTTCCTTCCTGTACTTCCTCCTCTTCCATTTCAACTAAGGCGTACCTACATAAGATACCACCACCACTAGGGCCAACCAATACAATTTCTTCATCACTATTATTAATTGTAAGTTTATGGTTAATTTCTCTAATTAATGCTTTAACAACTTGAGCTGATCTTTCAAAATAATCTGATGTACCTATTCTCCATTTAATAGGGATAGTATAGGTTTGGTATATAGGCCAACCAATATATATATCTGCGTGTTTTATAGCATGCATCGGAAAATTAAGTAAAATAACATCAAAGCCCGCAGCATGAAGTTCATCAATAAAATTAGGATCTGATCTTTCTGTAGCTCCATACTCATACATCATATTATAAATGGTTTCTGGCTTATAAGGAATAAGTGCCCCTTGAAAACCTCCTACCATATCAAAAGGATGTGATCCTACATAACCGGGCACATCTAGACCATCTAGCTTTCGTGAATCAAATGGATCAAAACCATCAGTTATAATTATTGGTTTTCTTATTCTTCTATCATCAGGATCATGATAATAAACCTTATACTCTCCTTTTCCGTAACAAGCACTACTATCATCACCACCACAATTAGTACCTTCATCATAACCTTGAAATGGAATATCTGCAGTAATTTGTATTACACCTACTGGTTCAGGTGGTATTGTGTAGATAGGGGCAACCGCAAAAGTTGTTATAGTTGTACCATCTTGGAAAGTAACATCAAATGCCATTTCTTGCATACCTCCGTTTTGAAAAATTTACTGTAATACTCTCATTGACTAAATTACCATTTTGAAATATTGTAAAAGATTGGTTGTTTTCAAAAATTGCAATCAAATCTTTTATGGGATTATCTGTCTTTTGAATAAATATTTTTCCAAATTCAAAAACAGTGTTTTCACCATATATTCCTTCTTTTGCAATTGGTGAGATAACTAATGCTTTTTTATGCAAATATGGATTCTTATCAGCAATTCTTGTTAATCTTTGATTGACAATTTCAAGTTTTGGATTCTCGGGCTTTAATGCCAAGGAATCTATAATGCTAAAATCTACATTGATAATACCAATTTGAATTTTACCCTGTCTTTCAAAATGATAAGCAACATGCCCCATATTCTCTAGTGACAATACATCAGTTTGAGGTGTTATACTTGCCCCATATAATTCACTAAGACTTCTTGTAAAATGCTTAAAATTAGATTTGTTTAATGAGTCTGGATTGTTAAAATGAACAAGGTCTGCCATTGGAAAAACTCTATCATACAGTATTCCGTTTTTTAATAAACTAGCATCATTTTGTACTAGCGGTTCTAATACTTTATCCATATACTCTTGGTAAGTACGTTCATCAGTTGGTTGAAGTAAATCTTGGGCTAATAAGTTAACTGACCCAAAAAGGAAACCAATAGTGAGTATTCGTGTAATATGAGTAACTAATTTTCTCATTCGTTTTTGTTATTTCATTGTATAAAATTTTTAAAGTTTAAATTAATTATTAGTCTGTTTCTTTAACAGATGGTCTTACTACATGGTGTAGTTTAGGCTCTCTAAACTGCGATTTAAACTCTATAAAATTTGATAAAACAATCCTTTTACAATGATTATTACTATCTTTGTATAGTCTAAACCGCAGGTTTAGCACTCGGAGGGGCTTTTTGTATTTATACTGTACGGAGCTCCTCTTTTTAGTCCCTTAAATCACACAAAGTGAGATTATGGCAAGAGACTTTTATAATAAGTTGGTTTGTAGTTGCTAGTAGCACTACTTCATTAGCATCGTTTATTTAATGATATACTCTTTTATGGGTTTTTTAGACCCATAATATTCTTTAAACAAAATATGAAGTTGTAGCAATTAATCAATAAGGGGTATCTTATTTTTAAGGGATAAGACTTATTTCTTTTTTACTATAACAAGACCAAAGATATAAATAAAATTTTGATAAATAGCAAGAAAAAGTTGGTTAA
>DQTL01000241.1 GCA_015662775.1 Lutibacter sp.
GATGTACAGCAACGTATAAAAGACCAAAAATATACCAATACCGATTATCCTCACAAAAATAAAATTGATGTGATGATTGTGGTAGATATGCTCTTAACAGGTTTCGATTCTAAATATTTAAACACCCTATACGTAGATAAAAATTTAAAATATCACGGTTTAATACAAGCCTATTCTCGTACCAATAGAGTAATAAACGACACCAAACCTTATGGCAATATTTTGGTGTTTAGAAACCAAGAAGAAGACGTAAATAAAGCAATGATTCGGTTCTCTGGTGCTAAAATAGAAAAAGCAAAAGAAATTTGGTTGGTAGATGCAGCACCAAAAGTAATTGCTAAATATAAAGATGCTGTGGTTAAATTAAACCAATTTATGGCCGCTAAAGGTTTAGATTGTTCGCCTTCTGAAGTGAGTAATTTAAAAGGAGATGAAGCTCGTGCAGGTTTTATAAATGTATTTAAAAAAATACAACGTTATAAAACACAACTAGATCAATATACCGATTTAGAAGAAACACAAGCCCAAACCATTGAAGCATTATTGCCAGAAGCTGATTTACGCTCCTTTAAATCTGCATATATAGATACTGCCAAACGTTTACAAGCAGAACAAAACAAAAAAGGAGACAATGTACCAGAAGAGGTACAGCAATTAGATTTTGAATTTGTACTATTCTCTTCTGCCGTTATAGATTACGATTATATTATTGGCTTAATTGCTACATACACGCAAGACAAACCATCTAAACACAAAATGACACGAGAAGAATTGATAAATTTATTAGGTTCTAGTGCCAATTTAATGGACGAGCGTGAAGATATAATTGCCTATATAAACACCTTGAAAGTGGGTACTGCTTTAGATGAAAAAGATATAAATACAGGCTACCAAAAATTTAAAGACGAAAAATCTGCCAAAGAAATACAAACTATTGCCAACAAAAATAACATAACAACCGAAAGCCTAAATGCTTTTATTGATGAAATTATGAACCGACTAATTTTTGATGGCGAAAAACTAACCGATTTATTAGCACCATTAGAATTAGGTTGGAAAGACCGTAGCGTAAAGGAAAAGGCTCTTATGGAAGATTTAATTCCATTATTGAATAAACTAGCCCAAGGGCGAAAAATAGTAGGATTAAACGCTTATGAGTAACACATCTTTACATAACAACCATAAAAGTTTTGATGCCTTACTATTAAAAATAAAGCAAGCAAGACAAAAAGCATTTACCCAAGTAAATACAACTTTAATAGCGCTGTATTGGGAAATTGGAAAAGTGATAAGCCAAAAAGTAGCTACCGAAACTTGGGGAAAAGGAATAGTAAAAGAACTAGCCATTTACTTAAAACAAAATGAGCCAGAAATTAAAGGTTTTAGCGATAAAAACCTTTGGCGAATGAAACAGTTTTACGAAACCTATAAAAATGACACAAAACTCTCAGCACTGGTGAGAGAATTACCTTGGACACACAATACCATTATTTTTTCTAGGTGTAAAACGGCACTAGAAAGAGCACATTACTTAAAAATAACAGCCGTTGAAAAACTAAGTAAACGAGAATTAGAACGACAAATTAATACCTTACATTTTCAGAGAAGTGAACAAAATATAAAACTCTCGCCAATGGTGAGAGAATTGCACCCAACAGCTAAAAATATATTTAAAGACAATTATACCCTTGAGTTCTTGGGCTTGCCAGAAAGCCATAACGAAAGTGAATTGCAAAAAGCCATTATTAAAAACATGAAATTGTTTATCCTAGAATTAGGAAAAGATTTCATCTTTATTAGTGAAGAATACAAACTACAGGTTGGTAATCAAGATTTTTATATTGACTTACTCTTTTTTCATAGAGAACTTTCTGCACTAGTTGCTTTCGAACTCAAAATTGGCAAGTTTAGCCCAAAACATTTAGGGCAACTTAACTTTTACTTAGAAGCCTTAGATAGAGATGTGAAAAAACCACACGAAAACCCAAGTATTGGTATATTGCTGTGTAGCGACAAAGATAATGAAGTAGTAGAATATGCCCTTTCTCGCAATATGTCTCCTGCCTTAGTGGCACAATACCAACTACAATTGCCCGATAAAAAAATTATACAAAATAAACTACACAACTTGCTAGAACAACTTCCTAAAACCAACCTTAAAAACTCGACAAAAGAAGATGAATAAAGAAAATAATAATTTGGGCGTGCCCCAAGGGTCGGGCTATCCGCTATATCTTTTTTGTGAAAAAACAAAAAAGGATGCCGCTACTATCCCTCACGCAAAAAACAAACGCTTATGAACAAGGAAAAACAATACAACAAGTTAGTGCCTAAATTGCGGTTTCCAGAGTTTGTGAATGATGGAGAATGGAAGGAAGAAATACTTGGAGGTGTTGCTGATATAGTAACAGGGACAACCCCAAAGACTGCCGAGCCAAAAAACTATAATGGCGATAAGTTATTTGCTTCACCTGCTGACATTTCAGAGAATAGATACCTTGATAAAACAAATAAGACATTAAGTCAACTGGGTTTTTCAAAATCGAGAGTTATTCCAGAGAATAGTATTTTATTTGTATGCATAGGTTCAACAATAGGTAAAATTGCTCAAAATAGAATTGAGTGTGCCACTAATCAGCAGATAAATTCTTTAATACCATTTGATAAGCATTCGAATGATTTTATATACTCTTTACTTGAATACAACTCTTCCCGAATAGCATTATTAGCAGGTCATCAAGCTGTCCCTCTTATTAACAAAACAGATTTTTCAGAAATATTAATATGCATACCTCCATCTAAGTTAGAACAAAAAAAAATAGCCAATTGTCTATCTTCATTAGATAATCTAATAACAGCAGAAACCGAAAAACTAGCCCTTTTAAAAAACCACAAAAAAGGTTTATTACAACAACTATTTCCTGCTAAAGGAGAAAAAAAGCCGCAATTTCGTTTTCCAGAGTTTGTGGGTGATGGAGATTGGGAGGAAGATAAACTATCTAACTTAATTTTAAACATTTCACCACCCAAAAAATTAAAATCTTCTCAATTTCAAGAAAATGGTAAATACCCTATAATTGACCAATCTCAAAATAAAATTGCAGGTTGGTCTGATGATGAAAAAGCAATAGTAAAAAATGATTTTCCTTTAATAATTTTTGGAGACCATACTTGTGTTCTTAAAATTGTTGAAAATCCATTTGTTCAGGGTGCTGATGGTATAAAAATACTAAAAGGTAATACGTTTGTTAACACACGTTATTTGTACTATGCTTTACAAAATAATCCTTTAATGATGAAAGAATACAAAAGACATTATTCGATACTAAAAGAGAAATTAATTTTCTACCCTGATGTTAATAGTGGTGAACAACAAAAAATAGCCAATTGCCTTTCTTCTCTTGATGATTTAATAGAAGTACAAACAA
>DQTL01000023.1 GCA_015662775.1 Lutibacter sp.
TAGGAAACATCACCAACAAAGAAGTAGGAAACACAGAAGGAAACCCACTTCAAACAATCGATTACACCTTTAACATAAGGGGTTGGTTGACTGGTATTAATCCAGAAGAAACAGGCTTGTTTTCTTTTCAAATAAACTATAATATTCCTAAAGAAGGTGCTACCCCATTATACAACGGTAATATTAGTGAGACCCATTGGATGAGTGGTAGCGATAATAAAATGCGTATGTACAAATATTCATACGACGATTTAAACCGTTTAGAATTAGCAGCATATCAAAACTTGTATGACACCAATATCAAAGACACCTATAACGAAAGCCCAATCCACGACAAAAACGGAAACATTACCTCATTAATTAGAAACGGAGGAGAAGAGTCGGCAACATATGTAGTAGAGATTGATAATTTAACTTACACCTATGAAAGCACATTGCATAGTAATCAATTAAAAAGTGTTGCAGATTCGTTTGGGTCAACACAAGGTTTTAAAGATATTGCAGGAAATGATTATCTTTACGAACGAAGAACGAGTGAAGCAAACTCTTAATATGAGACAAATCATTGAAAAAAAGATTAAACAACCAAATACATTTTTAACTCTACAAACTTTTGAACTACAAACTAATAACAATACTAGGAGCCAGACCTCAATTCGTAAAAGCAGCAGTATTAAGCCGCATTATCAAAAAACATGATGAAGTTGATGAAATAATAATCCATACAGGACAACATTACGACACCAATATGAGTGCTGTATTTTTTGAAGAAATGGATATACCCAAACCTAAATACAATTTGGCTATCAATGGTCTAGGGCATGGAGCCATGACTGGACAAATGTTAGAAAAAATTGAAGTAATTTTATTAGATGAAAAACCAGATGCAGTTGTCGTTTATGGAGACACCAATTCTACCCTTGCAGGTGCCTTAGCTGCTAAAAAATTAGGAATAAAACTAATACATATTGAAGCTGGTTTACGGTCGTTTAACATAGCAATGCCAGAAGAAATCAATAGAATACTAACGGATAGAATTTCTGATTTACTATTATGTCCTACAGATACAGCTTTAAATAATTTAGAAGAAGAAGGCTATAAAAACTTACCCATAAAAGTTGTAAAAGCAGGTGATATTATGAAAGATGCTGTATCCTATTACAGTAAAACTTCAAGTGAAAAAGCAAAAGTATTTAAGAGTTTAAATTTAGAGAAAGGGAAATTTGTATTGGCGACCATTCACCGTCAAGAAAACACGGATGATTTAGCTAGTTTAAAAGCAATTTTTGAAGCCTTGTCTAAAATCAGTAAAGAACAAACAGTAGTGCTTCCTTTACATCCAAGAACAAAAAACATACTAAAGAAAAACAATCTAAATTACAATATAAAAATAATCGAACCCGTTGGTTATTTTGATATGTTAGAACTTCTTAAAAATTGTTCAATGGTAGTTTCAGATAGTGGTGGTTTACAAAAAGAAGCTTTCTTCAATAAAAAACCTGTAATAATTGCCCGTACAGAAACTGAATGGGTAGAGCTAGTAACGAATGGTTTTGGTCGTATAGTTGGAGCAAATAAAGACAAAATTCACCAAGCTTTTCAAGATTTTAAGAATAAAGAATTTAATTTTTCAATTAATTTATACGGTGATGCAGTAGGGGAGAAGATGTATAATGAGATTTTAAATCTTATTGAAACTGCTTAATACTTAAGCGACCAACATAAAAGTGATTTTAATATTAGTCTGACTTTGCGTCTTGGCGACTTTGCGAGATAATAAAATTCAATTTATCCAGTATAGACACAACATAGAGCCATAAGTCTACTTTGTATCGTTTGATTTAAAAACAATCTTGGTATAAGTAGTATTAATACTTGATTCTTCTACTTCATTTATTTCAGGTACTGGTGGAACAAAATTTCCATCTTCATCAAAATAAGTGTCAAATTCAGTTTCTTTGTATTCGTGTTTTTGTGCTTGAGGTCCAACTTTCTTATAAAAAATTGCTAAAGCCAAACCCACAACAAAACCAGATAAATGGCCTTCCCAAGAAATGCCTTCTTTTATAGGAAAAATATACCAAATCAGCCCACCATAGAGAAAAACAATGACGAGTGAAAGAGCGATAAGCCTGTGGTATTTACGAAAGACACCACTAAAAAAGATAAAACTAACCAACATATAAATGACACCACTTGCACCAATATGATAGGCAGGTCTTGCAATTATCCAAGTTAGCAAACCCGTTAAAAGCGTTCCATAAACAAGAATAGGAAATGAAATTTTCCTATAGAAATACAACAAACTAGCAACCAATACAAACAAAGGACTTGAGTTGTTAAAAAGATGTTTAGTTCCTGAATGAATAAATGGACTAAAGAAAACTCCTTTTAAGCCACTTAATGTACGAGGGAAAATGCCATTTCTATTGAAATTTAAATCAAATTTAAACTCAATCCAATAGACAAGCCAAATACCAATAACAAATAAAGCAGGTAGTAGAAATACCGACTTATCATATTTGAATTGTTCTTTGTTGGTTGTTTTTTGTTCTAAGTTCATTTTTGTTTTGCTATTTGTCTCATTCTATCATTCCGCTATTCTATCATTTGGTCGTTGAATCATTCATTTACAAAAACCAATCCATTTCAAATATAAAGACATTTTGTGAATTTATACACCATTATTGGCAGAGACTCATTATTTTTACCAAATGAATACACCATTAGCAGAACGTATGCGTCCCAAAACTTTAGAAGGTTTTATCGGACAAGAGCACATTGTTGGTTCTCAAGGAACACTCACACAACATATTAAAAAAGGAATTATTCCATCTTTGATTTTGTGGGGACCACCAGGTATTGGAAAAACAACATTAGCCAATATTATTGCCAATGAAAGTGATAGACCTTTTTTTGCTTTAAGTGCGATAAATTCTGGAGTAAAAGATATACGAGATGTAATCAATAAAGCAAAACAAGATAAGGGCTTGTTTACAGCAAAAAATCCTATTTTATTTATTGATGAGATTCATAGATTTAGCAAATCGCAGCAGGACTCCTTATTAGCTGCAGTAGAAAAAGGTTGGGTAACTTTAATAGGTGCCACAACAGAAAACCCTAGTTTTGAAGTGATTCCTGCCTTATTATCACGTTGTCAGGTCTATGTGCTTAATTCGTTTAACCAATCTGATTTAAATAAATTATTAGAAGCAGCATTAGAAAAAGATAGCTTATTAGCTAAGAAAGAAATACATTTAAAAGAAAGTGAAGCCTTAATACATTTGTCTGGTGGAGATGCAAGGAAGTTGCTTAATATTTTTGAACTAGTGGTCAATTCTGAGGAAGAACCTATTACCATTACTAACGAATTGGTTTTTAAAAATGTACAAAGCAATTTAGCCAGATATGACAAAACAGGTGAACAGCATTATGATATTATTTCAGCATTTATAAAATCAATTAGAGGTAGTGACCCTAATGCAGCTGTTTATTGGTTGGCAAGAATGATTGTAGGCGGAGAGGATGTGAAATTTATTGCCAGACGTCTGTTAATATTAGCATCAGAAGATATTGGAAACGCCAATCCAACCGCTTTGGTAATTGCGAACAATACTTTTCAAGCAGTTAGTACTATTGGCTATCCCGAAGCACGGATTATTTTAAGTCAATGTGTAGTGTATTTGGCTAATTCTGCCAAAAGCAATGCTTCTTATCTTGCTATAGATGATGCGATTGCATTAATCAAAGAAACTGGAGATTTGCCTATTCCTTTGCATTTAAGGAATGCACCTACAAAATTGATGAAAGAACTCAATTATGGTAAAAATTACCAATATGCACATAGTTATAAAGACAATTTTATAAACCAAGAATTTTTACCAGAAGAAATCTCAGGAACACGTTTTTACGCACCAGGTGATAATGCTAGAGAAAATGCTTTTAGAGAATTGTTAAAAAAACGCTGGGCTACGAAATATGGTTATTAACGTTTATTTGGAAGTAAAACATTTATTCCCACTTGAGCAGAAATTGAATTAGCTTTTGCCAAATTGCTTAAAGCCAATATATTATTAAACCCAGCATATAAGTTTAGTTTGCCAACTTGTCCTGAAACTGCCAAACCTAAATTTGAAGCACTATACCGATTTACCGTATAGTTAATACGAGTTAACAATCCATTGGTAATTTTTCTTTCGTAAAAAATACTGGCTTCATATAAAATATTATTAGGGCGATATTGTGTGTAAATATGAGCTCCTATTTTATCAATAGGCTTATAAGAATAAGCACTTTTTAGATATTGGCATTGGTTGTTTCTGATACCTCCAAAAGCGTAAGTTGCAAATAAATTTATTTGAAATGGTCGGAAAGAGATGTAACCTTTATCTTGAATGTTTACTGGATTAGTATCAGTAATATCTTTTACTAATCTATCTACATAGCTTATTGGATCGCTAGAATCATATTCAAAAGCGAGAGACTCTTTTACATAATCTCCTTTGTATGAGTAGGTTTGTGCAAGTTTATAATTATAAATAAAACCTAGATCATTTATGCTTGCTGCTAGGGTTATTTTTTTAATTTTATAAGTAGCACCCAAATCAAAACCAACTCCCTTATTGCCTGAAAAAAGGGTGTTTGTGAGAATGTTACCTCGAGAAATGAAATCAGTAATAGTTACATCTGTACCATTATCATTCAATAAAATATTATTATTACTATCTCTTATTATTTTAAGATCACTATCAATTTTTATGGGAAGACCTGCTGACTTAATAGCAAGATCAAAATCATTGAGACTGTGAGTTACTGTATTATCATTATTTATATCAGTTTTAAAACTTCCTTTAATTGAACCTACGGAAAAATCAAATGCCGAGTTATAAAACTTGAGCCTTGCTCCCAAACTTAGTTGTTTAGAATATTTTCTTTGCACTCCAACATGGTAAACAGACATTAAATTAGCCTGTAGATTAAATCCGTCTATATTATAATTTTTACCTGAAAAACTTGTGCCCTCAAAGGGTAATTTCAATAATTCAACTGGAAATGACATAAATAAATCAAGTTCTTCATATAAACCGTAAGAAATATATAAATCTTTTCTTATTCTCTGACCAATATGTATAAGTTCCATCTTTTGATTGGTTAATAGAAAATCCTTATCGGTTAGTTGATATATTGTATTTTGAACTTTATCTTGAAAAGGCGTTGAATTGTTGGCAAAAAGATCATAGGCAGTTATGCCAGAAGATTCTATACTAATTTTATTACCACCAAAAAAAGGGATAGTCACATGATATTGTGCTTCAATATCATAGGCAGGATTTAAAAGTAAGGTTTGAGGTGCATTAGCAAAGTCAAATAATGGGATGTTATTTTGACTATATAATGAAGTAAACCCTAAAAAAATTACTAGGTATGAGATAAATACTTTTGTCATTATTAATTGTTTGTTGCTAATATTCTTTCTATGGTAAAACCAACTTTTGATTGTAAATGAAATTCTCCATCAAGCGGTGGAGGAATTATTAGATCTGAGGAACCCAATTTCAATGTCATGATAATGAAGTTTGCTTTAATAAAATTTTGATATTCATCTCCTTCATAAATTAATATTCTTGTTAGTGCATGGGTATCCTTAGGGATTATAAAACTATCAGTTAAAGGTAAAAGATTGTTATTTTTATCAGCATACTTTAACAAACATTGAATAGGACGATCAGAAAAAGTATTTGTACTTATTATGGTATGAGAAATACTATCTTTTATGTTATCTTTAAATAAGCCATCTATATCAATAATGTATGTGTTTTTATATTTAACTATGTGATTACTATTATCTAAAAAATCTTGTTGATCTAAATCTTCTTTAAGATAGGCTAAAGTCATTGAAGTTTTAACTGTGGAAGATTTAATTTGTCCTAAATCAACATCTTTTACACAAGAAGTGTTCATTATTAAAATGCTTAATACAAGCAATATAAGTCTCATTTTGTTTTTGTTTTGGGGTTGTTACTGTTCAAGTTTAAGGGTAATAAAAATAAAACGTCAAAGATAGTTTTTTATTTCATTTAGATGATTTATTTCTATTTTATGATGCTTTTTAAATAAAAGTTTATCTGGGTTGAAATGGATTGCTTTCATACCTACATTAATTGCACCTTGTATGTCAGCTTCCATACTGTCTCCAATCATAATACTCTCTTGTGTTTTAGCATTTGCTTTGCTAAGGGCATACTCAAAAACTTTTGGATTGGGTTTTTTCAAACCCACCTCATCAGAAGTAATTAATTCTGTAAAAAAGGATTTGATTCCCGACTTTTCTATTTTGTCATTTTGAATTTCACCAAATCCATTGGTAATGATATGTAAGCTGTATTTAGCTTTTAAATAGGTTAATATTTCAATTGTTCCATCAAATAAAGTGTTGAATTTAGGAAGGTGTGCTAAATACTCGTCTGCTATTTTATCAATTAAATTATTAGAAATAGAATAATTAAGTGCTTGAAAACTGTCTTTTAAACGACCTGTTTTTAAGTCTTCTTTACTTACCTTTTCTTCTCTATAAAGTTTCCAATAATCTAGATTTATAGGTACATAGGTAGATAAAAAAGATTGAAGGTGTAGGTCTATTTTGTTTTCTTTAAAACATAAAGCATAAGCCTTTGCAGAATTTTTTTCAAAATCCCAAAGCGTATGATCTAAATCAAAAAATATATGTTTTATTCTCATTTATAATTTACTTTATGCAACTGCTAATAAAGAACAATTTATTGTAATAAAACCCTAAATTTATGATTTTTCAATTTTAGTAAAAAAAATTCTTGCAACTTTAAGAAATTAATAGATGCTATTAAACTAAAAGCTGCTAACTGGTCAACTATCGTCTGTTTTTTTTACTTCACTTTTTAAGTAAAAGATAAAAGCTAGTAATGATAAAATTCCTGAAAACCAAAGCATGGCTGATGTTACATAAGCTGCACCTATTATTCCGTCTTTTTTAATAAAAATATAGCTAAAGATGACATTAAAAATTAAAACTATTAAAGAATTTAGTGCATTTATCTTTGGCCAACCAACGGCCGATAATATATTTCCAAGAGGTACTCTAAACAAAAGAGCTCCCATAATTCCTAAACTAAAAATAAACATTAAGTTGCTTTCGTCATTGTATTCTTTTCCAAATAAAAGCATGATATAATACGAAAAGAAAAAGAAAACCAAAACAGTTAATACACTAATAATACTAAAAATCTTTAAGTAGTTTAGGTAATAATTCTTAATAAAGCTCTTGTCAGTTTCTGATTTACTAGCAATTTTAACAAAATCAGTTTGTATAAAAACAATGGGTAAAAACAAGATACTAAGCGGAAGTACAAACGCAACTCTGTATTTTGCAACGGCTTCTTCATGAAGTAGATTGCCAATAAGTAGCAAATCAATAGCGTATAAAAATTGAGATAAAACGCCTGCTAATGAAGTAAATAAACCATAATTTAAGTATTCTTTAAAATTAAATTGAGGAACATCATTAATTTTAACAGGAAATAATTTTAGCTTAAATAAATAATACAATGAAACAATCAAAGGGGTAAATGCCAAGCTTATAGCATAACCTATTCCACTATAACCTAAGGTTAAAAAAAAAGCAAGACTGACCATTAAAATCACTTTTACAATTCCCATCTGTGCAAATAGTTTATTTAAATTGATGAGTCTGGCATAAATACGTATCATTTCAAAAATAAATAAACTAACTAGTTGTACGCTTAAGATAAGCAAGTACAATTGAGATTCTTTTAAATTGTAAGTGATTAATGGAGCTAATACTACAATGGCTATTGTCAATATAATTGAAAATAAAATTCCTTTCTTAAGCGTGATAAAAAATAACTGTTTTTTTACAATTTGTGAACCCGTTAGTGCTCCGTAACGTATGAGTCCTTGATGAATACCAAAACCCACAAAAGGGATGAGAAATAATAAAGCAGTATTGGCGTAAGTAATCAAACCAAACTCTTCTTTGGGTATAAGATGCGTAGCGATAAGCACTAATAAAAGCCCACCAATTTTTTCAATAGCAGAGGCAAAACCAACAGATATGCCTTTTCTTTTGATAAAATCTTTTATGAATTGAGTTAGGTTCAAACGTGTAAATTTAGTTTTCTGATTATTTCTAATAGTGTTAAAACTAATGCTTTTTCATTGAAACTACCTATTTTAAACATATTTTTAATATCGGTAAATAACTCCATGTTCGGTTGTAATAATGCAATATTTTCATTGTAAACCTGCTCATAAAACAAGTTGATACTTTTATTGCTTTCTAACCAGTATTCTAAGGGATTCATGGATAATTTGTTCTTTTGTTTGGTTGCAATAAAATACTCTTTTTTAATTTTATTGGTGTAGCGAGAAGCAACTGTTTTCCATTTTTTATTGGGTTTAAAACCAGTACGTTCCCATATATAATTAGTAACTTCTGGGTGTAATTGATTCATCCAATCTATATAAATATCTTGGTTGTATTTTAAATTTGGTGCTATTGATAAAGCTGTTTCAATCACATCTGTATCCATAAAAGGAGAGACTAAATAGGTTTGGTGATGTTCCACCATATACGAACCAAAATTAGCCACATTAAAAACACGTTGGTAGAGTTTAAAAACTTCTTCATCTCTATAGGAATCAAGTAAAGATTGATCAATAGCAACTTTGTCAATAAATCTCTTTGAAATAGTCTGAGAAAGAAAATCCTTTTCCTTTGTGGTAGAAACAAAACCACCCAATATTCCATCTCCAATCTGACCTGTATGTATTAATCCATAATTACTTAGGTCTAATTGTTGGAGTGCAAAATTGTAATGAGCCGAACCATGATAAAACTGTAAACCATTGTTGATTGAAACCATTTGGCTTAAATTTTTTAAATAATCACCATCATCAAGTGGGATAAATTTAAAATCTAAATTTAAATCATTTGCAATTTTTCTGGCAATAGTCTCATCGGCGTAGTTAGATTGTGAAAAGCAAAATGTAGTAGATTTATAACCTAGTTTTTGAGCCAACATCACATTCATTCGTGAGTCTAAACCACCACTAAGTGTAGCAATAGAATTGTAATTGTATTCTTCGTCTTTTTGGTATTCTAGGTGTAAGGCATCAATAAATACTTCATTAATTTGCGCAACAGCCTTTTTCTTAGTATTTATAGTAATGGGAACTTTATTAAAATCGTAATACCTTGAGGTAGTTAAAATGTCATCTTTAAAAACCAAATATTCACCACCACCTAATTTATAAATTTCGGAAACTAAAGTTTGATTTTCAATCATGCCACCAAAAGTTAATAAGTTATACGTGGCATTTATATTTAAACTGTTCTTTACATTATTTTCTGTCCTTGCCTTGCTGATCGCTTCTAGGGTAGGAGCAATAACAAATGACTCTTTAAATTGCGAATAAAAAACTTGTTTAGTAGCTGTTTTATTATTGTAAAAGTAGAGTTGTTGTGATTTTTTTTCAAATATAAAACCCGAAAATTCACCTTTTAGTTTAGAAATAAAGTTCGTGTTTTCTTTTTCAAATAAAGAGACAATCAATTTTGGAAAGCTTGATATCGCATACTGCTTTTTTAAATCTTGTAAATTTAGAATAACACCATCTAAGCCTAAAATATAATTCTCTGTTTCTAGAAAAAACCTATCATTTTCAAACTTGTTAAATTTTATATAGTTAAAGAAATAGTTTCCAAATGTGATCGTATAGTCATACCTTTCTGAAATTTCAGAATTCAATGGTAAATGAGAAAAATATATATAAAATCCGTACACTATATTTAATTAACGAGACACTAAGAGCAAAAGTATGATATTAATAGGGAATAATATGGTATTTTTGAAATCTAGAATCTTTTTATTTGAAAAAAAAACTAAACATATTATTTCTCAGTAGTTGGTATCCTTCTCGTGTCATGCCAACAAATGGCAATTTTGTTCAAAGACATGCTGAAGCAATAACAAAGCATCATAATGTTGTTGTTGTTTATCCTATAGGTGATGACACAAAAACAGAGCATAATTACGAAGTTATTAAAGAAACTAATAAGGGAGTTAAGAGTATTGTTGTTTATTTTAAAACTCACTCATTTTTTTTAATTAATACTTATAGAAAATTAAAAGCATTTAAAAAAGGAATGTCTTCTGTGGATGGTTTTGATATAATACATGCAAATGTTTTATTGCCAATAGGAGTTTTAGCTTTATTATTAAAACTAAAATATGCAAAACCAATTATTTTTACGGAGCATTGGACTGGATATTTTCATCCAAAAAAGAGTAATTTACATTTTTTTAAAAGGTTTTTATTGAAATTAATAGCATCAAAATCAACGTTTGTTGTGCCAGTTTCTAATTCTTTAAAAGAAGCAATGATTAAGGTGGGAGTAAAAGCTAATTATAATGTTATTGGCAATGCGATCGATACGAATCTTTTTTGTGTAAAAGAAAAAACAAATTCTATTTATAAAATTTTACATATTTCTACATTAGATAATAAGCATAAAAATATTGTAGGCTTATTAGAAGTGATTAAACAAATTTCAAATAAAAGGAATGATTTTGTTTTTCAAATAATTGGCGATAAAAATTTACAAAAGACCAAAGAATTGGTAGAAAGAATGGAAATTCCTTTGAAATTAATTGACTTTCAAGGAACCCAAACACCTAAGCAAATAGCCAAACACATGCAAGAAGCAAACTTGTATGTTTCCTTTAGTAATTATGAAACTTTTGGAGTCGTATATATTGAGGCTTTAGCAACAGGAACACCTGTAATTTCAACTGACACAGGAATTTTAATGGAATTTGAGTTAAACGACTCTTATAAAATTACACCAATTAAGGACAAGGAAAAATTACAATTTCATATAGAAAGCTATATTGAAGGGAATTATAAGATTAATACTGATATAATGAGAGAATTTGCTGTAAAACACTTTAGTTATGATGCTATTGCTGAACAGTACTCTAAATTATATTTTAAAGCACTTAATGATGCGTAAACTAAAAATGATATTTAAAGCTATAACTGAGCTTATAAAAAAACCCAGTTTGATAAATCTTCTTATCAGTAATGATTATGTTTGGCAAGATTATCTTACGAAACATTACTCCTCAATAACTTGTTTGCCTGTAATTGAAATTGAAGATTTAATTCCAGATTTTAATGAAACCTTAAATACATTTACTTTTTTAGGAGGTGGCTCACTACCTACTGATATTATGTTATTAAAAGCCTTAGCCAAACAAATTGACGATTGTTCTTATTTTGAAATAGGTACATGGCGAGGTGAAAGTGTCGTAAACGTAGCCGAAGAAGCTAAAGAATGCTATACACTTAACTTGTCAAAAGATCAAATTGTAGATTTAGGTCTTCCAATAGAATATGCTGAGTTACATGGCTTCTTTTCAAAAGGGAAAAAGAATATTATACATTTAGAAGGTGATTCGCTTACCTATAATTTTGCATCTTTAAATAAGAAGTTTGATTTGATTTTTATTGATGGAAATCATAAATACAATTTTGTAAAAAATGATACCGAAAAAATTTTTAAACATCTAATTCACGATGATACTATAGTTGTTTGGCATGATTATGCATACAATCCAGAAGCGATGAGACCAGAAGTGTTTGCTGGTATTTTAGATGGACTTCCTGAAAACTACAGAAAGAACCTATACCATGTTTCTAATACCATGTGTGCAATATATACAAAGAAAAAACTTCGAACTACTCAATTTAACTCTTTGAGTACACCAAAAAAAGTTTTTATAACGTCATTGAAAGTAAAAAAAGTAAACTAACTTCTATTTGTTTCAAATCTTTAATAAACAAGATATTTTCATCGTTTTAAAACCTTAACCATTCCAACCGTATTTTCAATTTGTACTTGTAAATAATACAGACCCTTTGTCAAATTTGAAATATCAATTTGTTTTTGATAAGCATCAATTTTACTTTGCTGTATTTTTCTTCCGAATACATCAAACAAAATAATAGTATTTATAGGTTCTTTTGCAGTTAGGTTTAGTGTGTTGTTAGCAGGGTTGGGTGAAAAAGAGAATCCTTTGGCTTTTAAATCATCAACACTTCCTGTACCATGATGCATGGCTGAAACATCATCAATAAAAAAATCAACATCTTCTGCATCATTGACCGAACCGCTACTAACCCAAAAAGCTATTAATAATAACGGCGAGTTACTATACCCATCTTTATATATTGAAAAATAATCACCTGTGTTTGAAATACTAGAGGTATTGTCCCAAGTTTGTATTTCTACCCACGTTTTTCCATAATCTAATGAATAAACCAATTGTATTTGATCATCAGAACCTAAAACGGCGGCATCAGTAGAATTGTGTTGTGTTAGTGCTAGTGTGAAAGACATGTCAATACTAAACCATTCTGATTTAATAGGAGTATCTTTAGGTATAAGAGGTGTTAATAACCAATCATTTACCTCCGCACCCTGTATATGAATTTTTGCCGATAGATTACTACCCGTATTTGCAAAATTACTTTGTTGTCATGTGCCAAATTCAAAATGTTGTGGTTCATGGGTTGGAGAGCCTTGATCAGCTTGTGTCCAACATAGAGGAAGGAATGCATCATCAAAACCAGTATTAGCATATTCAACACAATAATTATAAAAGGAAAAAGGACCTACCCAATTGCTTTGTTCTGTACCACAATCAGATCTTACATAAAAATCATAAGATGTCGTGTCTAACATAAATAGAAAACTGTGTTTCTGTTAAATCTTCTTCAGTAGGAATACCTGTAGGAGAGAAGCCAGTGTAGCCATATTCAACATCCCAATTAATGGCAGTACCATTTTCAGCCCATGTTATGTAGGGATAATCATTTATATTGATTAGTACATCAGAAGGTATAGGACATTGCGCTTTTAATTGCCATGGAATACTAAAAATAAAGAAAATGTAAAATAGTTTCATAACAA
>DQTL01000287.1 GCA_015662775.1 Lutibacter sp.
AAATTAATGTTACAATGAATTCAACAGGAACAGACCTTGAAACTGTTATTGTAACTGCATTAGGTATTTCTAGAGATAAAAAATCTTTGGGGTATTCTACACAAAAAGTTAGTGGAGAGGAAGTATCAAGAATCAAAGATGCCAATTTTGTTAATGCTTTATCTGGAAAAATTTCTGGGGTACAAATTAAATCAAGTGGTACCATGGGTGGTTCTACAAACGTAGTAATTCGTGGAAGTGGATCTTTAACAGGAAACAATCAAGCTTTATTTGTAGTTGATGGTGTATTAATTAATAATGATAATACTAATACTTCTGAACAAAGAACAGGTCGAGGTGGTTATGATTACGGTAATGCTGCATCTGATATTAATCCAGATGATATTGAATCTATCAATGTTCTAAAAGGTGGAGCTGCATCTGCGTTATACGGTTCTAAAGCTGCCAACGGAGTAATAATTATTACAACCAAAAAAGGAAAATCTAATAGTGGTTTAGGCATCACTGTGAACTCCTCATTATCTTTAGGTAATATTGACAAGAGTACTTATGCTGAGTATCAAAAAAGTTATGGTGCTGGTTATGGTCCATATTATGGTAGTACTGGTTATTTTGAAGATATTGATATAGATGGTGATGGGAATACAGATTTAGTTGTGCCTAGCACTGAAGACGCTTCGTTTGGAGCTGCTTTTGACCCTAGTTTAATGGTTTATCAATGGGATTCTTTCTATCCTGAATTAGATAATTTTGGTAAAGCAACTCCTTGGGTTGCAGCTGAAAATGATCCTCTTTCATTTTTCAATACTGCTGTAACTACTGTTAATAGCGTTAGCTTTGCTGGCGGAACTGATAAAAGCACCTATAGATTAGGATATACAAATTTTAATCAAACAGGTATATTACCTAACAGTTCTATAAAGAAAAATATTATCGATTTGGGAGGTTCATTTAAGCTAAGTGATAAATTTACTATTAGCTCTAAATTAAATTATACCAATACTGCCGGTCTAGGACGTTATGGTACTGGATATGATTCAAGAAATCCAAATCAATCTTTTAAACAATGGTATCAAGTAAATGTAGATATTCAAGATCAAAGAGCTGCTTATTTCAAAACAAGAAAAAATATTACTTGGAACACTAATAGTAGTAGTGACACGTCTCCTATCTATTTTGACAACCCATATTGGACAAGATATGAAAATTTTCAAACTGATGAAAGAAACCGTATAATGGGACACGTTTCATTAAACTATAAGCTTAATGATTGGTTGGATTTTATGACTAGAGCAACTATAGATAATTTTAATGAGATCCAAGAAGAAAGAACTGCTATAGGAAGTGTTGATACTTCTCAATATATTAAACGTTTAAATAGTTTTAATAATAATACATATGATTTTTTCTTAAATTTTAATAAGTATTTTATGGGTGACAAACTAAGTTTAAGAGGTTTAATCGGTTCTACTATTGAAAGAAATGCATTAAATAGAACTAGTGCAAGTACAACAGGTGGATTAGTAGTTCCTGGTTTATACTCATTAAGTAACAGTAAAGAACTATCTTCTGCTCCAACCGAATATGCTCCTGTTTGGGGTCGAAACTCCTATTTTACTAATGCAAGTTTAGGATATGATAATACTTTCTTTATAGAGGGAACTTACCGTACAGAAAAAGCTTCTACTTTACCTCATGATGATGACACCTTTAGCTACTCTTCGATATCAGGAAGTTTTGTTTTTTCAAAATTCATAAAATCTGATATTCTTTCATTTGGTAAAATCAGGGCAGGATATGCTGGTACTGGTAATGCTGCTAGTCCATTAAGTGTTTACGATGTATATAGTTCAACAGGAAATTTAAATGGTAATCCATTATACTCTCTTCCTGGAACAAAAAACAATGCTAATTTAAAAGATGAACAAACAAAAGAATTTGAAGTTGGGTTAGAAATGAACTTTTTTAAAAAACGTCTAGGCTTTGATTTATCAATTTACGATAAAAAATCTCTTGACAACATCATGTCTGTATCTGTATCAACTGCAACTGGTTACAACTCTCAATGGGTTAATGCTGGAGAAATGACAAATAAAGGTGTTGAATTAAGTTTAAATGCAAAACCAATTGTTAAAGATAATTTTACTTGGGGCATGAATATAAACTGGAGTAAAAACACTAATGAAGTTGTTTCACTATATAAAGATGTAAAAGAATTACAATTAGCTAGTGTTCAAGGAGGTATTTCAATCAATGCAACTGTAGGTGAGCCGTATGGTACAATAAAAGGTACAGACTATATTTATGATAATGATGGTAATAGAGTTATTGGATCTAATGGATATTATAAAATAAGTGAGAAAAAAATTATTGGTAATGTAAATCCTGATTGGATTGCTGGTATTAATAATTCCTTTAAATATAAAAATTTCAATTTTAGTTTTTTAATCGATATGAAAAAAGGAGGTGATGTATTCTCTTTAGATACTAGATATGGGTATGCTACTGGTATTTATGCTAATACTGTATTTACAAATGATTTGGGTAACCCTGTGAGAAACTCAATCGCAAATGGTGGTGGAGTTGTACTTGATGGTGTTTTAGAAGATGGTTCTCAAAACACATATAGAGTTAGTGCTGACACTTATAAAAATCCTTGGGGTTATAAACATGCTCCAGCAAAAGCCTTCACTTACGATGCTAGTTATGTAAAATTAAGAGAAATGTCTTTGTCATACTCTTTCCCAAAAAAGACAATTGAAAGAATGAAAATTTCTAATCTATCAGTAACTGCCACAGGTAAAAATTTATGGATTATCCATAAGAACACTCCATACGCTGACCCTGAAGCAGGATTAAGTTCTGGAAACGTTCAAGGTTACCAATCTGGAGCATATCCTGCAATTAAAGAATATGGTTTAAACCTGAAAATACAAATTTAATAATAATAAAAATTTTAAATAATGAAAAAAAATATAATAATAATATTAATTCTTATTTCAGCAATAATATCATCGTGTACAAATGATTTTGAAGGTTGGAATATAGATACCAAAAGCCCTTCTAGTGTTCCTGCTAAAACTCTTTTTAGCAATGCGCAAAGAAACATGGTAAGAACCATGAAAAAACAAAATGTTAATGATAACGTATTTAACTTTTTTGCTCAATACTGGACTGCTACTACATATCCTGATGAGGCAAATTATGATTTAGCAGGACGTGATGTTCCCGGAGGTTTTTGGAATATAATGTATAGAGATGTTTTATTAGATTATAAAGAAGCAAAAAATGTATTAGAATCTCAGAGATCTAATACAGCTCCTACTCTATTACCTGTTTTAAATAATAAAATTGCCATTACAACTATTTCTGAAGTCTATACATTCCATGTATTAGTTGACGTATTTGGAGATATTCCTTATTCTGAAGCATTAAACATTGATAACCCATCACCAAAGTATGATGATGATCAAGAGATTTATACTGATTTATTTATCAAATTAGACAATGCAATTTCCATGTTAAACACAAGTGAAGATTCATTTGGTGAAGCTGATTTTATTTATGAAGGAGATGTTGTTAATTGGAAAAAATTCGCAAATTCTTTAAAACTAAGAATGGCTTTAAGAGTTAAAGATGGCACTAAAGTTGCCGAAGCAGTTGCTAGTGGAGTCTTCACTTCTAATGCTGACAATGCTTCTTTTATGTTTACAGGTTCTGCTCCTTATGCTAACCCATTATGGGAAAACTTAGTAGAAAGTGGAAGAAAAGATTTAGTCGTAGCTGATACATTTGTAGATTTAATCTCCCCTTTAAACGATCCTCGTGCTTCTATATATATGGGTAGCAATTTAACGCCATATATTGGTGGACCTTATGGAAGTAATAATTCTTATAACAACTTCACTCATTTAGGTGATATTTATCACACGCCTGATTTTGAAGGTGTAATTATGGACTATGCTGAAATTGAATTTTTGCTTGCTGAAGCTGCTGCTAGAAATTTAGGAGGAGTAGCAAATGCTGAAACACATTATGAAAATGCAATAACTGCATCTATTAATTATTGGGACTCTAGTGCTGATGCTGCTTCATATATTGCGCAACCATCAGTAGCATACGATGCTGGAAATTGGGAAATGTCTATAGGTACTCAAAAATGGATCGCTTTATATTCAAGAGGTTTTGAAGGATGGTCTTCATGGAGAGTTTTTGGTTACCCTGTATTATCAGCACCTTCTGGAGCTGTCGATGAAGCCGAAGGCTTAGTCCCTGTAAGATACATATATCCTGGAGATGAATCAGAAAGAAATGGAGCAAGCTATGAAGCTGCTAGTAATGCTATAGGAGGAGATAAAATGACTTCTAAAGTATTCTGGAATAATTAAAAATATTAACAAATATAAAATATAAAATAATGAAAAATATAAAAATAATACTTTTTTTGTTCGCTCTGATTGCCTTTTTGGTTTCATGCGATCAAGATGACGAATCAGATTTAACAGGACTTGATATAGGAGGTAATATCACATTGTCTCCTACTAGCATTAGTGAATTTGATGTTAATAAAGATCTGAAATTTAACTTACTATCTAAAAGTGGAGTGACATTTGACGAAATAAAAGTTTATAAAGGTGATACTGAAATAGCTGAAGCTGTAATAGATAATGGTACTAATTCTGCTATTTTTAATTCTTCCACTTTAGGAGATTTTAATTTTCCTGATGATGAAGATGAAGATGAAGATGATAAAACTGGTGTGTATGAAATAAATACAAAATCTAAAATTAGTAATGGAAAAACTTTTTTGAATTTATTTACAATCAATGTTTTAAAAGAGCTTACTATGGACGATGAAGTTGCTAGTGTAATAAATGCTGATGATACTGAAATAGAAATCAGTTTTAAAACTAGAACTGATATGGCTAATTTAGATTTTGTTAAAGTTTTTTGGAAGAAAAACTATGACGGAGATTTTGCTGAAGATACAGACTTTGTATTTAATCAAGATAACAAAGCTCTAGTTTTTGATCAAGTTGCTGATATGCAAACTAAATACTCTTTAGCTATTAATGATACCATATACTTTAAGTTTACTACCCAAAAAGGAACTTTAACTGATGAAGTTATAACTACTATTGGTATTGATGAAGAATAGTCTATCTAAATTTCTAATTATTTGAATGAAAAACCACCTACTAGTTAGGTGGTTTTTTTATGCCATCTTGTCAGAAAACAAAAAATGGTATTCTATTTGAAATAAAAAC
>DQTL01000266.1 GCA_015662775.1 Lutibacter sp.
CTCTCGAAAAAGAGTATTTTTTCCAAATGGAGCAAGGAATTCGTGCTAAGTTTGATATTGCTACTGAAGAGTAAATGAAAACCAACTCCATTAGCAGAAGCATAATATATAGATCACTCCTAATTTAGAATTATTATAAATAATATGCTCGTAAAAGAATAATTAGTTTTGTCAATTATATTCTTAAAATATAACTATTGTAGGAGCTGGTGTTTTAGGTTCACAAATAGCATGTCAAGCAGTATTCCATGGGTTAATATATTTTTTTACGATGTATTGGATAGGCTGATCCATGTTGTGCCACCCATACTGATGTAATTGTGCCACTTGTACTGGATCAAGTTGTGCCACTCATACTGATTGATGTTGTGCCAGTCATACTGATTGATGTTGTGCCAGTCATACTGGTCCAAGTTGTGCCACCCATACTGATTGATGTTGTGCCAGTCATACTGATGATACTGTGCCACACAAAAAGAGTAAAATAAGATGGTATAACAAACAGCAATAATTTCTACCGTATAACTTTTGAAACAAAAAAAGGACAAGAGTTATGGCTGCAAAAAAGGTAGATATTATGGAATTAAAACAATTGTTATTATTAAAGTCCAAAGGCGAGAGTAATCGCTCTTGCGAACGGCTATTAGGTATTCATAGGAACACTATTAATCCTTATGTACAGATGTTTAGGGCATCTGGGTTAAGCTACTCAACTTTACTTGAGTACTCAGAAAAAGAGTTGAATGATTTACTTCCTGCAAAAGGAACAATTGACTCAAATAGATATGGTACGTTCTCTGATTACTTGCCCTATTTTACCAAAGAATTAAAGAAGCCAGGATGTACACGGGAACAACTCTGGCGCGAATACATAACAAAACATCCCAATGGATACGGTTACAGCACTTTTAATGGCCATCTTGCTCGCTGGCGCCACAGCACTAAAGGTAGTGGTAAATTGGATCATAAATATGGCGATGCTATTTATGTAGATTATACAGGTAAGAAAATGCAAATTGTCAATAAGCAAACAGGCGAAGAAATCGATGTAGAAATATTTGTTGGTATGCTTCCCGCTAGCCAATATACTTTTGTAGAAGCAACTATGAGCCAGAAGAAGGATGATTTTATCAGTTCTATGAATCGTTGCTTACAATATTTTGGAGGAGTACCCCAAACTATAGTAACAGATAATTTAAAATCTGCAGTTATAAAATCCAGCAAATACAGTGCAGTTTTAAACAAGAGTTTAAAAGACATGGCTGTTCATTATAAAACCAGTATCAATCCCACCAGATCCTATTCTCCTCAAGACAAAGCTTTGGTTGAAGGAGCAGTAAAATTAGTCTATCAGCGCATCTTTTACCCTCTTGACAAACAGACTTTCTTTAGCTTGTCAGAACTAAATAAGGCAATAAATGAGAAGCTTTCTGAATACAATAACTTTCATATGAAACAGCTAGGAACAAGCCGGTTTATGCAGTTTTCAGATCATGAAAAAACATACCTTTCACCACTACCATCACAGCCTTATGAGTTAAAAGAATACAAAAAGGCAAAAGTTCAAAAAATGGGCTTTGTATATTTACATCACGACAAAAACTACTACAGCGTTCCTTATCGTTATATAGGCTATAATGTTGAAGTTCAATATACATCGGAAGATGTTGAAATATACTACAAATCAGAGCGTATTGCTAACCATAAACGCAATTACAAAAGAGGCTCTTACACAAAGAAAGATGATCATTTAAGCAGTTCTCATAAGTTTTATAAAGACTGGAGTCCCAGCTATTTTATCAACTGGGCAAAGAAGTCAGGGAATCATGTAGCAGCCTATACAGAAAAGCTTCTAAATCAAAACTCTTATCCAGAAATAGCCTATAAGCAATGCTTAGGCATTATCAACTTAAAGAAAGATTATTCAGAAGAAAGGTTGGATAAAGCTTGTGAAATAGCCATGGATCAGTACAAACATGGTTATCATATCATTAAAAATATCCTTATAAACAAAATGGATATAGCAGATAATAGCTCAACGATAAATCCACATATAACTGAACATGACAATATCAGAGGAGCAGAATTTTACAATTAAAAAAAAAACAGGAAAAATGAATAATCAAAATACGATAGAAAAAATGAAACAAATGCGTTTAACTGCCATGGCTGAAATGCATTATACCAACATAGATAATAATATTAATCAACAATATACAAACGATCAATATGTTACCATGCTTATAGATCAGGAGTGGGAAAACAAGCAGAATAATAAGATTAAGAATCTCATAAAGAAAGCCAACTTCCGATACCCTGCTACTATACAAGATATTGATTACTCTGCTAACAGACACCTCGATAGGAATGCCTTTGAGAGATTAGCTTTACTCGATTTTGTTCGTAATCATGAAAATATAATTATCACAGGAGCTACAGGAACAGGAAAGAGTTATCTGGCTCAGGCTTTAGGAAATCAGGCCTGTATGATGCTTGTAAAAACGCTATACTTCAATACATCACGATTAATGGACCTCTTAAAGCTCGCTAGGCTTGAAGGAACTTATACAAAGAACCTATTGAAAATAGAAAAAACAGATTTACTTATCCTTGATGACTTTGGCTTGGCTGCTTTCGACAATCAATCCAGGCAAACTCTAATGGATATCTTCGAAAGTAAATATGACCGAAATTCAATAATTGTAGCTTCTCAAATCCCTGTTTCAGGGTGGCATGAAATTATTGGTGAAGGGACAATCGCAGACGCGATCTTAGACAGAATAGTTAACTCATCTCATAGAATACAATTGAAAGGAGAATCGCTTAGAAAAAACAAACTAAAATCACCAAAAACCGAAACAAATTAATGTGAAATATTTAAGAAAATTAATGTGAAAAAATGAAACAAATTAATGTGTAAATTTGGCCTAGAAATTATAGCTGTTCACACTGGCACAATATGATCAGTATGAGTGGCACAATAACGCCAGTATATCCAGCTGCATCATCGTTGATAAATCAACGATGATGCAGCTTTGTTTTTTTAGCAGAAAAAACCATAATTTAGCCGACTATTCATATTATGAGAAATATCAA
>DQTL01000089.1 GCA_015662775.1 Lutibacter sp.
TCTACATCTCCAGTGGTAGCTGATGATTGCCAACTTGTTCCAGACATATCCAATCCTAAAGAATTTTTTAACGTTAACATTGCATCTACTGTGTTAATAGTTGAGTTTTGGTCTACGTTTGCACGCGTCAAAGAAACTACAAGTTTTTCATGTACATTTCTTAAGGCTTCAACAACATCTCCCCTCCTATTGTTACGAACTTCATAACTTTGTTCAATGTGTACAAATCTGTGCGAAGAACTAGTCGCTGGTACGTCACAAACATTTGTCACATCATTAATAAGTCTACCTATCACATTATGAGTCCCTCCTGTAGCTGAAGTATACACATCATCAACATTAACATTATTAGAAGGACTATATACACAACTTTTTATGGTTGTGTTTTCCGTAATTTCTTGATGTAATAAATACATAAAACTAGTCTCATCTAAATCATCTATCCCTTCACTGATATTAATCAATTCCATATTATGGGTTGCGTCACACTGACTCCACAATGTATTTCTCATCGAGCTTCCAAATCCATGTAATTCTATAAATATTGTATCATCATTAGCCATTGATAAAGCTTTATGTACACTAAAAAAATAATGTCCATTATTGTGTGATGCATCACTTTCCTTATATTCTAATTGACAGCTACTTGTAACATCTGAACTATTACGATGAGTTCCCGACAAAAGTAAATATTTACTCCCTAAACTTAAATATGCTTCAACCCCCTCTTTATCTGTATTAATATCAAATGATGGATGAGGTATTTGAATAGCCGAGTTTACTCCTTCTGGATAAAAAACGTAAGTGCCACCTAGAGATCTATAATTTCCACTTACCATTCGCTCTAAATTAATATGCAGTATATAATACTCTTTAGTTCCATCTATAAATTTAAGAACTTCTCCATCAAGAATCGCAGCTTTGTCATTTGCATTTGAATATTGTCCTTCTAAGATATCTTCTACAATCTCCCCAACCTCATTTTGTTGTGCTAAAGTTGGAGTTACCCACAAACCATCTCCTTCTATTCCAAATCTCATCTTTTCCAAATAACTATTAAGAGATCCTTCTCTAGTAGAAACTACAGCATCAACATTACTTACTCCAGTACCCAAAAAATATCCACTCACTAACAATAGCAGAAAAGTCTTTATTATTTTTATTTTCAACATATTTATTTTAAAAATATCCTCTTTTTTATTCAACTTCTACTTAAAGTATACCACGTTCTACTCTTAACCTAAAATATATCTAACCAATAGCTAAATAATATTATTATTTTAATTTCTAACTTTCCAAGTGCCTAGAACAAATAACTTTCTACTTTTCAACCGTTTAGGTTAATCACCCAGCTTCGCCGGCAGGCAGGCGCTTAAAGTTACTACTCGCCAACTAATCAACACACCACCCTGTTCCACTCATACTAAATCCCAATGAATATCTTAACAATAACATAGTGTCTATAGAATTGGAAGAAATATTACAATCTTTAATTAACATGTCGTATTAAACCATCTGATAACACTAGAGAATTAGGGACTAAGTCCTGCTTCTCCTCTCAAATAGTCACTCCATTCAAAACATAAGCTGTCTAGATTTGTCATTTATGTACCGCATCACTCTAGTTCATATCTGATAATCATATACATTTGAGTAATTTGCCCCTCTTCTCCTGTACCTAATTCTGAAAATGCATGTTTAATTCTTAATAGACGACTTGTACCAACTTGGGTAAGATCATCAATTGTCCAAGGTAACGTACTATAAGGGTTTGTCTCCCAAGTATTACTATAGGTCTCCCACTCATCTGTTAGAGCAAAAGACTCTTCATAAACTTGATCTTCTATTTGAAACCCTATACTTCCATTTATATTATCTGTTGTGTTTGCCTTTCTTTGCCTAGCTACAACAGTAACACTAATATTTGTTGCATTACTAGGTAAATCAGGGACTTCCATAGTGAATCTTGCAGAAGTTGAGGAATCTTGACGGTAAGCATAAGTAAGACCATCGTCTGCATCCAGTTCATTTATTGTAGATACTACATCACCGCCAGTAGATGCCGAGTAGTGAACTGTCCCGTAGTCACTAACTGGAAGCATAACTAAATTTATATATGTCTGCTTCTCATAGTTAGCATTTTTGTATTTAACCATCGAACTCCACGCGCCTTCAGTAGGTGGTTGATATAATCCTAGTTTAAAATATTGTGGTACGGCATCCCAATTTGAAATATCAAAAGATAAAGCTGTTCCATTAACATTGACATCAAGGATGCTATTTGCAACAGCCATGCTTACATCAAAATACCCTTCTGGGTTAACACCTAAATCTATCTTTTCATAAGTGTTATCATGTGCGGTTAATCTTCTAGTTAGCCATAGATGATTAAGCACTCCTCCTCTATCTTTCATCCAACTAAGTCTAATCAAAGGTAAGCTGTAAATAGATGTGGCATGTATTTGGGCAAATGTTATTTCAGATACTTCCCCTGTTGGGATAGGAATATAAGCTTCACCAACAAAAGTTGAAGGTGTGTTTGAAGATACAAACCAGTCTCCAGGTCCTTGCCTAAGCTCACACCTTGCTTTTTCTGAGCTTGATATATCACTATCAGTCATAGCAAATATCATTTCTTGACTTGAGTTGCCATAAAACCATGGCTCAATGTACCCATCAAAATTATTAACATCATTAACATAACGTACCGCTGCTGTATCGTCTGGGTATTGTAATTTTGAGGCTAGCAGTATACTTTGCATTGCTGGGATATCCCAAACAGCTATCGCTGAAGCAGGCGCACCAGAGTCGTCACACCACCCCGTTTCCTCCATACTTAACCCTAAACTATATCTTAATATCAACATTGCATCTATAGAATTTGGAGAACCATTACAATCTACATCTCCTGTTGTTGCTGATGATTGCCAATTTGTTCCTGACATATCTAAGCCTAGAGAGTTTCTAAGAGTTAACATCGCATCCACAGAATTAATAGTTGCATTTTGGTCTACATCGGCTCGAATGTCAGCAGCTTGTGTAGATTCGATATTAAAAGTTAAAAATAGTATAAAAACAAAACTAACTATGCTTATTAATATTTTTTTTGACTTATTTATCTCAATAATATTTATTTTATTTTTCATAATTAATTTTAACAGTTGTTAAAATATTTATTCTAATTGAATTTATCCAAAATTGCAATCTCTAATTAATACACCACTCAGTTCCATTCATACTTAATCCTAAACTATATCTTAATATCAACATTGCATCTGTAGAATTTGGATGTTAGATCTTACAGCGTTATTTACAATTCCTCAGAAAAAAAATAA
>DQTL01000109.1 GCA_015662775.1 Lutibacter sp.
TAATAAAGCGAATAGAAGAATAGTGAAATAAAAAAAATAAAACTAAAAAAATACAAAGTGAAATAAAGGGTTTTTAGAGATGCCCTATATAGACAACACGTTTATTTCAAAAGTTATTATCTTAGCTTGTTTTGATCATTAGTGTCCATTTATAAAGAATATTTTCAATATTTTGAAAAAAAATTCAATTATCCTGAATAAATAATCAAATTCACTTCACAACCAACACCTGCCCAATATAAATAGTATAATTTTTTAAATTATTTAAACGCATTAATTCTGGAACGGAAATTTGATATCTTTTTGATATAGAATACAAGGTGTCTTCTTGAATAACTATATGCGATCCTTCATTATTATTTAATGAATCAATTGTAGACGGATTGGTGATAAAAATTCTTTGACCCAATCTTATTTCATTTTTTCTAATACCATTCCAACGACGTAAATCAGGGACTGCTAACTTGTATTTATAAGCTATTTGATATAAGGTTTCACCTTCTACTACTATATGATAGGTCGGTGTCGTTTGTTCTGTTTCTTGAATAATAGTTTCTGTTGAAGTAGTTTTAGAAACTTTAGGCTGGTTTGTTTTAGTATTTTCAATTATCTCAATAGGTGTTGAAGGAACTTCTTCCTTTGTATCTGTTACTATTATTTGATTTGCTGTTCGTTTTAAGAGTAATTCTTGACCTGGATATATATTACTAGTAGTTAAATTATTAATACTCATGAGTTCACTTAATTTCATATTATACTTTCTTGATATACCATACAAACCATCTCCTGGTTGAACTATGTATATGTTTGGGTTTGTTGAAACTGGAAGTCCTAATACTTGCTCGTCGTATTTGTATAATTCGTATTTTTCAATTATTCGTATTAATTTTTTTGGATATTTTTTATCCGTTGCATAACCTGCTTTTTGCAAGCCTTTTGCCCAAGCTTTATAATCACCTTTTTTTAATTTAAATAACTTTGCATATCGTTTTCTTTCTGTTAAAAGACGAGAATGATCATCATAGGAGTTTATTGGGTTATCATATACTCTAAAACACTCTTCTTTTTTATCATCATCATGGTAGGTCGTTGCTCCGCTCCAACCTTTATGACATTTTATTCCAAAATGATTATTAGACACTCTTGTCAAGTCACTATTTCCACTTCTAGACTCTAGAATACCTTGAGCTAAAGTAATACTTGCAGGTATTAAATGAGTTTTCATTTGGTTTACAGCTATTGCTGCATATCTTTCAATATATGCCTCTGTTGAAATATCTTTGTTTACGTTAGAAATTGAAACTTCTTTAGTTTTTGGCAATACCTCGTTGTTTCCTTTATTGGTTTGCCTATCATTCGCACCAATAGTTCTTTTTGGAGGATTACTTGATTTCACTTTCTTTTTTGCTCCACAGCTTGTTAAAAGTAAACTGACACTCAATCCTATAATAAAAAATCTAATTATTCTCATGATCTATTGTATTGTGGGTAAATTTTTATTCATTAATCTTTGGTTCATACCTTCGATTCCTTGTAAACCTCCTGTATGAATTGCCAATATTTTTTTTTCTTTACCAAAGAAATCTTTTTTATGTAAATCTACAATTCCAAAAAGCATTTTTCCTGTATAAATAGGATCTAGTTGAATATTGGTTTGTTGCTTAAAATCATTGATAAAATCAACTAATTCTTTACTTATCTTGGCAAATCCTCCAAAATTATAAGCTCTTATTAATTCCCAATTCGTATTTCCTTTTAGATATTTTTGAATATCATTATGTAAAAAATTCTCCTTTAATGCTGGGAATCCAAGAACTTCTTGCTGTTCTTTTGCCGAATTAATAATCCCTGCAATGGTGCCTCCTGTACCTATAGCCGAACAAATATAATCAAAATTTGATTCATTATCACTAAGAATCTCCTCTGTCCCTTTAATTGCTAGTTTATTGGTCCCACCTTCTGGTACACTGTAAAAGGTCCCAAACTCCTTTTTTAAATCCTCAATAAAGGCTTGGGTATGCTTTAATCTATACGACTTTCTATCAACAAATTTAAATTGCATTCCGTTTTGAGATGCCAAAGATAAAGTAGGATTCTCTTTTAATGTTTTTGCTAAATCATCACCTAATTCATCACCTCTAATAATACCTATTGTTTTAAAACCAAATTCATGACCTGCGGCAGCTGTAGCAGCGATATGATTGGAAAAAGCACCACCAAATGTTAACAGAGTTGTATGGTTTTGCTCTTTTGCTGCTTCTAAATTGTACTTTAATTTTCTATACTTATTACCCGATATAAAGGGATGCAATAAATCATCTCTTTTAATCCATAGATTTAAAGGCAAATAACCTTTTGGTGTATAGGTGGTTTCTTGAATTATACTATTTTCTAGGGGTAGAATCATGATACAAATTTAAGAAAAAAAAACAGAGTCCAAATATTTGAACTCTGTTTTAAAAATGTGACCTGGCTGGGGCTCGAACCCAGGACCACCTCCTTAAAAGGGAGGTGCTCTACCAACTGAGCTACCAGGTCTTCATTTAAGCGGGTGCAAATATAAAAGTATATTTGACAAAATCAAACAAAGAATTCAATATTTTTTCAATTATCTTTTAAAAATACTTCTCTTACTTTTTTATATAAATTTGAAGAATAAACAAAATTCACAACTGCTTCATTATCAGTTTTAAAAATATCTTCTTTTGTTCCTTCCCAAGCTTTTACTCCATCTTTTAAAAAAATAATTTTATCGCCAATTTCCATAACTGAGTTCATATCATGTGAATTTATCACTGTAATGATATTATATTCTCTTGTTATTTCTCTAATTAGGTTGTCAATTACGATAGCTGTCTGCGGATCTAATCCTGAATTGGGTTCATCACAAAACAAATATTTTGGTTTCATAACGATTGCTCTCGCTATGGCAACTCTTTTTTTCATACCACCTGACAACTCTGAAGGATATTTATCATTTGATCCAGAAAGATTTACCCTATCTAATACAAAGTTAACTCTCTTAAGCATCTCTTGTTTGGTGTTTTGAGCAAACATTTTTAAAGGAAACATTACATTTTCTTCAACGGTCATAGAATCATATAAGGCACTACCTTGAAATACCATGCCTATCTCTTTACGTATTTCTCTTTTTTCAGATTCTTTTAGCTTGTTAAAAACACGATTATCAAATTCTATACTTCCACCTTCAGGATCGTGTAAACCTATCATACATTTGATAAAAACGGTTTTACCTGAACCACTTTGTCCGATAACTAAACTTGTTTTACCAGGTTCAAATGTTGTTGAAATTCCTTTTAGAACTTCGGCATCTCCGAATGATTTATGTATGTTTTTTACTACTAACATTTATCCTAAAAGCATTTGAGTTAAAAAATAGTTTAAGAAAACAATTACCACACTCGTCCAAACAACGGCTTTTGTACTGGCTCTTCCAACCTCTAAAGCTCCACCTGATACTTTGTGTCCGTGATAGGAAGCAACAGTTACAATTACAAAAGCAAAAACTAGGGTTTTAATAATCGCATATCTTACAAAATAGGGATTAAACTCTAACTGGATTCCCATGATGTAATCTTCTGTAAAAAACAAATCTGTTAACACACCTGCAACCCAACCGCCTAGTATTCCTAAGAACATGGCTAGTACAACTAAAACAGGATAAAATAATAATACAGCAACTACTTTAGGTAATACTAAATAATTAATTGAATTAATACCCATTATTTCTAAGGCGTCAATCTGTTCTGTCACACGCATAGTACCAATACTAGATGTAATATACGAACCCACTTTTCCTGCTAAAATAACCGAAATAAAGGTAGGTGCAAATTCAAGAATCATAGAACGTTTTGTCGCAAAACCAATTAAATATTTGGGTATAAACGGACTGTCAACATTTAGTGCTGTTTGAATAGCAACTACACCACCGACAAAGAAACCAATAAATACTGTGATACCTAATGACTTAAGACCTAAATCATCGATTTCTCTTAGCAATAAGTCCCAGAAAACATTCCATTTCTGTGGCTTTTTGAAGACATCTAATAGCATCAAAAAATACTTACCTATATGTTCTATATTATTCATACGAGTTTGCTAATGTATAAAAATAAATTTTGTTGATTTGTTTAGTTGTGTATTTGTTTTATTGTATGATTAAAATGTTGCTTTTGGTACTATATTATTTTTTCTTGTAAATCAGACCATTCTTGCATAAAACTCTCCAATTTGTCTTTTTCATTTTGATAATTATGGAAAAAATCAGCTTGTGAGGCTTCTTCTGTATTATTTGCAATAGCTTGTTCCAATTTTTTAATACGGTTTTCTTGTTGTTCTATTTGTCTTTCTAATTTACTGATTCTATTTTTTATTCGTTTGTTTTCTTTCTCTTGTTCCCATGAAAGTGATTGTTTTGTTTCTTTGAGAATAGCTTTCTTTTCTACTTTTTCTACTTCTCTAAAACTATTGAATTTTCTTTGTTCTAAATAATACTCAATTCCTCCTAAATACTCTTTTACTTGATGTTCTCTAAACTCATATACTCGCTCTACTAAACCTTGTAAAAAATCTCTATCGTGTGAGACCAATATTAAACTTCCCTCAAAGGCTTTTAGTGCATTTTTAAGCACATTCTTTGAAAGCATATCAAGGTGATTGGTCGGCTCATCCATAATTAAAACATTAAATGGATTCATCAACATTTTACACAAGGCTAATCTATTTCTTTCACCACCAGATAAAACCTTAACCTTTTTTTCTACGGCATCACCTCCAAACAGGAAACTACCTAGCATATTACGAATTCGAATGCGATTACTATCGTTGGCGACGGTTTCCATTTCTTCCAACAACGTATTCTCTCCATTTAAATAATCAGATTGATTTTGAGCAAAATACCCAATCTTAACATTGTGTCCTACCTCTAAATTTCCTTCAAAAGGTATTTCTTTAACAAGTATTTTAGCTAGTGTCGTTTTACCCATTCCATTTTGCCCTACTAGTGCAATTTTACTTCCTCTTTCTAATATTAGGTTGAGTTTGTCAATTACTAAATTATCATCATACCTTTTAGTGATATTTTCTAATGTAAAAATAATTTTTCCTGGCGAATCGGAAGATGGAAATCGAACGTTCATAACTGAATTGTCTGCTACATCTACCTCAATACGCTCTACTTTATCTAATTTTTTAATTAAAGATTGTGCAAATGCGGCTTTACTAGCTTTGTATCGAAATTTTTCGATGAGTTGTTCGGTTTGCTTAATCTGTTTTTCTTGATTTTTTTGTGATTGCAATTGTTTTTCTAGTAATTCTGCTCGGATTTTTAAGTATTCGGAATAGGACTTTTTAAAATCATAAATTCTACCTAAGGATAATTCGATGGTACGATTTGTTACGGCATCTAAAAATGTTTTGTCATGCGAAACCACTAAAACAATACCTTTATAGGATTTTAGAAAACTTTCAAACCACAATATCGATTCTAAATCAAGGTGATTGGTTGGTTCATCGAGTAATAAAATATCATTCTTTTGTAATAATAGCTTTGCTAATTCAATACGCATTCTCCAACCTCCTGAGAAGGTATCTGTTAACTTATCAAAATCGGATTGTTTGAAACCTAAACCTTGTAATATTTTTTCGGTGTCTCCTTTGTAATTGTAACCTCCTATGAGGTCAAACCTATGTGTAAGATCATCTAATTTATGAAGAATGTCATGATAGGATTCACTTTCATAATCAGTTCTTATTTCTAGTTGGGTATGTATTTCGTCTAATTCAGCTTCAATTTTTTTAATTTCTGTAAAGGCTAAATAAGCTTCTTCAAGGATTGTTTTTCCATAATTAAAATCGATATCTTGTTGTAGAAATCCAATTTTAGATTTTTTATCAATTGCAAGAACGCCGTCATATTCTTGTTCACCAAAGATAACCCGCAATAATGTAGATTTTCCTGCTCCATTTTTCCCAATTAATCCAACTCGATTTCCTGGCGTTAATTTAAAACTAACATTAGAAAAAATGGGAGTTCCCGCGAAGGATACCATCATGTTATTAACATCTATCATTGAATTGAATATGGGTTGATTTTAAACCTATTAATTGTTATCTGTGTAAAGAGATTGAAATCTTTCGACACTCATTTCTTTTGGAATTTCATGTTTGTTTTCTATTGCATTAAACAACGTCTTAGCAATCGCTGGTGCGATAATAACACCTCTAGTTCCCAAACCATTTAAAACGGCTAAATTAGTATATTTTGGATGTTGACCAACTAAGGGTCTTCTGTCTTTGACTGTTGGGCGAATACCCACTTTTGTAGCAACTATTCTATACGGAAGTTTTAAAAATCTTTTGAGTTTTTCCTCTAATTCTTGTTGTGCTAAATCTGTGGCATCAAATGATTTATCTTTCCAATTGTAGGTAGCACCAACTACATATTGATTGTTTCCAAAAGGAACCATAAAAACACTTGATTTTATGGTAAAATCAATAGTTAACTTGGGGACTTCAATGACTAACAACTCTCCTTTTGCAACTTGCATGGGCAAGTAATTAAAAAATGGATTTTGATGAATATAAGAACCTTCACTAAACACGACTTGCTTTGCTTTTATCGTTTTATAGCTTATGCTTTTCTCATTTATTAGTAACGAGTCATAGTCAAAAGTATCAATCTTTAATAGATTTTTAGATAGCAAATAGCTTTTGTAATCCTCTAAAAGCATTTCACCTGCAACTCTACCTACATTTATTAACTTTCCAAAACCAAAAGGGGCTTTGATTCCTGCAATAGATTCCTGTATAATATCGGGTTTCATATAATCACACATCACTGCTTTGTCTGATGCTACAACCCAATTATTTTGTTCTTCAACAGATTGTAGTATTCTTCGTATTTCAAATGGAAATAGATACTCTTTAGAAAACTTTTTTTCAAGTTCTTTATAAAAGGAATGAGCAACTTGCCACATTTCATGAGCTTGCCACGCAGGTGTAAACCTTTTTAAAATAATAGGATTATACATGCCTCCTACTACTCTACTGGGTCTATTGGGATTATTATCAATAACTATAAAAGATTTATTGGCTTTTTCAAGTTCCACCACAAATGCCAAACCAGCCAAACCAAAACCGACAACTATGTAATCAACTTGCATAATTCATTTTTAAGATTTGTAAAAATAAAAAAAGGCTCTCAATTGAGAACCTTTTTTTTTAGTAAATTTCGGGTTTAATAATTCCATAAATCTAATTCTTTGTTTCTGATATCACTTTTCAGTTTCTCAGATTCCAATACTTGGAATAATGAGTTTCCTTTTACGTATTGTTTCACCTCTCTGTCTCCATAGACATTTTCTTCTTTATAAATTAAAGAACTAAATCGATGGGCATTAAGCAAATGATCAAATGAAATTGGAAAAGCAGCATTGTTTGGGTTAAACACTTTCATATCGTGCATAACTTGTCTTGCATCAGGATAGAACACCCAAAATATAGGCAACTTTTCATTGATATCACCAATATCATCACGACCAATCGTTTGTACATCTTGTGCGACTGGAGCAATACCCAACAATCTATACTTCATTTCTCCTTGTCGTTTATCAATATACCAAACTCCTTTTATTTTATAACCTTCAATATGCTCTGAATCAATATTATACGTATCAATATACTCAGATATATCAGCATTAGGATCTGCATTTAACACATCAATCCCTTCAGGAATTGTATCTCTTCTATAGAGTTTTTCATTTATTTCTTGATACGATAGCTTAGACGTAAAATAAGAATCGTCATATACTTCAACAATATCTCCTTCTTTAATTCCTCTTAATAAAGTATCATATAAAGAACGTCTGTTTGAAGAAATACGCATGGTATCGATTGGATAATAGTAAGGCAGATTTAAACGTTCGTTTAAGTCCATATATTCCCATACCACTTTTGACCAATAGATATCGCGATCATCGATAAAACCATAGGCTAATGGCTGATCATTATCAGCTTCTAATTTTTCTAAAGTTTTAACACCAATCTCTTGAGGTATTCTTGCATTTAATAAGTTGGCTTGCGAAAACGCAACACTACTTACAAAAAGTGCTAGACTTACCATTAAAAATGTAATACGATTCATTTGTTGTTCTTATTAATTTTTATTTAATTTCTATCATTACTGGTGATGCATTCTTGATTCGATAACCTGCTGCACTACCAACTAACGCAGATTTAATATCAAAAATATTAACCATATCTCCACGCCTTGCTTTTGAAATTGCATTAGCCGCTTTTGCATCCATTCTTGCTCCTTTAACCTTTACAGTTGCTTGTCCCGGTACTTTTACACTAAATGAAGTGGTACGTAATGTTAAATCAAAGACAAAATCTGGTAAGATTACACCTACTGTTGCTTTTGCTAAACTGGCTTTTGGCATGGATATTCTTCCTATTTGTTTACGAACTGCTCCATTTGGTGCAGGTATGTCCATAATACGGAAATCCATTTTTGTATTAATTGTTTTACCACTAGACAACTTCGCATTTACATTTATGGTTACTGTCGAGCCAGCAGTTGGGTTTAAAATATACTTTCCTTTCCCAGAGGGTCTTAAACCAGGTGCTGATGCTTTTACATTAGATGCTCCTACACCAGGAACAGAAATAGAGATAGGATTATCTAAACCACGATAAACTACATTCATCTTATCTGCGGAAATTACAGCACTGCTAGGTTCTGTTATAACAGTATATTCACTTTTAAATGGAACTATTATGTCTTCTCCGTCTTTTTGTTTAAAGGTAAAAGAACCTTTAATAGGATGTGAACCAGCACTACCAGCTCTAAACGCTAAATTCACTTGACCGTTTTCCATTTTTCCTCCTACATTTGAAGCATATTTAGCAGTAAATGTTTTATCAAATTTACCCATGACTATTTTCCCTGTTACTTGTTCCCCAGAGAAATAGGCTGTTTTATCAAGTGCTACAATCCCTACATAAGTATTTAGATTTGCGGCTGATTTTAGAGCTCCACTAAACATCATGTTATACACATCTGACTCTGTAGTACGAACATCAGCTTGTATTTGAGTGATGTTGTTAAGGGTTGTTATTAAGGGAAAGCGTTCGTATCTAGAATTCATATATGGAATCATTTTAGTTTTGCTTCCACCTGCTATTTCGTCGCTAGTATCAAATCTTTTTTCAATTTGTTTGATGAGATCTTCATCTGCTATATCAGAAATTTTTTCTATTATATCATATTTATACTTATTAATTTGATCTAAAAATTCTTGTCCTTTAGGTGACAATTTTTGATCTTTTACAAAGAAATACATATCTCCCTGATTTTCAGAATCCATA
This sequence comes from Lutibacter sp., assembly GCA_015662775.1. Classification (GTDB taxonomy): domain Bacteria; phylum Bacteroidota; class Bacteroidia; order Flavobacteriales; family Flavobacteriaceae; genus DQTL01. The sequence goes on from DQTL01000109.1 coordinate 9,391, forward strand.
GATTCATAATCTGAGGAATCTTCTATCGTTTTAATCAATTCATTCTTAACTCCTTCTAAATAAGTAAAATACTGATTAGATAAAGCATTTATTTCAACTGATTTGTAATACTTTTTTTTATATTTCTCAGGTTGTTCAGTTGCCTTTTCAGACAAACCTTCAATAATTTTACCGTTAGCTAATCCAACTTTCATGTTAGATGCATTAAGTTTTTCCATTGAGTAACCAAAAGAAGATAGTACTTTCTTGTCCATATTCATTGCCAACATTGCAATAAATACAAGATACATTAAGTTAATCATCTTTTGCCTTGCTGATAATTTTCCTCCTGCCATATTATTTACTTTATAAGGTTATTAATTGGTTATTGGAA
>DQTL01000002.1 GCA_015662775.1 Lutibacter sp.
ATATTTATCAATGAGGATTTCCCAACATTAGAACGCCCAATAAAAGCATATTCTGGGATTTCTAATGGAGGACATTTTGCAACATCAGAGTTGCTTATGACAAATTTTGCCGTTTTTATCTTCATGATTATGTAAACTCTGAAAAGTCTTTGGTTTATCTATGGCTAAATTAAATACCACGTTCCTTAAACCAATCGTGTAAAATTTTATTGAAAATATCTGGGAGTTCCCACATAGGAGCATGACCACATTTGTCAACCCAAAATAAATCAGAATCGGGTAATAATTTATGAAATTCATGTGCTACCTTAGGTGGAGTTACTTTGTCAAATTTACCCCAAATCAAGCAAGCAGGCATTTTCATATTTGGTAAATCCTTAGCCATATTATGTCGTATGGCACTTTTAGCTAAAGCCAAAGTACGTATTACTTTGCCACGATCATTTACTAAATCCATTATGGTTTCCACCAATTCAGGATCAGCTGTTTTTGGGTCGTAAAAAACCTCTTCTACTTTCTTTTTGATGTATTCTCTATCACCTCTTCTAGGGTAAGAATTCCCTAGTGATTGTTCGTATAAACCAGAACTTCCTGCTAAAACAAGTGATTTAACATAGTCAGGATAATGTTTGGTGAAATACAAGGCTACATGTCCACCTAAAGAGTTTCCAAATAAAACCACTTTCTTTAATCCTTTATGATCAATGAAGTTTTTTAAAAATTTTGCTAAATTTTTAATATTTGTATTAATAATTGGCATGGTGTAAATAGGCATGGCAGGTATTAAAACTTGATATCCTTCATTTGAAAAATATTTATAAACTTCTTGAAAATTTTTCAAGTCTCCCATTAATCCGTGTAATAAGATTAAAGGCTGCCCTTCTCCTTTTTCCCAAAAACTAAAATCTCCGTCTGTCTTGAGCTCTTTATCCATTATTATTGTTGGTTTATTATAAGTTGGTTAGTTGGTTTCAATTACAAAAGTAACCATTTTGATGCAAAGTAACACTATTTCTTGAATTTGATTGTATAAGTGTTTTATTATTTACTGCTGGTGATTTAATCTGTAATTTTTCTTTGATTTATGTAAAACATTGTAATAGACTGAGTGTCAAAGTGGGAAAAGTTATTAACAATGTGGTAAAATGTGGTAAAATGTGGGAAATTATTTATATTTTTGAACCAACAAACGAAACTAACTTGTGATAAACTTAATTGGAACATATGAATGTAAAGCAGACTCAAAAGGTCGTCTCATGCTTTCTTCTCCGCTTAAAAAGCAATTGCTCCCTGTTATTCAGGAAGGATTTGTGTTGAAGCGTTCTGTTTTTCAAGCGTGTTTAGAGTTGTATCCAATGGCTGAGTGGAATGCTATGATGCAGAAAATAAATAAGCTCAATAGGTTTAGAAAAAAGAACAATGATTTTATTCGATTGTTTACAGCTGGTGTGAAGGTGTTGGAAGCTGATGCTTCTGGACGAGTTCTTATTCCAAAAGATTTGCTAGCATTTGCTGGTATTGATAAAGAGATAGTCTTGTCATCGGCGGTAAATATTATTGAAATATGGGATAAAACAAAATACGAAAAAGCAGTCAATGATGCCATTGATGGTTTTGCAGATCTAGCGGAAGAGGTAATGGGAAATGAAGAAACCGATGAAGACTAAATACCACAATCCAGTTTTATTAGATGAAAGCGTCGCAGCTTTAATGCTAAAGCCCAATGGGGTTTATGTAGATGTTACTTTCGGAGGTGGCGGTCATTCAAAAAGAATACTTGAAGAATTAGGTGAGAAAGGGAAATTATTTGCGTTTGATACAGATGTTGAAGCACTGCAAAATACAATTGATGACCCGCGATTTGTTTTGATACAAGAGAATTTTAAACATCTAAAACGCTTTTTGAGATTATACGGAATAAAGAAAGTAGACGGAATTTTAGCAGATTTAGGTGTTTCCTCTCATCAATTTGATCAAGCTGATAGAGGTTTCTCAACTAGGTTTGAAGGCGAGCTAGATATGCGAATGAATAGAAGTAGTAAACTTTCAGCTCTAATAGTGTTAAATGATTATGATGAAGAAAAGTTGGCAACTATATTATTTCAATACGGTGAGTTGAGAATGTCAAGAGGTATCGCAAAGAGTATTGTAGAGGCAAGAGCTGAAAAACCAATTAAAACAACTTTCGATTTAAAAAAAGCTATCAGTCAGTTTTTACCAATAGGAAGAGAGAATAAAATAATGGCTCAGGTATTTCAAGCAATTCGAATTGAAGTGAATCAAGAACTCGAAGTTTTGAAAGATTTTTTAAATCAAGTGCCAAATTTATTAAATCCAGAAGGACGCTTAAGTGTAATCTCATACCATTCTTTAGAAGACAGGTTGGTGAAAAGGTTTATAAGAAATGGATTATTTGAAGGAGAACCAGAAAGAGATATGTATGGAAATTTCGAAGTGCCTTTGCAGAAAGTAGGGAAGCTTATAGTTCCTACAAGAGAAGAAATTAAACAGAATAATAGAGCAAGAAGTGCCAAATTAAGAATAGCAACACTAAAAAAATAGTTTTCTAATCTAGGGAATAAAAGGGGTAAGGAAACTTAAAGATGTCTAAAACAAAAGAAAATATTGTCAAATTTTTAAAAGGGGAGTTTCTTTTAAACGAAGATGCTTTTAAAAATTGGAGAATGGTCATCTTTATTATTCTATTGCTTTTAATGATGGTGAGAAGTGGACACATAACAGATGAAAAGGTGATGCACATTTCTAAATTAAGTAAACAAGAAAGAGAATTGCGTGCAGAATATATAGCAGTTCGGTCAAAAGCGATGAAACTTAAATTAGAATCGAACCTAAAGGAAAAAGTAAAAGACATGGGTTTAAAATCATCAAATGAACCCGCAAATGTAATTAGAGTAATAGAGAATGATCAATAGTTAGTACTCATCTCGACTTCGCTCATGACCATAACAATAGAAAAAAACAATGTCAGTAGAACGCCAACATATCGTAAGAAAAGCAAGTTTTATATTTGCTGTGTTGCTATTGTTTATGGTTGGTATTGCTGCTAAAGTAATCTTCATTCAATTTAAGGATGGAGAAAAATACAAAAACCTCTCAAATCAAATAACTGAAAAAGTAGATACTATTCATGCAAATAAAGGTAATGTATATGCAGCAGATGGTAGCTTATTGGCGACTTCAATGTTTCGTTATGAAATAAGAATGGATGTCATGACAATTGACCAAAAAGTATTTAACAAAGAAGTGGCTGCTCTTGCTAAAGAATTGTCTAGTTTATTAGGAAAAAGCGTAGCACATTACAAGAAAATAATAAGAGATGCTAGAATTCAAAAAAACCGCTACCTATTTATTGCTAGAAACTTAAGTTATCCCGAATATAGAAAGATGCGTTTGTTCCCAATTTTTAAATTAGGAACAAATAAAGGTGGCTTTATTGCGATTCAAAAAACAGTTAGAGAACATCCTTTGGGTAAAGTTGCCGCAAGGACGATTGGTTATGCAGATTATAGAGGGCGACCTGGGATTGAAGGTGCTTTTGCAAATGAACTAAAAGGTAAAGACGGACAACGTTTAAAACAAAAAATTGCTAAAGGACAATGGAAGCCCATTAATGATGAAAACGAAATTGAGCCTTTAGACGGAAAAGATATCATTACTACCATTGATGTAAACATGCAAGATATTGCACATCAAGCTTTGTTAGAACAGTTAGAAAAGTTTGAAGCAGATCACGGAACGGTTGTGTTGATGGAAGTAAATACGGGAGAAATTAAAGCAATTGCCAATTTAGGAAGAACAAAAGAAGGAAAGTATTACGAAAAAAGAAATTATGCCGTTTACGAATCGCATGAGCCAGGTTCTACTTTTAAACTGATGAGTATGATTGTGGCACTCGAAGATAAAGTCATCGACACGTCAACCACAGTTGATACCAAAAATGGAATTTGGAAGCTTCATGGCAAAAGAATTAAAGATTCAAATAACAAAGGTTACGGTGTAATATCATCTGCTAGAGCTTTAGAATTGTCTTCAAATACAGGTATTTCTAAACTCATTTATAATGCATATAAAAACAATCCTAAAAAGTTTGTCAATGGTTTACGCAGTATGAATTTAGATCAAAAGTTAGGACTACCCATTAAAGGCGAAGGAATACCATTTATTCCACACCCTGATGATAAATCTTGGAGCGGTCTTTCTTTAGCTTGGATGTCACATGGTTATGGTGTGCAACTAACACCTTTACAAATCTTGACTTTTTATAATGCTATTGCCAATAATGGTGAAATGGTGAAGCCTAAGTTTGTTAAAGAAATACGTTATCAAAACAATCCAAAAGGAAGTACCGTTTTTGAAAAAGAGATTATCAATAAGAAAATATGTTCGCAAGCTACTATTGATAAAGCCAAAGAAATGTTACGTAATGTAGTAGAAAGAGGTACGGCAACCAATATTCATTCTAATGAGTATTCAATAGCAGGGAAAACGGGGACTTGTCAAGCACAATATTGGACTGACACTTTACATTACATAGCTTCCTTTACTGGTTTTTTTCCAGTTGAAAAGCCAAAATACTCTTGTATAGTAGTGATCCACAAACCTACAAAGACTTCCTATTATGGGAATATTGTTGCTGCTCCAGTTTTTAAGAAAATTGCCCAAAAAATTTATGCAAGAACAACAGAAATACATGAGGTGGAAAATGGAGCTATTTCTTTTTCAAATTTAGAATCAAATTATAGCCAATTCCATAAAAAATCTCAGAAAGCACAAAAAACAATGCCTAATGTCAAAGGAATGTCAGGTATGGATGCAATCAGTTTGTTAGAGAATTTAGGATTAAAAGTAAGCTTTTCAGGTACAGGTGCAGTAAAAAGCCAGTCAATATCTGCTGGAAAAAGTATTAAAAAAGGAAACACAGTTTATTTATCATTAACTTAATGCAAGTATTAAAAGACATATTATATAAAGTTCCGATTATTGATGTAATTGGAGATACAACTTTGTCAATAAATAGGGTTGCTTTTGATTCTCGTAAAGTAGATAAAGGGAATTTATTTGTAGCTCAAAAAGGAGTACAAACCGATGGCCATTTATATATTGAAAAAGCTATAAAACAAGGAGCAATAGCGGTTGTTTGCGAGAATATGCCTTCAAAATTAGAAAAAGGAATAACCTATATTCAAGTTTCTGACAGTAATTTAGCTTTGTCTTTTATAGCAGCTAATTTTTACGGCAATCCTTCTGAAAAATTAAGTCTTATAGGTGTTACGGGAACTAATGGAAAAACGACTTTAGCGAGCTTGTCTTATGAATTGTTTCAGAAAGCAGGTTATCCATCAGGTTTATTATCGACTGTAGAAATAAAAATTGGAAATAAAACAATTCCAGCAACACATACAACTCCTGATGCCCTAACAATCAACAGTCTTCTTGCCGAAATGGTTGAAGCAGGAATAAGCCATTGTTTTATGGAGGTAAGTTCGCATGGTATTCATCAAAAAAGAACCCAATCTTTGTATTTTACAGGTGGTGTTTTCACCAATCTTTCACATGACCATTTAGATTATCACAAAACTTTTGCTGAGTATAGAGATGTGAAGAAATCTTTCTTTGACCATTTACCCAAATCAGCATTTGCCTTGGTAAATATTGATGATAAAAATGGAAAGATAATGTTGCAAAATACAAAAGCAACCAAAACGACTTATGCCTTAAAAACTTTAGCAGATTACAAAGCTAAAATTTTAGAAAATAGATTAGAGGGTTTGCTCTTGCAAATCAATGGGCAAGAAGTATGGGTAAAGTTGATAGGAACTTTTAACGCGTATAATATCCTAGCTATCTTCGGAATAGCAGATCAACTAGGCTTAGATAAATTAGAAATTTTACAAATAATTAGCGAATTAGAAAGTGTAGCAGGTCGTTTTCAATATTTTATATCAAAAGAAGGAGTAACAGCAATTATTGATTATGCACATACTCCAGATGCGTTAAAAAATGTCTTACAGACTATTAATGATATACGTACGCACAACGAAACATTAATCACAATTGTGGGAGCAGGAGGCAATAGAGACAAAACAAAAAGACCCAAAATGGCACACATAGCCTCGCAACTAAGTGACCAAGTCATTTTCACTTCTGACAATCCAAGAAATGAAGATCCACAAATAATAATTGATGAAATGGAAGCAGGTGTTTCCCCTGAGAATTATAAAAAAACACTTTCTATACTAGATAGGAAACAAGCCATAAAAACAGCTAGTAAACGGGCGAAAAAAGGAGATATAATCCTTATAGCCGGTAAAGGACATGAAGATTACCAAATAATAAAAGAGGTAAAATACGATTTTGACGATTTAAAAATAGCACAAGAAATACTCAATAATTTATAAACAAATAAACAGAATAAACAAAAGACACAATGTTATACTACCTATTTGACTATTTAGAACAACACTACCATTTAACAGGTGCAGGACTCTTTCAGTTCATCACCTTTAGATCGGCAATGGCATTTGTTTTGTCAATGGTAATATCTACACTATTCGGCAAACGTATCATTAATTATTTGCGAAAGAAACAAATTGGTGAAACAGTTCGTGATTTAGGTTTACAGGGACAATTAGAAAAAGCAGGAACACCAACAATGGGAGGAATCATCATTATTTTGGCAACACTTATCCCTGTTTTCTTACTGACTAAACTAGATAATATCTATATAATTATATTGATTGTTACCACATTGTGGATGGGAGCAATTGGTTTTGCAGATGATTATTTAAAAATTTATAAAAAAAATAAAGACGGATTAAAAGGACGTTTTAAAGTATTAGGACAAGTAGCCTTAGGATTATTTGTTGGGTCTATGTTGTATTTTCATCCAGAGGTGCAAATGAAAGAAGAACTACCAACTTCACAAGTCGTTGTTAGTACTACAGGCGTAAAGCAAGTGTTTAGAGAAGCAGAGAAGTCGGTTAAAACAACGGTGCCATTTATGAAAGGCAACCAATTAGATTACGCCTATTTTGTACAGTTTATGGGTGATGATTATCAAAAATATGCTTGGTTAATTTTTATTCCATTTGTTATATTAATAATTACTTCTGTTTCAAATGGAGCAAACCTTACCGATGGGATAGATGGTTTAGCAGCAGGTACTTCTGCCATAATTGTGATTACGCTAGGTATCTTAACTTGGATTTCAGGAAACATCATATTTGCTGATTATCTCGATGTTATGTACATACCCAATTCGGGTGAAATGACCGTTTTTGTAAGTGCTTTAGCTGGGGCTTTAGTTGGTTTTTTATGGTACAATACATTTCCAGCGCAAGTTTTTATGGGCGATACAGGTAGTTTAACTATCGGAGGAATCATAGCTGTTTTGGCTATTGCAGTTCGTAAAGAGTTATTGATTCCTATCATGGCAGGGATATTTTTAGCAGAAAATTTGTCAGTGATGTTACAGGTTGCTTATTTCAAATACACAAAAAAGAGATATGGAGCAGGAAAAAGGATTTTTTTAATGTCACCATTGCATCATCATTATCAAAAAAGCGGGTATCACGAAAGTAAAATAGTCGTGCGTTTTTGGATTATAGGAATCATGCTCGCAGTGCTGACAATAGTCACCTTAAAAGTAAGATAAGTTGGCAAAGAGTATAGGTCATATCGTAATATTAGGTGCAGGAGAAAGTGGTGTTGGAACAGCAATATTGGCAAAGAAAGTAGGATATACAGTTTTTGTGTCAGACAAAGGAAAGATTAAACATAAATACAAACAAGTTCTTTTAAATAATGAAATAAATTTTGAAGAGGCAAAACATTCTGAGGAGCAAATATTTAAAGCAAATCTTGTGATGAAAAGCCCTGGAATTCCAGATAATGTAAAGCTAGTACAACAACTTGTAAAAAAAGGAATACCAATAATCTCAGAAATTGAATTTGCATCAAAATATACAGATGCTATGTTGGCAGGAATTACAGGATCAAATGGTAAAACAACGACTACCATGATGTTGTATCAAATGTTGAAAAAGGCAGGTTTTGAAGTGGGCGAAGCAGGAAATATCGGAGATAGTTTTGCCAAACAAGTTGCTGAGAATGATTTTGATAATTATGTGTTGGAATTAAGTAGTTTTCAATTAGATGGGATTGTAGATCTTGCACCACACATTGCCATTATCACCAATATCACACCCGATCATTTAGATAGGTATGATTATCAATTTGAAAAGTATATAGATTCAAAATTTAGAATCACCAAAAATCAAAAAGAAACCGATTATCTTATCTATGATGCAGATAATCAAGAAATAAAAGACTGGTTTAAAAATAATAAAACCAAAGCAAAATTGATTCCTTTTTCGTTAAAACAAAAGTTTGAAGAAGGAGCCTATTTAAAAGAAAATAAAATAATAATAACAACAGATAAAACACAATTTACGATGAGTTTAGCCAAGTTAGCAGTACAAGGAAATCATAATGTAAAAAACACAATGGCAGCTTCTTTAGCAGCTACTTTATTAAAAGTTCGTAAAGATACTATTCGCGAAAGCATGGAGGATTTTGAAGGTGCACCGCATCGTTTAGAAAGGACTTTAAAAATTAGAGGTGTACAGTTTATTAATGACTCAAAAGCGACCAACATCAATGCGACATACTATGCCTTGGATAGTATGCGTAAACCAACAGTTTGGATTGTAGGTGGTGAAGATAAAGGAAATGATTACATGGAACTCATGCCATTAGTTCGAGAGAAAGTAAAAGCTATTGTTTGTTTAGGAATTGATAATTCAAAAATAATAAAAGCCTACCAAAATGTTATGCCCATTATAGTAGAAACAATAGGTGCAGAAGAAGCCGTGAAAGTTGCTCATAAATTAGCCGAAAAAGGAGACAATATTTTGTTATCTCCGGCTTGTGCAAGTTTCGATTTATTTCAAAATTATGAAGATAGAGGAAATCAGTTTAAAGAAGCCATATTAAAGTTGTAAAGTTAAAAGTTTGTAAAGTGTATAGTTAAAAATCATAAATAGAACCATCATTAAAACATTCAATCATTAAATAAATGTCATTACTAAAAAACATAAAAGGAGATAGAGGAATTTGGGGCGTATTTTTATTATTAGCCATCATTTCTTTCCTTCCTATGTATAGTGCAAGTTCAAACTTGGCTAATGTAATTGGTGTGGGTTCAACCTCTGGTTATTTATTAAAACACACATTAATTCTATTGTTAGGTTTTGTTGTGTTGTATTTTATGCATCGAATTCCTTATAGATATTTTAGTGGGAGTTCGGCTTTGTTACTACCATTTGTATTTTTATTACTGGTTTATACTTTGTCAAAAGGAACAACCATTGCTGGTGCAACAGCAAGTAGATGGATACGTATTCCTTTTGTAGGAGTTAGTTTTCAAACCTCCACTTTTGCCGGTGTTGTTTTAATGATCTATGTGGCAAGATTTTTTTCAAAAAGGAAAGATAAAGTAATTGATTTTAGAGAAAGCTTTTGGAAATTATGGGTGCCTGTTGGTTTAATACTAATGACCATTTTGCCTGCAAACTTTTCAACAGCAGCTATATTGTTCTTGTCGGTAGTCGTATTAAGTATGTTGGGCGGTTATCCAATAAAGTATGTGTTTAATATCATCGGCATTGCTATGGTCGCTTTGGTGCTTTTTATATTTGTAGGACGTGCTTTCTCGTCAAGCTTAAAAGCGAAAACAGATACATGGAAAAATAGAATTGTCAATTTCCAAGACACCAATCCCAAAGATGATTATCAAGTAGAAAAAGCTAAAATAGCCATTGCAACAGGAGGCATGTTCGGAAGAGGAGCAGGGAAAAGTGTACAAAAGAATTTTTTACCACAATCATCATCTGATTTTATCTACGCAATCATCGTTGAAGAATATGGATTGCTAGGAGGAATCGTAGTAATATTATTATACATGTGGCTACTTTTTAGAATGTATGTGGTCGCGAGAAAAGCAACTACAGTCTTTGCGACTTTACTGGTAATTGGAGTCGGTTTTCCAATTATTTTACAAGCGATAATTAACATGGCGGTTGCAAGTAATTTAATGCCAGTTACTGGTCAAACGCTGCCTTTATTAAGTAGTGGTGGAACCTCAATCTGGATGACCTGTTTTGCCATTGGTGTGGTATTAAGTGTAAGTGCAACTGAATTAGATGTATTAGATAAAAATATTGAGGACGAAAGTCCATTAGATGTATTGTATGAAGCAGTCGATTAACATATTGGTAAGTGGTGGCGGAACAGGAGGTCATATATATCCTGCAGTAGCCATAGCTGACGAATTAAAAAGGCGTTATCCTAATGCCAAATTTCTTTTTGTGGGAGCAAAAGGACGCATGGAAATGGAAAAAGTGCCTCAAGTTGGTTATGATATAAAAGGCTTATGGATTACAGGTTTACAAAGAAAAATAACCTTTAAAAACTTGTTGTTTCCTTTTAAACTAATCAGTAGTTTGTTTAAAGCAAATAGCATAATAAATAAGTTTAAACCTAATGTGGTAATAGGAACAGGAGGTTTTGCAAGTGGACCAACATTGTACGTGGCAAGCAGAAAAAATATTCCAACCTTAATACAAGAACAAAATTCGTATCCAGGTATTACCAACAAATTATTATCTAAAAAGGCTAATAAAATTTGTGTGGCATATGATGGTTTAGAACGATTTTTCCCAAATGAGAAAATAATCAAAACTGGAAATCCTGTTCGGCAAGATTTATTAGAAATTACAAGTAAAAGAGAAGAAGCTTTAAACTTTTTTAATCTAGATAGGAATAAAAAAACGCTACTTGTTCTTGGAGGTAGTCTTGGAGCAAGAGCCATTAATAAATTAATTGAATCAAATATTGATTGGATTGTCAAGCAAAATGTTCAAATAATATGGCAAACAGGAAAACTATATATTGAAGAATATAAGAAGTATAACAATAAAGAAAATATACAAACACATGCTTTTCTAAATAAAATGGATTTGGCATATAGTGCCGCAGATCTAATAATTAGTAGGGCAGGTGCAGGGTCAATTTCCGAATTATGTATGGTAGGAAAACCTATTATCTTCATTCCATCTCCAAATGTAACAGAAGACCATCAAACAAAAAATGCTTTAGCAATAGTAGAAAAAGAAGCAGCATTATTAATCAAAGAAAGCGAATTAAATACTTTTCAAACTGTATTAAAAAAACTAATAAATAATAAAGAGCAACAAGAATCATTAAGTGTAAATATTAAAAAACAAGAACGACCAAAAGCAACACAACATATTGTTGATGAGGTTGAAAAAATAATTAAATAACGGTCTAACCTTGCGAGGGTTTCAAACCCTCGCAGGGTTGAAAAAATAAATTAATAATTGAATATAAAAACCATACATAAAGTCTATTTTATAGGTGCAGGCGGCATCGGTATGAGTGCGTTGGCAAAATACATGCTTCATCTTGGAAAAGAAGTTGCAGGTTATGATCGTACGCCTACGTTAATCACATTGGCCTTATCTGATTTAGGTATGTATATTCAATTTGCAGATAATTTAAGTCTTATTCCTGAAAAGTATATAGAAAAAGATACCTTAATAGTTTTCACACCTGCCATTAAAAAAGAGGAAAATCAAATTTTAAATTATTTTCTCACAAATGATTTTAAAGTGATAAAACGTGCTGAATTATTGGCAAAAATCACCCAAAACACCATTTCTTTAGCAGTAGCAGGAACACATGGAAAAACCTCAACAAGTAGTTTGCTAGGTCATATTCTAAAAGAGAATAAAATTTCAGCAACTAGTTTCTTAGGCGGAATTTCAGAGAATTATAATTCTAATTTAATTCTAGGAGGCGACACTTATTCTGTTGTCGAAGCCGATGAATTTGATAGGTCTTTCTTACAGTTAAATCCTCATTATGCTTGTATTACATCAGTAGATGCAGATCATTTAGATGTTTATAAAAAAGAAGGAAATTTAGTTGAAGCCTTTAAAGAATTTGCTGCCCTTACAAAAAAAGAATTATTTATTAAAAAAGGAATTCCAATAAAAGGAACTACCTACGGAATAGATGAAAATGCCGATTACAATGCAACCAACCTACGAATAGAAAATGGGAAATATATTTTTGATGTAACAACACCAAAAGAAGTTTATAAAAACATCATAATAAATCAACCAGGAAAATATAATGTGCTAAATACAATGGCTGCTTTGGCAATGGCAAATAGTATTGGAGTCTCACTCCAAAACATTGCCAAAGCTTTACTTTCATACAAGGGAGTTCAACGCCGTTTTAGTTATCGCATTCAAACAGATAGTTTGGTGCTGATAGATGATTATGCACATCATCCAACTGAGATAAATGTTATTCATCAGACGATTAGGGAATTATATCCAAATAAGGAAGTACTTGTGATTTTTCAACCTCATCTTTATTCTAGAACTCGTGATTTTCAAGAGGACTTTATTAAAAGTTTGAGTCAATTTAATCATGTTTTATTGTTGCCTATTTATCCAGCAAGAGAGAAACCTATTAAAGGTGTTTCTTCGAAAATTCTTGTAGATGAAATAAAAAAAATAAATAAAAAGGTAAGTTTAGTTAATCCTGATGAGCTTGTCAGTAAAATAAAAGAAACAAAAAGTAAGCTTGTATTGATGATAGGTGCAGGTGATATTGGAGAGATGATTAATAATGTACAAAGAGATTTAAATCAAATAAGTATATGAGTAAGTGGAAGTTATATATAATTTCAACAATGTTGCTTTTGGCATTAGGCTTCTTGTATGGTTTTGCACAGCATCAAAATAAACAAGAAAAGTTACAGGGGATAGAAGTAACTTTTGAAGAGAATCAACCTTTGTTTTTAACGGAATCAATGGTTAATAAATTGTTGATACAAAGTGAAAGCAACTTGTTGAGTAAGCCAAAATCAGAGATAAATTTGTACAATATCGAAATAGATATAAAAAAGAATAAAATGATGGAAAGTGCTGAAGTGTTTTACGCACCTTCTGGAAAATTACAAGTAAAGGTAGTTCAAAGAGTTCCAATTGCACGTATTCAAACTAGTAGGAATTCATATTATCTTGATAGGAATGGATTTGCCATGCCTTTATCTACGAAATATACAGCAAGAGTTCCTTTAGTTACAGGAGTGAATACTAAAGAAACAGAAAAAGAATGTTTTATTTTGATACAAAAAATTGTGAATGATTCGTTTTATAAAAAACAAATAATAGGTATTCATAGAAAATTAAATGGTGATTATTTATTAAGCACACGAATTGGAAACCATAAAGTTTTACTTGGAAAAAGTAATAATATTGAAGTGAAAATGAAAAATCTAAAAGTATTCTATAAAAAAGAATGGGGAACAGAAACGCTAAAAAAGTATAAATTAATAAACCTAAAATACGATAGTCAAGTCGTATGCTCAACATGATCTCGTTTAAACTTTTTGGGTTTAAACGAGTTCAATAAAAGGAATAAAAATGGAAGATAAAAATATAGCTGTTGGTTTAGATATTGGAACGACAAAGATTGTAGCAATGATTGGTCGTAGGAACGAATATGGCAAACTAGAAATAATTGGTGCAGGTAAGGCAAAAAGTATAGGTGTAAAAAGAGGGATTGTGACCAATATTACGCAAACAATACAATCCATACAACAGGCGATTGATGAAGCTGAGGCGACATCAGGTTATAAAATAACTGATGTTTCTGTTGGTATTGCAGGTCAGCATATTAGAAGTTTGCACCATAGCGATTATATAACCAGAGAAGATGCTGAATCAGTTATAGATATTGATGATATTGATGCACTAACTTCTCAAGTTCATAAATTAGGAATGATGCCAGGTGAAGAAATCATCCATGTAATTCCACAAGATTATAAAGTAGATTCCGAACCTAATATTACAGAACCAATTGGTATGTACGGAGGACGATTAGAAGCCAATTTTCATGTAGTGGTTGGGCAAGTTGCTAGTATTAGAAATATTGGAAGATGTATCACTAGTGCAGGTTTTAAGCTTTCTAATATAACTTTAGAACCACTGGCTTCAGCTGATGCAGTTTTAAGTGATGAGGAAAAAGAAGCAGGAGTTGCCTTAATTGATATAGGTGGTGGAACAACAGATTTAGCTATTTTTAAAGATGGAATCATTCGTCATACAGCTGTTATTCCTTTCGGTGGAAATGTGATTACTGACGATGTTAAAGAAGGTTGTTCGATTATTGAAAAACAAGCAGAACTTTTAAAAGTGAAATTTGGTTCGGCATGGCCTGCGGAAAATAAAGATAGTGAAATTGTCTCTATTCCAGGTCTTAGAGGACGTGACCCTAAAGAGATAACACTTAAAAACTTGTCAAAGATTATTCATGCAAGAATTACAGAAATAATCGAACAAGTTTTTCAAGAAATCAAAAAATACGGATACGATACTAAACGTGGAAAACTAATTGCAGGAATTGTGCTTACAGGTGGTGGCTCTCAAATAAAACATTTAAAACAATTAGTAGAGTATATAACAGGTATGGACACCAGAATTGGGTATCCAAACGAACATTTAGCAGGTGATTCTGACGAGCAATTATCAAGTCCTATTTATGCAACATCTGTTGGTTTATTAATGAGTGGATTACAAACATTAAAACAAAGTCAGCAATACTCACAAGACAAACAAGAGGATGTCGTTTTAGAGGAAGCTAAAGATCCTAAAACAAAAGATTCTAAAACAAGTTCAGAAGTGAAAAAACAAGTAAAAAGAAGAGGAGTTTTCGAACGTTGGACAGATAAATTGAAAGACTTTTTAGAAAACGCAGAATAATAGTAATATAATTGAGTTTTGATTATTTTAAAATATCAAAATGATAAAAAATAATAATTATGAAAGATATAAATATGAATGAGATAGCTTTTGAAATGCCAAAAAACAAATCTAATGCCATTAAGGTAATTGGTGTCGGTGGCGGCGGTAGTAATGCAGTAGATTATATGTTTTTACAAGAAATTAATGGAGTAGATTTTGTAATCTGTAATACAGATGCACAAGCTTTAGAGAATTCTTTAATACCAAATAAAATACAATTAGGATTAAGCCTTACCGATGGAATGGGAGCAGGAGCAAATCCTGAAATAGGAGCAAAAGCAGCTGAAGAATCCTATGATGAGTTGATAAATTTACTAAGCACCAATACTAAAATGGTATTTATTACTGCAGGAATGGGCGGTGGAACTGGTACTGGAGCAGCTCCCGTAATTGCAAGTATTGCCAAAGATTTAGGCTTGTTAACTGTTGGTATAGTTACCATGCCTTTCGAATTTGAAGGAAAATCAAGAAGTAAACAAGCCCAAGAAGGGATCAAAAAATTACGTGAGAATTGCGATTCTTTAATTGTAATTAACAACAATAAACTTAGAGATGTCTATGGTAATTTAGGTTATAAATCTGGCTTTGCTAAAGCAGATGAAGTCTTGTCTACCGCTGCTAAAGGAATCGCAGAAGTTATCACACATCATTACAAACAAAATATTGATTTAAATGATGCCAAGACCGTTTTGTCAAATAGTGGCACAGCAATAATGGGCTCGGAAACGGCAATAGGGGAAGACAGAGCAAAAAATGCAATTAAGGGAGCATTAGACTCACCACTTTTAAATGATAATAAAATAACAGGTGCCAGAAATGTTTTGTTGCTAATTGTTTCTGGAACAGATGAAATTACGATAGATGAAATAGGAGAAATAAATGATCATGTTAGAGCTGAAGCAGGTAATGATGTAAATATTATTATGGGAATTGGTGATGATGAAAGCATCGGTGATGCAATCTCTGTTACCATAATCGCAACAGGTTTTTCATCAGGTCAACAAGACGAAATTGCAGAGACAGAGATTAAAAAGATAATTCATGTTTTGGACGAAAATCAAAAAATTCAGTTTGATTTATATGATTCAAAAGAACAAACAAACTCAAAAGAAGGACCTTTAGCAGATAATTCTTCTGATGCTGTAGAAAATAAAATCATTCATACATTAGAAGAAGAAAATGAAGTGGTCTCTAATTTAATTCCTACAACCAATTTTATTAAAAATATTGAAATATTATTTGATGAGATAGGAATAGAAAATGAAAAAACGATTCAATTTGATTTTTTAGAAGAAATTGAGGATCTTGAAAGTATTGAAGATATTGTAGCAACAACAGAACATATAAAACAAACAGATGTTATTTTTGATGAAGTCTCTTCCAAATCAAATGATGATGAATTTATTATTTATTCAGAAGAAGAGATAGTTAAAGAAGAACCAAAAAAGCAAATGGAGCTAGTTTTTGATTTTCCTATAGATGAAGAAGATACTTTTGTGGAGGAAACAACTAATATTGTTCTTGAACAAGAACTTGATTTTATTCAAGAAAAGCAAGTAATATCAAAAGAGGTTACACATAATCTAAGTGACTATGAAGAGGATGAACTTGCTGAGGAAAAGATTGTCGCAGAACAAACATTGTTTCAGGATGAAAATTTACAGTTTGAGTTAATTACTAAAGAAGAAAAAGTTGAGCATAAAATTGAGGCTTCAATTGGTAGTAATAAGAATAAAGATGATAAAATAACACCTTTAACAGCGTCAATAGCCGATTTTAAGAAAACTGCAGAAGCCCGAAAAATGCATTTAAAAAACAGTAATTATATTTTTCATAAAAACCCTGCTAATATTGAGGAAATAGAAAAAGAACCAGCATATAAAAGATTGAATATAGAATTGGAAGACAATCCTTCTTCAGGTGATAATTCACAATCTAGAACTTCAATTGATTTTGATGAAAATGATGAGATTCAATTACGAACGAATAATTCTTTTTTACATGATAATGTAGATTAAAAATGTGCGTTTGCTAATTGGCTAGTTCATTAGTAACCTGAGTTCGACCTAAGCTTTACTATACAGAATGCAAAGAAGAGGTGAGATTTGAAGAATTTTCCCCAATTCTTGTTATATTTTATCAAATTAACTAGTTAGTCC
>DQTL01000209.1 GCA_015662775.1 Lutibacter sp.
AAACAAGTATTTTTCAGTTTCCACATTTATGGTTAGGCGTTTTAACTCTTTTTGTTTATGTTGGAGCTGAGGTAATTGCTGTAGATACAATTTCATCTTACGGATTGTCATTAGGTTTTGATGGAAGTCAAATAAAGTTATTTCCTACCTTTACACTTATGGCAATGGTAGGAACTTATGCTTTGGGTATTATTTTGATTCCAAAATATATTAATCAAGCTACAGCTTTAAAAACAAGTGCTTTATTAGGTATAATATTAACAGTTTTAATTGTTTATACATCAGGTTTTACGAGTATTATGCTAGTTGCATTATTAGGTGTTGCAAATGCGTTAGTTTGGCCTGCGGTATGGCCTTTGACACTTGAGGGATTGGGAAAATTTACCAAAACCGCTTCTGCTTTATTGATTATGGCAATTGCTGGTGGAGCAATAATACCACCATTATATGGTTGGTTTGTAGATAGTAATAAACAAGAACTAGTAACACAAGGTGTAAGCGAAGCCACAGCTGTGGCACAAGCTTCTACATCAGGTTATTGGATTTTATTGCCACTTTATGCAATTATTCTTTATTATGCTATATCAGGTCACAAATTGGGGTTGAAAAAATAAACTAAAACAACAAAAGGGAATCTTTCGATTCCCTTTTGTTGTATGTTAAAAATAGGATATCTATATTATTCAGAATCCCACCATACTCTAGATGTATTAGTGTCACCTCCAGAAAGTCTATTTATTGCTTCCTGTACATTATCTGTGTTATTTAGCTTTTCAGAGCCTGGATAAACAAATCGTCTAGGAATAACTCCTCCAGTTAGTCCATCTGCCAAATCCATTGGTGTTAGTTCAGGGAATCCTGATCTTCTCCAGTTAGAATAGGTTTCTACACCATTACCAAAAGTAGCTACCCAATATTGCTCGTTTATCATTTGTAAAGCATTGGCATCATCAAAAGGATTGTTGATTAAATAATCATTGATTTGTGCTTCATCAATTACACCGCCATATAATGAAAGGTATTGCATTGCTGCTCTTACACCTTCTTTATAATGAGGTTCTACATCGCCGATGTTACCCCAACGTTTTGCTGCCTCTGCTAACATAAACTCCACTTCTGCATAAGTTTGAAAGAAAAAAGGAGCATCATATATCGTTACACCACTTCCTCCAAAAAGATTAATATTTGGTTTGGAGTTCGCTTCTCCTCTAGTAAAGTCATTAATATCTTGTCCTTCTTGAAGAGCAAAATCTGTATTTCCATCAACAGTAGAGCAAAGAACAGAAACACGAGGATCATTTCTATCTTTCATGAAATCCATAAAAGTTTTAGAAATCTTAATTTGATTTGGATGTCTTGATGTAAAACATTTAGTAAGTTGATTTACATTTGGACCTTGATCATTTGGGTGATTTTCCATTTTAATATAAGCAATATCATCGTTGCTTTGCATTACACCGCCATTTATAGCTTTTTGAGCCCAAGATTGAGCATTGCCATCATCTACTTTTACTAAACGTAATGCCAATCTAAGCATTAATGAATTAGCAAATTTCTTCCATTTTCCTGTGTCACCACCATAAATAATATCAGATGCACCAAAAGAACTAGATCCACCTGAATTTAAAGTAGCAACAGCACTTTCTAAGCTTGTTAACATATCGTTATAGATATCACTTTGTGTATCAAACTTAGGGAAACGAATTCCTTCGATTGCTCCTAAACCTGCTTCTGAATAAGGTATATCTCCCCAAAGGTCAGTGATTCTGCTGAATGTTAACACTTTTTGTATGTCAAGGATAGCTAAATCAACATCTTTAGTAGCTGAAGTGCTCTCAGATAATTGTTGTTTTAAATCAACAAGAGTTTTGATACTATGTTTATACTGTGCTTCGTAAAACATATGTGTATTTTTACCTGGTTTATAGGTGAAAATAGGATGATAATGTGTAATATTTATTTGTTGAACATTAGGCATTAATTGTATTACACTATAAAACAAATAGGATCCATACCATTCGCCAGCTGTATGTAATTGTATATATGTAAATTTTGCCGAAGGGTCAATTTGTGCTGGTTTTGTAGGATCAATGTTCATTTCATCAAACCCAGTATCACAAGCGCCAATAGTTAAAACTAGTACTAGTAGTATTATTATTTTTTTCATTATTCTTGTTTTTATAATTTAATATTTATAGAAAAACCTAGACTTCTTGTACTAGGCAATCCAAATCTTTCGATTCCTTGTGAATTCATATTATTTAATGAAGATTCTGGGTCTATATTTTCAGTTTTTTTATAAAGATAGAAAAGGTCTCTACCGATAAGCGAAAAACTTAAATCAGAAATTGAAATTTTGTTTATTAAAGTTTTAGAAAAATTATATGTTAAGCTTAATGATCTCAATTTAAAAAAATCTGTACTGTATATAAATTCTTCAGCTATACCTGTGTTTTCTGCTCCAATACCTCCATAATACTTTTGTAAATCTTTAGGAGCTACTGTAGTTTCAAAATTTTCAAATATTGGATCTCCATTACCATCAACACCACTTTGGAATACTCCTGATACTGCTAAACCATTTTCTCTTCCTTCTAAGGTTTTTTTGTGTAATCCACTTCCAATTAAAGATAAATTAGTCCCTGAATGTACGTCTCCACCAAATTTTCCATCTATTAAGAAACCTAAAGAAAAGGCTTTATAAGAAATCGTATTTTTAAAACCTAGATTTAATGGAGCTACTCCTTGTCCAATTACTTTATTTTCACCTTGTATTGGTATAGGAACATCACCACTTGTATCATATAAAATTCTATTTGTTCCGTTGATTGTGTCTCTTACATACGTAGTTCCATATATAACTCCATAATGTTCACCTACCATATGCGATATAATAGCATTTTTAGAGCGAGTCATACTACCATCAACATTGATTGGCGTATCTACTTCATCAGTGCTAAGAATCTCACTATTATTATAGCCAATATTAAAAGATGTTTCCCAAGAAAAATCATCTTTTTTAATTGGAGAGCCTCCTATTAATAACTCTACACCTTTATTAGACAATTCACCTACATTAAGAATGGCAGATGTATAACCTGAAGATTCAGCTGCAGAAGCATAAACGATATCTTTTGAAGTTCTATTGCTATAGTAAGATGCATCAATAAACAAGCGATTTGAAAATAATCTTGCATCTATTCCTATTTCAAACTCTTCTTTTTCTAGAGGTACTAAATTTGCATTTGGGATTAGAGAGCCGTTAATTGTTCCATAGGGTTGTCCTTGGAAAGAACCTAAAATCGAGTAATTTTGATTTAAAAGATAAGCTTGATCTGCACCACCAGCTACTTGTGCATAACTACCTCTTAGTTTTAAGAAATTAACCTTTTCTGACATCTCAAAGACTTTGTCTAACAACATACTTCCACTTAAAGACCAATAAAATTCATTATTTGTTGTTGTTTTATCTAAATAGGAAAGAGTAGAAAACCAATCATTTCGTCCTGTTAAAGTAAGAAAATAAGTTTGATTAAAATCTGTTTCAACAGAGCCATACAAAGAATTTGTTTTTTTCTCTCTAAAAATATTTCTAGGTTCTGGTAAAGTTGTTAAATTTAAATCTTCTACTTCAGGAACAATAAAATTAGTTCCTCTTGCACTTAATCCTTTAAATATTTCATATCTTGTACTACCACCTAATATTGTTTTTGTAGCGATTGTTTTTGTTAAATTTTTATCTATACCAAGCATAAGATCAGAGTTCATCATTGAATTATTAACAACAGACTGTGTTAATACGCCTGTTGGTCTAAATTCTGTTCCATAAGGTGTAACTTGTTTTTTGTCAAGAGAATAAGTGTCTATTCCTGATCTACCTAGTACATAAAGCCAATCAGTTACATCATATTTCATTGTCGCAGAGGCAAATAATCGATTTTTCTGATCATCATTATTATAATTGTTAGTGGCCCAATATGGATTAGTAATAAATTGACTAGTATCGTTAAGAAGCTCTGTTCCATTTTCATTAGATCCAGGTTTTAAGCCATATATATCTACATTCCCAGGTAATAACCAGGCGACTGTATTAGCATTACCAGGCGTATCACCAATAGTAACTCTATTATGAACCTTATCAATTGAGTAGGTAGCATTTACACTAGAGACAAGTTTAGGATTAATATTTGCACTTGCATTAAGTGAAATAGTATTTCTATTTAAAGTAGTATTTGGAAATATATCGTCATTATCTAAATTAGAAAAAGAAAAACGATAATTATAATTGTCACCTCCTTTAGAAAGAGCAATAGAGTTATTAATCGTAGTTCCGGTATTATAAAATTTATCAATATTACTTCCTAAATAAGAATAGGGACGTTTTTTCCCATCCCAATTTATTACATCGCTACCATCAAAGGCCTCTCCCCAAGAAGAATATGCCTCCTCTAAAGCATCGCTAGTTGCTAAAGCTTCATCAGTTATTTCCTCCACATCGCCATTCACGTCGTATTGAAAACCTGGTTTTAAACCATATTTTCCTTGTCCGTATGTGTCCTGTAAGTCTAATAAGCTAGTATTTACTTTGTTAAATGTAATATTACTGTTAAATTCTATTCCTAATTTATTGTTTCCTTTACCACTTTTTGTAGTGATCATTATTACACCATTTGATGCTAAACTACCATACAGCGCAGAAGCGGAACTTCCTTTTAATACAGAAATAGTTTTAATATCATTAGGGTTAAGGGATGAAATATCATCTCCACCGTCTCCATGTTCTCCACCAAATGGACCTGCTACGGAACCATGTGTTGCGTTAATGATAGGGATTCCATCAATAACATATAAAGGTTGATTGTTACCAGTCAAAGAACTAGCACCTCTTATAACAACTCTACTTGAACCAGAAGCTCCTGTACTGTTAGTGGAGATGTTAACACCAGCTACTTTTCCTTGTAAAGAGTTAATAGCACTTGTAGTGTTTGTTTTTTTTAAGTCGTCACCACTAACTTGCGTGACTGAATAACCAAGAGCTTTTTGTTCTCTTTTAATACCCAATGCAGTTACAATGACCTCATCTAACATTTGAGAATCTTCTTCAAGCACAACATTTATTGTGTTTGAACTACCTATTGTAATGTTTTGGGTAATCAATCCCATGAATGAAAAAGATAATACATCTCCTGAGGAAGCATTGATAGTGTAATTCCCATCAAAATCGGTTTGAACCCCGTTAGAGGTTCCTTGTACAATAACGTTAACACCAGGTATTGGTGATCCTGTCGATGTTACTGTTCCTGAAATTTGTTTTTCTTGTGCGAAAGAGAGCACTGTAAAAAACAAAATAGAAACGAATACTGATAATTTAAATTTTTGTTTCATATTAAAAGTTTAGTTTAAAATTCGCACTAAAGTAAATGTTACTAATCAGTGTCAAAGCTAAAACTTTTTTTTGATTTTTCAATCGTTTTTTTTTTTTTTTTTGTAAAAACTGTTATATTTTGGCTTTATCCACAGGTTGTTAACAGTAGCTTTAGTCTGTTTTGTAAAAAGCAAAAAAACATCTA
>DQTL01000253.1 GCA_015662775.1 Lutibacter sp.
CTCGTTATTCCTTAAAATTTATTCTTCAAATCTCACCTTTTCTTTGCATTCTGTATAGTAAAGCTTAGGTCGAACTCAGGTTAAGATTCTTTTTATAATGTATAAAAGTTAACCTATATTCCGTAGAAATAACGGAATATAGTTAGGCTGAGTTTTTCGTCTTAAAGTCTTGGTGTAAAGGATTAATCCAACTCTTTAATTATACGATTCATCCTAGATAATGTTTCTTCTTTTCCGATTAAAGCGGCAATATCAAACACATGTGGTCCTTGCATACTTCCTACCAAACTCAATCGAAAAGGCATAAGTACTTTTCCGAAACCAAGTTCGCTTTCTTTAATCCATTCTTTGACATTATTTTCAATACTATCACTTGTAAAGCTATGCGTATTTTCAACGACTTCCTTTAGATTTTGCATAATTTCAGCAGTGTCTTCTTTCCAAGCTTTTTTAGTAGCTTTTGGGTCGTATTCAAAAGGTGGAAGGAAGAAAAAACTAGCTAAATCCCATAAATCAGAAACAAATGTGGCTCTTTCTTTAATTAGAGAAACTACTTTTGTACGATATTCCGTGTTAAAATCAGTAAACATAAATCCACCCAAATGTGGTTCTAAATACGGATTAAATAATTCAACTAATTCAGCATCACTTTTGGTTTTCATGTATTGCTGTTGAAACCATTTTGTTTTATCTAAATCGAATTTTGCTCCGCTTTTACTGACTCTTTCTAAACTAAAAGCTGCAACTAACTCCTCTAAACTAAAGAGTTCTTGTTCGGTTCCTGGATTCCAACCTAAAAAGGCAAGCATGTTGATAAAAGCTTCAGGGAAATAACCATCTTCACGGTAACCTCTTGAAACTTCATTTGTTTTTTCGTTGGTATATTCTAATGGAAAAACAGGGAAACCTAATTTATCACCGTCTCTTTTGCTTAATTTTCCTTTACCAACTGGTTTTAAAAGTAAGGGTAAATGGGCAAATTCTGGTGCTTTC
Source organism: Lutibacter sp. (assembly GCA_015662775.1). GTDB lineage: Bacteria > Bacteroidota > Bacteroidia > Flavobacteriales > Flavobacteriaceae > DQTL01. The sequence goes on from DQTL01000253.1 coordinate 994, forward strand.
CATTCGAAAGCTTTGTATAACATCACATGTAAAGCTAAAGAAGGTAACCATTCCTCACCACGAATAACATGCGATATTTCCATTTCATGATCATCAACAATATTGGCAAAATGATAGGTCGGTATACCATCGGACTTAAACAAGACTTTATCATCAAGCGTGTTGGTATCAATTTTCATATCACCACGAATAATATCGGTTAAATAAACGGTTTCATCTTGTGGTGTCTTAAACCTAATAACATAAGAATCACCTTTATCAAGACGCTTTGAAACTTCGTCTTTTGATAAAGAAATTGAATTATTCAAGGTTTTTCTTAAAACTTGATTGTAACTAAAGGTTTTTCCTGCTGCTTCGTGTTGTTTTCGTTGGGTAGCTAATTCTTCTGGTGTATCAAAGGCATAATATGCCCAATCTTTATCTATTAATGTTTGAATGTGTTTTTTATAAATGTCTTTTCTTTCGCTTTGTCTGTAAGGTGCAAATTTACCTTCTTTTCCTACGCCTTCATCAAAAGGAATTCCTGACCAATTAAGGGCTTCAATAATGTACTTTTCGGCATTAGTCACATATCTTTTTTGATCGGTGTCTTCTATGCGAAGTATAAAAGTTCCTCCGTGTTTTTTAGCAAAAAGATAATTGTATAAAGCTGTTCTTACGCCACCTATATGAAGTGGACCTGTTGGGCTTGGGGCGAATCGTACTCTGATGTTATTTGACATGAATTAATAATTTTATGCAAATATAAAATTATAGGTTGGTTTGAGTTAATAAGATTTCCAAACTTTTGAAGTTTGGAAATCTTAAACTTAAAAAACTTAAAACTTTCGTACTTTTACCCACAAATGCAAGCATACCAAAAAATACAACAAAAACTTCACGGATTTATTCGAAAGTATTACACCAATGAACTGATAAAAGGAATTATTCTCTTTTTAGCTTTTGGTTTGCTGTACTTTTTGTTTACGTTGTTAATTGAACATTTTTTGTGGTTAAAACCGACAGCACGTACTATTTTATTTTGGGTGTTTATAGGAGTTGAATTTGCTTTATTAATTCGCTATATTTTTATTCCTATTTTAAAATTATTTGGAATTGCAAAAGGAATCAGTTTAAACGAAGCTTCTAAAATTATTGGAGTTCATTTTAAAGAAATTGATGATAAGTTGTTAAACATGTTGCAATTACATGAAGAAAATGCACAATCGGAATTAGTTTTAGCAAGTATTGATCAAAAAGCAGCTAATCTACAACCTATTCCTTTTCAAAAAGCTATTCAGTTTTCTGGAAATAAAAAATATTTAAAATATCTAGCTATTCCTTTGTTAATCTGGTTGTTTACACTAATAGGCGGTGAAAAAATGCAATTAAGTGCTAGTTATAAGCGAGTAGTTAATCACCAACAAGCTTACCTTCCTCCTGCTCCATTTAGCTTTATAATTAAAAATAACAATTTACAAGTTATTGAAGGAGGTTCATTACGATTACAAATAGAAACTAAAGGTGATTTGGCACCTGAAGAAGCTAAAATACTCTTTGATGATGAAGACTATTTCTTAAGTAATCAAGGAGCTGGGCAGTTTTCATACCAACTAGATCATATTACCAAACCCATTACATTTTCCCTTTCTGCTAATAAAGTGCTTTCGCAAGAATATAAAATAGAAGTGATTCCTACTCCTAAAATACAGGAAATAGAACTTTACCTAAGCTATCCTAAATATGTCAATAAGAAAAATGAAAAAATTGACAATACTGGAAATGTAATTGTTCCCAGCGGAACAACAATTAAATGGAATATTAATACCAAACAAACCGATTCAGTTCATTTCCAAGAAAATGAAATTCGGCAATCATTCACCAAAAATAATGATAAAAAAAATACGTTTCACTTAAGTAAAAATGTAAGAAATTCATTTTCTTATTCCATACAAGCATCTAATAAACATTTACAGAATTACGAAAATTTATCTTTTGCTATTGAAGTGATTCAAGATGAATATCCTGTGATGAAAATTCAGACTGATATTGATAGTATTACTAGAGGAAATGCTCAATTTGTTGGTCGATTAACTGATGATTATGCTTTATCGAAATTGCAATTGGTTTATTATAACTCTCAGAATAAAGAACAAAAAAAGACACATAACATTGCTATTCAACAAGCCAATTTAGTTGATTTTTATTATGTGTTTCCTACTGATTTGCAATTACTTGATGGTGTTGATTACGAGTTTTACTTTGAAGCTTTTGATAATGATTACATCACGGGTCCTAAATCTGTGAAAAGTAAAAATTATGCCTACCATAAAGACACAGAAACTGAAGAGCAAGATAAAATACTACAAGAGCAAAAACAAGGTTTAGATGATTTGAAAAAAACACTTGAAAAACAAGAAAAGAATAGATTAGATTTAGAGGAATTAAAAAAGGATTTACAAAATAAAACTGCTGTTGAATTTAATGATACAAAGAAATTAGAAAAATTTATTAAAAGGCAAGAAGAATATCAACAAATGATGCAACGCCAAACCGAACAGTTAAAACAAAATTTAGAAGAACAACCAACTCATAAAAACGTATTATTACAAGAGAAAAAAGAAGATTTAAAAAAACGTATTGAGGAAGCTAAGGAAATGGCAAAGCAGAACAAATTGTTAGAAGAGCTCAAAAAAATGGCTGAAAAACTCAATAAAGAAGAAATGATTGATAAAATCAAAAAAATGAGTGCTAATAACAAACAAAAAGAAAAAAGTTTGGAGCAGTTATTAGAGTTAACAAAACGATTTTATGTAGAACAAAAAGCAGAGCAAATCAATGAAAAACTACTTGAATTAGCTGAGAAGCAAGAAAAACTACCCGAATCAAAAGAAAACACGAAAGAAAAACAAGACCAATTAAATAAAGAGTTTGAAGACATACAAAAGGACATGCAAGAACTCCAAAAAGAGAATAAAAAACTCAAAGAACCCATGGAAATTGATGAGCAAAAAGGGGAACAAGAGGCAGTAAAAAAAGATCAAGAAGAAGCCAGTGAGCAACTTCAACAACAACAGCAACAAAAAGCGGGTAAAAAGCAAAAATCAGCTGCTAAAAAAATGAAAGAAATGGCAAAAAGCATGTCTTTAGAAATGGCTGGTAATTCTCAAGATATGATACTAGAAGATATTGCTATGCTTAGGCAAATTATTGAAAACTTGATTACCTTTTCTTATAAGCAAGAATCTCTAATGAGTACTTTAAGTGATATGCATAAAAATCACCCTAATTTCTCTAATAAACTAAAAGAACAAAACACCTTAAAAATATTTTTTGAGCATATCGATGATAGCTTGTATGTATTAGCAATGCGTCAACCAAAAATTTCTAAACACATCAATACACTTTTAGGAAATACACATTATTACTTAGAAGAAACTTTATTCCATTATACTGAATTTCAGATTATTAAAGCTGTTTCAGACCAACAGTATATAATGACAGGTGCTAATGATCTAGCGCTTATGCTAAGTTTAATGCTTGATAATATGCAAAATTCAATGGGTATGGGAAAAGGGAAAGGAAAGGGAATGGGTATGGGGAAAGGAAAAGGTGATGGTGATGGAAAAGGATTTAGTCTTCCAGATATTATCAAAAAACAAGGTGAATTAGGTGAAAAGATGAAAGAGGGCATGAAAAAAGGTAAGAAACCAGGTGATGGAAAAGATGGAAAGGATGGGAAAAAAGGAGAAAAAGATGGAGAAGGGAAAGATGGGAAAAAGGGTAAAAAACCTGAAGAAAATGGTAAAGGCGGCGGCGGACAAGGAAATGGTGAACAAGACAGTCAAGAACTTTATGAAATTTACAAACAACAAGCCCAATTACGCCAAGCCATTGAAGACCAATTAAATGATTTACAAGGAAAAGGAACAAAAGCCCAAGCAAATAAAGTTTTACAACAAATGGAAGAATTAGAACGTCTTTTATTGGAAAAGGGAATCACCAATCAAGTATTAGAAAAAATGCTGCGATTAGATCATGAACTCCTTAAACTTAAAAAAGCAAATCAAAAACAAGGTAAAGAAAACAAAAGAGAATCTAAAACCAATCGGAAAACCTATCCTAAAATGAGCCCCAAACAACTGGAGTTTAAAAATAAGTACTATAATCAAAATGAAATTCTAAATCGTGAAGTTTTACCTTTACGAATTTTGTATAAGAAAAAAGTACAAGAGTATTTTAGAAAGGAATAGAAGATTTTAATCCAAAACCCTGCAAGGGGTTTGAAACCCTTGCAGGGTTAAATAAATACAAATGATTAATTTCCACACAGAAACTAATTTCAAATTAAAAGAGACCAAAAGTCATGCTTTATGGTTAGCTAATGCAATTATTGAAATGAAAAAGGAAATCGGAGTAATCGATTATATTTTTTGTGATGACGCCTATTTGCTAAAAATGAATCAGGAGTTTTTAGATCACGACACTTATACTGATATTATTAGCTTTGATTATTCTGAAGGAAAACTACTTTCTGGAGATATATTTATCTCAATTGAAAGGGTAGAGGAGAACGCAAAGAAATTTGAGGTGCCTTTTGATAAAGAATTACAACGAGTTCTTATACATGGTATACTACATTTTGCAGGATTTAATGATAAAACTAATGATGAAAAAGAGGAGATGCGTCAACAAGAAAACCATTTTATAGGTTTATTATTGTAATACAATTAATCTTTTCCTTACAAATAAAAAATTCATGTATTTTTGCAAAACTTATTTTTGTTCCACGTGGAACATTTAACAATTTTTAATACGGTTTTTTTATAAATGAGTTTATTTACTACTACATACGATGTTATTGTAATTGGAGCTGGTCACGCTGGTTGTGAAGCTGCAACTGCAAGTGCAAAACTTGGAGCACATACTTTATTAATTACAATGAGTTTACAGAATGTAGCTCAAATGAGTTGCAACCCAGCTATGGGTGGTATTGCTAAAGGTCAGATTTTACGAGAAATTGATGCTTTAGGTGGAATGAGTGGAATTGTTTCAGATAAAACAGCCATACAGTTTAAAATGCTAAACAAGTCTAAAGGTCCTGCAATGTGGAGTCCAAGGGCTCAAAGTGATCGTATGCGTTTTTCTGACGAGTGGCGAACGATACTTGAAAACACAGACAATCTAGATTTGTATCAAGATATGGTTATTGATCTTGTTATAGAAAATAATGAAGTTAAAGGTGTACAAACAAGTTTAGATTTTTTAATCAAAACGAAAAGTATCATCTTAACAGCAGGTACTTTTTTAAATGGAACTATTCATATAGGAACCAAAAAGTTTAGTGGTGGTAGAGCTGGAGAAAGATCCTCTACAGGAATTACACAAGATTTAATTGATCTTGGTTTTGAAACCGACCGAATGAAAACAGGAACACCACCAAGAGTAGATGCAAGATCACTAGACTTCTCTAAAATGATTGAACAGCCTGGTGATGAAATTCCTCTTAAATTTTCTTATTCTAGTGAAACTTCTTTTTTAAAAAAGCAACGTTCTTGCTATATGGCATATACTTCACCCGAAGTACATCAACTTTTAGAAACAGGTTTTGAAAGAAGTCCGATGTTTACGGGACAAATAATAAGTGCTGGCCCTAGATATTGTCCGTCTATTGAAGAAAAAATACAAAGATTTGCTTCTAAAGATAGACATCAATTATTTGTAGAACCAGAAGGTTGGACGACTAATGAATATTATGTAAATGGATTTTCAACTTCATTACCAGAAGATGTTCAAGACAAAGCCTTACGAAGTGTAGCAGGTTTTGAAAATGTAAAAATATTACGTTTTGGTTACGCTATAGAATATGATTATTTCCCTCCAACACAATTAAAACATACTTTAGAAACTAAGAAAATCTCTAATTTATATTTTGCAGGTCAAGTTAACGGAACTACTGGCTATGAAGAAGCAGCAGCTCAAGGTTTAATGGCTGGTATCAATGCAGCTATAAAACTAAAAGGTGAAAATGATTTTATCCTTAAAAGAAATGAAGCTTACATTGGTGTATTAATAGATGATTTAATAACAAAAGGTACGGATGAACCATATAGAATGTTTACTTCTAGAGCAGAATACAGAACTTTATTAAGACAAGACAATGCAGATATTCGTTTAACACCTATAGGAAATGCAATAGGTTTAGCATCTGATATACGTTTAGAAAAGGTAAATTTAAAAATTAAGAAGACAGCAGAGTTTATTAAGCACTTAAAACAAACCAGTATTACACCAGATATAGTTAATCCTATATTAGAAAGTTTGGGAAGTGCTCCAGTTAAACAATCTTTAAAGATGTATAAAGTGTTTTCACGTCCTGAATTTGATATGGAAATTATTTCTAAAATAGATCTCGTGAAAAACTACATCAAAGAAAATAACATGGATGTTGATATAATAGAACAAGTAGGTATTGATTTAAAATACTCAGGTTACATCAATAAAGAAAAAAATACAGCAGATAAATTAAATAGATTAGAAAAAGTAAAAATACCTATAGACTTTGATTTTTATAAAATAAAGTCTATTTCTACAGAGGCAAGACAAAAGCTTACTAAAATAAGACCTGTTACAATTTCTCAAGCAAGTCGTATTAGTGGTGTTTCTCCAAGTGATATTTCTGTTTTATTAGTCTATCTTGGAAGATAATGTTCCACGTGGAACATCTATTTCTCAAATATATATTTCCTATTTTTACCTCCTTAAATAAAAACACTTTGAAAGTAAAACTTATTTGTAAAGATTATACGGTTTCTAATGAAAAATTTGAATTATTATATAATTCAGAATTAGAAATGTTGGTTACAAATCCGAAGCCATCAGATACCAAATTACCAACTTACTATAAAAGCGAATCTTATATTTCGCATACTGATGCTAAAAAGTCCTTATTTGACAAAACTTATCAACTAGTTAAAAGTTACGCATTAGGACAAAAAGTTAAAATGATTACTTCATTTAAAACAAAAGAAAAAAGATTGTTAGATATAGGATGTGGTACTGGTGATTTTATTTCTTATGCAAAAAACAAATCATGGAATGTAGTAGGTGTAGAACCCAATAAAAAAGCAAGAGAACTTAGTATTAAAAAATTAAATGATACAGATGCTATCTATACAAGTCTTGAGAATTTGGTGGATTCAAAACAAGAAAAATTTGATGTGATTACACTTTGGCATGTTTTAGAACATGTTCCTGATATAGATAAATATATAAAACAAACAAAATCATTATTAAAATCAGATGGATATTTAGTTGTTGCTGTTCCAAATTATAAAAGCTACGATGCAACACATTATAAAGAGTTTTGGGCAGCTTATGATGTCCCTAGACATCTTTGGCATTTTTCTCAAAAATCAATTGCTCGTATTTTTGAAAAAGAAAATATGAAAGTGATACAAACACTTCCTATGAAATTCGATTCGTATTATGTTTCTTTACTTTCTGAAAAATATAAAACAGGAAAATCAAATCTTTTTACTGCTTTTAAAATAGGTTTCTTATCTAATTGGAAAGCAAGAAAAACAAAAGAGTATTCCTCATTAATATATATCCTAAAAACTAAATAATACTTAATTATAGCTTGAATTTAAATGGTTTTTAGCGTAGAATATGTATTATCATTAGAAAATGTAAATATTGGCTTAAAAAAGCTTATTTCAATCCTATAATATAGTTATTATTTATTGTTTATATTTTTTTGATATATATTATTTATATATTCTTATTTCTTGTTTTTTCTTGTAATCCTCTTTAATTAGTATTTTTGCATTTTTAAAATCAGTTTGATACTTTTAACATTTAACTTTAAACTCAAATGCTCCGTATTTCATTTATAGAAAATAATAAAGAAAAAGTCCTTGAAGGATTAAAAAAGAGAAACTTTAAAAATGCTTCTGACTTCATAGAAAAAGTTCTAGAAACAGATAAGAAAAGAAAAGAGGTGCGTACTGAAATGGAAAATACCTTAGCAACTGCTAATAAAATTTCTAAAGAGATAGGTATGCTTTATCAATCAGGAAAAGCAGATGAAGCAAATTTAAAGAAACAAGAGTCTGCCGATTTAAAACAAAAATCAAAAGACCAAGCAGAAGAGGTTAGCTTACTTGAAAAGGAAGTTGAAAATTTATTATACGAGATTCCTAATATACCGCATGAATCTGTTCCTTATGGATCTACTGAGGAAGATAATGAAGAAATATTTAAAGAAGGAATTATTCCAACTTTACACGATAAAGCATTACCACATTGGGAACTTGCTAAAAAATATGACATCATCGATTTTGAATTAGGTGTAAAAATCACAGGTGCAGGTTTTCCTGTTTATAAAGGAAAAGGTGCTAAACTACAACGTGCCTTAATTGCCTATTTTTTAGATAAAAATTCTGAAGCTGGATATGAAGAAATACAACCTCCGTATTTAGTGAATGAAGCTTCTGGTATAGCAACTGGTCAACTTCCTGATAAAGAAGGGCAGATGTATCACGATGCTAAAGATGACCTCTATTTGATCCCAACTGCAGAAGTTCCTCTTACCAATATGTATAGAGATGAATTATTAATAGAAAGTGATTTTCCTATAAAAACAACTGCTTACACACCTTGTTTTAGAAGAGAAGCAGGATCTTATGGAGCTCATGTACGTGGTCTCAATAGACTACATCAATTTGATAAAGTAGAATTGGTTCGTATAGAACATCCTAATAATTCATTTACTGCGTTAGATGAAATGGTTAATCATGTAAAAGAAATACTTAACGAATTAGAATTGCCTTACAGAATCTTACGTTTATGTGGTGGTGATATAGGTTTTACGGCTTCACTTACTTTTGATTTTGAAGTGTATTCTACTGCTCAAGAACGTTGGTTAGAAGTGAGTTCTATTTCTAATTTTGAATCCTTTCAAGCCAATCGATTAAAATTGCGTTTTAAAGATGAAAATGGAAAAAGTCAACTCGCACATACTTTAAACGGTAGTTCACTTGCCTTACCACGTATTTTAGCAAGTATTTTAGAAAACTATCAAACACCTGAAGGTATTAAAATTCCGAAAGTGTTAGTACCTTATACGCACTTTAAAATGATTGATTAATACTAATTATTTAAAAAAATATAAGTAGAAAATAAAAAATTCCAAACCATAGAGTTTGGAATTTTTTATTGGGTAAATAAGTGGGAATGTCTAAGAGGGAATATATCTTAATTAGATGTAATAGCTATCATCATACTTTTATATTGATTCATTTTTCTTAAACTATTTAAGTAAGCACTTATTTGTCCATTTTGCATGAATTGTAAGGCTTTATTTTTTGCTGTTTCGTATTTTAATTTTAGATCTTTCATACTATTCGTGTTAGTTATTATGTCAAGTAAAATCAAACTCCGTGCCAAAAAAATAATATAACTTATATCAATTAGTTTTGGCTTTCAAAAACAAGACGAGATAAGTAGGAAAATGTTACTAGCTAACATAAAAATACTATTTTTGAAAAAGTTAAGTTACTACATTTAAAAAAAATATGCAGTATATAATTGATTTAAAATTGTAAAAAATAAGGTTATCAACAATCTATAATAGTATACTATTTATTTAAAAAATATTTAAAAAATAATGATGGATATGATAGCTTGTTAATATATACAATAAAAAATACCGTATTTACTTGCTTTTTAAATAATTGATTGCTTATCACTTTTTATTAACAACTTATACTTTTTATAACTCATTTAAAATCAATAATACGGTTTAGTAATTAACAATATGTTTACAAATATTAATATAGTAAAGTTTATAAAAAATTGACTTTACAATGTTTATAAACAATAAAATATTGGTTGATAACTAGTGAGAAAAATAGCATAAAAATATTTTGTAGTCTAGTTTATTATTCTCTTTACAAAAACTATTGATAGGTTCTAAAAAATCTTTTCAGTATTAGTTGTAATTTTGTAAACAAATAGGTGTTTTTGTAATAACTTAAAGACTAACTTTTTATAAATAGCTATTAACAATTGACTTTATAATTGTTAATAGCGTATAATTTTAAATAATTTAATATGATTAAAACCATCGCTATTGCCAATGATCATGCAGGTACACAGTATAAATTTGAAATAATAAAACTACTTGAAAGTAAAAATATAGAAGTACTTAATTTTGGAACAGATACCGAAGAAAGTATGGATTATCCCGATACCATTCACCAAGCAGCCGAAGCCGTAGAAAATAAAAAAGCAGATTTAGGTATTATTTTATGTGGAAGTGGAAACGGTGCTCAATTAACAGCAAACAAACATAAAAATGTTCGTGCGGCCCTTTGTTGGAATAACGAATTAGTTTCTTTAGCCAGACAACATAACAATGCTAATATACTCAGTATTCCTGCCAGGTTTGTTTCTTTACAACAAGCTTTAGGTTTTGTTGAAATATTTATTAGTACTAAATTTGAAGGTGGAAGACACCAAACTAGAGTGGATAAGATTGGTTTGTTGTAAATTTACAACTGAAAGTGTCATAAGAGAAAGAACGATGAAGCAATCTTTCAAAGCAACTGTAATATTTTTAAATAAACCGTAAACTTTATATAATGAATCACTTCCTTTCAAATATAAATAAGGTTACCGACCTAAGGAAACTTACACTAAAAAACTTACCTCAATTAGCTCAAGAATTAAGAGCGTATATTATTGATATAGTTGCAACAAAAAAAGGACATTTAGGAGCAGGTTTAGGGGTTATTGAACTAACAATTGCACTACATTATATTTACAATACACCAGAGGATTTATTAATTTGGGATGTAGGTCACCAAGCCTATGCGCACAAAATACTCACAGGCAGACGTAAAGATTTTATTACCAACAGACAATTAGGAGGTATTTCGGGATTTCCAAAAAGATCAGAAAGCAAATTTGATGTATTCGGAACTGGACATTCCTCAACTTCAATTTCTGCTGTATTAGGTATGGCAATTGCTTCTCAAATAAAAGGAGAAAAAAGAAAACACATAGCCGTTATTGGTGACGCAAGTATCGCATCAGGCATGGCATTTGAAGCACTCAATCATGCTGGAGTAACAGATGCCGACATACTCATTATTCTCAATGATAACCAAATGGGAATTGACCCACATGTAGGTGCTTTAAAAGAGTATTTAACCAGTATTAAATCTGATGATAAACCTGTAGGAAATAACATTTTTCAAGATTTGAATTTACAGTATTTTGGTCCGATTGATGGTCATGATATTGAAAAACTAACCCAAACATTAACCCATTTAAAAACAGTAAAAGGGCCTAAATTTTTACATATAATTACCACAAAAGGAAAAGGTTTACCACAAGCAGAAAAAGATCAAGTTACCTATCATGCTCCAGGTATTTTTGATAAGAAAACAGGAATAATACAAGCCGAATTCAACACCAACAAACCACCAAAATACCAGGATGTATTCGGACTCACATTAGTAGAATTAGCCCAAAAAAACAAACACATTGTAGGCATTACAGCTGCTATGCCAACAGGGACTTCTTTAAAATATATGTTAGAAGCTTTTCCCACAAGAACTTTTGATGTAGGAATTGCCGAACAACATGCTGTTACCTTTGCAGGTGGATTAGCTACGCAGGGATTTGTACCTTATTTTGCTGTTTATTCTACCTTTTTACAACGAGCTTACGACCAAGTAATACACGACATTGCTTTACAAAATTTACCCGTTGTTTTTTGTATTGATAGAGCAGGAATTGTAGGTAACGATGGTGCAACTCATCATGGAATATTTGATATTGCTTTTTTACGAGCTATACCTAATATGATAATTGCCGTACCAAAAGATGAAATACAACTTAGAAATTTGCTTTACACAGCACAATTTACCAAACAGCCTTTTGCTATTCGGTATCCACGAGGTAGAGGGATTCACCAAAATTGGCAAAAGAGCTTTAAAAGGATTGAAATAGGAAAAGGAAAGCGACTTTCTAAAGGAAATAAACTAGCCATTCTAAGTATTGGTCATTTTGGAAATACGATACAAAATATACTTTCACAAAATCAAAATCTAGATGTATCACATTACGATATGTTATTTGTAAAACCTTTAGATGAAGCTTTATTACATCAAATATTTAAGAAGTTTGATAACATTATCACCCTAGAAGATGGCACTATAAAAGGTGGTTTTGGAAGTGCTGTATTGGAGTTTGCACAAACTAACCAGTATAGAAATATACAAATAAAAGTATTAGGTATTCCAGATCAATTTATTGAACATGGAAGTACAGAAGAATTATTTTCTCAAATAGGTTTAGATGAAAAGAGTATTTTAAAGGTTATACAAGATCTTTTATAGAAAAAACCAGATTACACATAAAAAAAGATACTCACAAAATGACAAAAGCTTCCCAATAACACAAAAATATGAAAAATAGCATGGTTGTAGTTTAGTTTTTCTCGCATATAAAACAAAGCTCCTATCGTGTAAAAAACACCACCAAAAGCTAACCAAATCAAACCTCCTTGAGATAGGTTTTCTACTAAAGGTTTGATAGCAATTATAATTACCCAACCCATAACTACATACATGATGGTAGATAGTTTATCATATTTACCTGTATAAAAAAGTTTTAGAATTACACCAATCAAAGCAGCTACCCAAACAATTCCAAAAACTACCCAACCCATTGTACCATTTAAGGTTACTAACGTATAAGGCGTATAGGTGCCAGCAATTAAAACATAGATTGCTGCATGGTCAAAAATATTTAAACGCTGTCGTATTTTAGGTTCTTTTGAATTGTGATATAAAGTCGAAGCAAGATACAATAAAATCATACTTCCTCCATAAATACTAAAACTGACAATATGCCAAACATCATCATATAAACTGGTTTTTACAACCAATAAAGTTGCCGCCACGACACTTAAAACCAAACCTATAAAATGAGACCAAACATTTAGTTTTTCTTCTTTAGCATCGTAGTATTTAACACTAGTATTCATAAGAGAGTTTTTTCTTTAAAACGTACTACTTTACGATTACGTATTAATAAACTGATTTTTTTTCACACAAAACCCTGCAAGAGTTCGAAACCCTTGTAGGGTTAGTGAGTTTGAGTAAAATATTTAAAAGATTTTCTATTTCAATTCTTCAACGCCCATATTCCAAAGAGTAAAAGAAAAAATATCTGCATATTGTTCTATTGTTTTTGACACAGGAGTTCCTGCACCATGACCTGCATCTGTTTCAATACGTATTAATGTGGGATTACTACCTGTTTGTTTATCCTGTAGTTCAGCTGCAAATTTAAAAGAATGTGCAGGTACAACTCTGTCATCATGATCACCAGTTGTTATAAGAGTTGCAGGATAATGAGTTCCTTTTTTAACATTATGAACAGGAGAATACCCAAGTAAGTAATCAAACATTTCTTTGTTATCTTCAGAAGTTCCATAATCATATGCCCAACCTGCACCTGCAGTAAAAGTATGGTAACGTAACATATCTAACACGCCAACTGCGGGTAAGGCTACTTTTACCAAATCAGGTCTTTGTGTCATGACAGCACCTACTAATAAACCGCCGTTTGATCCTCCTTGAATGGCTAGTTTAGCTGAACTACTATATTTATTGTCAATGAGGTATTCAGCCGCAGCAATAAAATCATCAAATACGTTTTGTTTTTTCATTTTTGTACCTGCTTTGTGCCATTTTTTACCGTATTCACCACCACCACGAATATTGGCAACAGCATAAACACCACCTTGTTCCATCCAAACCGTGTTTGTGATTCTAAAAGAAGGTGTTAGGCTGATATTAAATCCACCGTATCCATATAAAATAGTTGGGTTATTTCCATCTAGTTTAATTCCTTTTTTATGAGTGATAATCATAGGAACTTTAGTCCCATCTTTTGAGGTGTAAAACACTTGTTTAGATTCGTAATTATCACTATTAAAATCTATTTTAGATTTTCTATATACTTTTGAATCACCTGTTTTGGCATCATATTTATAAATGGTTCCAGGCGTTACATAGTTGGTGAATGTGTAATACAAGTCTTTTTGTTCTAATTTTCCACCTAAACCACCAATGCTTCCTACACCTGGTAATTCAATACCCCTAATAAGTTTTCCAGAATAATCATATTGTTTTACTTTAGAAACAGCATCAACCATATATTCAGCAAAGAAGTAACCATTTCCCGTACTCGGACTTAATACATTTTCAGTTTCTGGAATAAAATCTTTCCAATTAACAGGTTTGGGATTAGAAGCATCTACACTAATAATTTTCTTGTTTGGAGCGTTTAGATTGGTAACAATAAAAAGTTTACTTCCTTTGTTGTCAATTATGTAGGAATCATTTTCAAAATTATCCATAATAGTAACTAAAGGATTGTTAGGTTTAGACAAGTCTTTAATATATAATTCATTACCAGATGTTGAAGTGGATGCTGTAATTACCAAATAACGATTATCTTCTGTAACTGAACCGCCAACATATCTCCGTTTTTGTTTGTCTCCAAACAAAATTGGATCTTCTTTTTGAGTAGTTCCTAATTGATGGTAGAATAATCTATGTTGATCTGTTTTAGCAGAGAGTTCACTTCCCTTTGGTTTTTCATAACTTGAGTAGTAAAAACCTTCATTTCCTTTCCAAGAAAGACCACTAAATTTTATATCAACTAAGGTGTCTTCCATTATTTCTTTAGTAATCGCATTCATCACTAATACTTTACGCCAGTCACTACCACCTTCTGAAATAGAATACGCTAGTTTACTTCCATCTTTCGAAAAACTAACACTACCTAAAGATATAGTACCATCTTCTGAAAAGGTGTTTGGGTCTAAAAATACTTCAGGTTCTTCCTTGTCTTTAAATCTGTAGATGACATATTGGTTTTGCAATCCATCATTTTTATAAAAATAGGTATAATCACCTTCTTTAAAAGGAGCACTTACTTTTTCGTAATTCCATACTTTTTCAAGTCTTTCTTTTAATTGAGTTCGATAAGGGATGTTATTTAAATATCCAAAAGTTACTTTATTTTGTTCTACAACCCAATCAGCAGTTTCTTTTGACATATCGTTTTCTAACCAACGATAAGGATCAGCGATACTATCACCAAAATATGCAGTTTTAATTTCTCCTTTTTGAGTAGTAGGATAATTGATTTTCATTATTTTATTTTTGATATTACTTGTACAAGAAATTAGTAATAAACTGATGATTAAAGTTGAAATTAGAATTTTCATATCGTTTAGTTTTAATATTGTTACAAAAATAGTTTATTAATATCATATATTAAACACGTAACAAAAGTTACATTAAAAAACGACATATTAAGGTACTTATACTTGCGGTTATACAGTAAACCATGTTGTTTATAAACTCAACTCTGTTGTTTATACATTTATGGTTAAAACTCATAGGTTTATGGCTTATCTTTGTATTAATAGATTGAAAAACAGGAAAAAAACAGTTAATAAATAGGTTTTTCCATTATCATTTTTATAACAGTTACAATTATCTTTACATATTATTAATCTTAAAATCTTTATTATGAAAAAATTATTACTTTTTATTACTTTTTTACTAGTCACAATTATCGGCTTTTCACAAGCAGGTGATATACTATATGTTCACACTGCTACTACTGCAAATATTTCGGGGAATGCTACCTATCTCGATCACCCTTTATTAAACGGCAATGCAAATGCAAAAATTTTTGTTGCTCATAATTTAAATGGAGATGGAAGTGTTACACGAAGTGACCATGTTATAGGTGTTTATTATGATGGATCCATATGGATGATTTTTAATGAAGATAGTTCAAGTATGATAGAAAGTTCCTCTTACAATGTATATTTAGAAGGAATCCAGGCTAAAACTATGATTGTAGAGGCTGATGGTACTTCATACAAAACAGTAATTGATCATGTAGATTTAAATGGAAATCCAAACGCAAAACCTATTATTACGAATAACCATACACCTAATTATGTTTGGAATGATAATAATTATGGGGTTTATTATAACACTACAACTGATAAATGGTATATTTATAATGAAGATACGGATACAAACATACCAGCAAATGCCTCTTTTAATGTACTTATTGAACCTGCATTAGTTTCTTACGATACTAATATATCATTTATCCATCAAGCCACAGCGGCTAACCAAGATGCTACTGATGCTACTAAAATAGACCATCCTTACCTCAATAATAACCCAGACGCGTATTTTGTCATGACACATAATTGGGGTGCTGCAGGTTATTCAGGATCTGGTGTTTTTGCAAATCACACTTATGGCACTTATTATAGCCCTCCAATTAATAAATGGGTAATTTTTACGGAAGAAGCTGGTGTTGCTGTACCTTTGGGTGCTACATTTAATATCGCTGTTCAAATCCCTGCACCCGCCAATGATGAACCAAATAATAGTATATTAGTATCTGTTTTAACTGTTGGATCAAGTTGTACTGCCCCAACAGTAATGACCAATGTAGGGGCAACTAGTTCTTCACCTATTAGCGGTGATCCAAGTTGTGGTAATTATGAAGGAGGAGATATATGGTATCATTTTATTGCACCTGCTACTGGAGCTGTAAAAATAAAACGAACTAATGATGGAAACTGGGATGGATTAAAATATGCTGTCATGTCAGATTACACAACAGAAGTTAGTTGTGGTACAATTACAGTAGTTGGTGATTTAGAAAGTAATGTAATAACTGGTTTAACACCAGGTGTCAGTTATAGTATTCGTTTTTGGGAATGGAATAACAACGATCTTGGTACAGAAGGTTTTTGTGTGATAGCTGTGGATACTTCAGGTATTGCTGATGCAGTAATCGATGGTTTCTCTATGTATCCAAATCCAGTAAAAGATGTATTGACTATTGAAACGACCAACCCAGTAGATGCAGTAAGTATCTATAACATGTTAGGTCAAGAAGTAATCAATACCACTAAAACTCAAATAGATATGAGTGCTTTACCAGCAGGTTCTTATGTTGTTAAAGTACAAGCAGGTGAGCAAATAGGTGCTTATAACCTGATTAAACAATAAGCAATCTAAATATTTTTAATATAGCGAGGGATTCACTTTATGTGAAGCCCTCGCTTATTATTATATAGTTTTCCTTTGTAACACGTATTACACCCAATTTATAAAAAAAACTGTCAATTTGTCGGCTCAAAACAACGGCATATTTATTGCCTAGTACAAAACATAAATATTAAAAAGAAACAACATGACTACAATGTTAACTAAAAAAGACTTTCTAGAAAAAGTCTTTAATTTTGAAAAAAATAAAGAATGGAAATTTGAAGGTGACGTACCTTGTCTTATAGACTTCTATGCAGATTGGTGTCAACCTTGTAAAATGGTTGCTCCTATTTTAGAAGAATTAAGTGAAGAATACGGTGATAAAATAAACATCTATAAAGTAGATACTGAAGCCGAACGTGAGTTATCAGCTGCTTTTGGAATTAAAAGTATTCCTTCTATGTTATTTTGTCCAAAAGAGGGCGAACCTCAAATGGCAGCAGGTGCTTTACCAAAACAAAATTTAGAACAAATTATAAGTGAAGTTTTAAAAGTAGAAAAATAAGATTTTCACTTTTTAAAAACAATCTAAAAAGCCAATCAGTAATTTACTGATTGGCTTTTTCTGTATCTTTGATTTTTTATCGCAGAACCTTAGTCAATTTTTTAGTAATATATATTGGGTAACTGCTAAATATAATAGTTTAAACACATGAAAAATAATCCAAAAGTATGCGTAATAGGTGGTGGTAGTTGGGCTACTGCTATTGTTAAAATGCTCTGTGAAAATTTAGAAGAAGTGGGTTGGTATATGCGAAGTGATTATGCGATTGAGCATATAAAACGCCATGGACATAATCCTAGTTACTTGAGTCAAGCTTCTTTTGACAGTGAACAATTAAATCTTTTTAATGATATTAATAATGCAGTTTCCTATGGTGATTATTTGATTTTTGCAGTTCCTTCTGCTTTTTTACATAGTGAATTAAAAAAATTAGAAATACCATTATTAAATAAAAGTGTTTTTTCTGCAATTAAAGGAATTGTACCAGAAACTGGCTTAATTGTAGGAGAGCATTTTCATAAAAATCACCAAGTATCTTATGATAGAATAGGTGTTATTGCAGGGCCTTGTCATGCGGAAGAAGTTGCCATGGAAAGGTTATCGTATTTAACAATAGCCTCTAACAATGTAAATATGGGAGAGGAAATGCGTTCTTTTTTATCAAGTGATTATATTAAAAC
>DQTL01000270.1 GCA_015662775.1 Lutibacter sp.
AAAATCTAAATACTTTACTTATTAGATTTTTCGTTTTAATATTATTTCGACGAGTAGGCGGATGAATAAGAACATTAAAACACCAAAAATAAGTGTGAGGAAGAATATCAGCTGAACAAAAAATTTAAATACTTTACTTATTAGATTTTTCGTTTTACTATTATTTTGACTAGATTTTGTACTATTTGATTTTTTTGTAGAATTAATAGTAGGAGTGAATAGAGATTTTGCTCTAACACCACTATAATAAGTAGAGCTAGAAACACCTTTATTGTTTTGAGTGTATTGTTTTTTGTTGGTTTTTTGAGACAATTTATTAGCTTCTATTTTTTGCATGCAAAGAGCGCATTTACAATTTTTACCCTCTTGCTTTAAGCGTTGAACCTTCCACTCATCCATCTCAAATCTTATCCCACAATCTTCACAAGTAACTGATACTATCTTGTTAGTAGATGGACGGAAACTTAATGGATATATAAGATTTGATGTCTTTCCATTGTCTATTTCATCAATATACTCATTAAGTATATTTATCCATTCTTTTGGAGTTATAACTTTTTCATTAGCAAATACATCTATAAAAGCCTGTTTTAGTTTTTTAGTAAAATGACTCCATATAACTCGCCAATACCCAAGTGGCACATCTTCCATTTTACCACTCATTTTATATGGGAATTTTTTTGATTTTATATTTAATGCGGGACTCTCTCCGCCAATTCGTGAATAAGGATGCTTGCCGGGCATTAAAATCATAAACAGCATAATTGCCATAGAAAAATATTCATCCTCTTTTTTTCTTAGCACATTTTTAAAATTAACACCTTGTAATCTTGGAGGTGTAAAAATATCTGTACCAACAGGACAGGGAAATTCATCTACTTGAAAAGAGTCTGTATCTATTATCCAACATATTCTTGGATCTTTTTCATCAATTAAAAGGTTTAGTGGATTAATATCGCCTATTAAGATATTTTTGCTATGTAAATATTCTATTTGTTTTAAAAAATGTATACATAATTCAACCAAATCTTTTCTGGTTAAATTTGGATAATTTTTTTCAATTTTATCTTTTGAAAATAAGGAAATTTTAATAGGTTTACCATTTACTTTTGGCATAACATAACCAACAAATGATCCAGAATCATCCATTAGGATATCCAGTGGCATTGCTATTTTTTTTTCTGCGGATTCTTTGTATGTTATACCTTTTTTAATAATGCGTTTTAGTTTTTTAAAACGTTGATTGGTTTTGCAATGATCGTTATAAAGCTTTATAACAACTGCATTATTATTTTTCATCTCATAAACATCACCTTCGCCACCAGAACCAAGTTTTTTTCCAAGCTCAGCTGTTTTCTTTTTATAGTAAGTGGTAAACTTCATATCACATTCCTTGTTTGGCTATCTTTTTAATATGTTCCAATCTTTTTTCAATAGGCGGATAAGAAAAAAAATTAATTCCTAAAAACCCAACTATTCGAAATGCTTTCATTGATTCGGGCAGTACAGCTTGTTCTTTTAGAATTTGCTCAAGTTTTGCTAAAGCGTTATAAATACCTTCTGGCCCAGATAGTTTTACAGCACCTTCATTAGCCTTATACTCTCTATGTCTTGAGTACGCCATCATAACAATAGATGCCAAAACAGATAATACAAGATCAAACATAAGCACTATATGTAAAATAGTTCAGATTCTCATCTTTGTCTTTTGCAAAATCTGAAGCTATTAGTCTTGAAATGAACACAACAAAGGTATTTAAAACACCTTGCATTAATGTCATAGTTATCATATCTTTATTTTTGATGTAAGATATTTCGGGTGCCAATACCCCTTCCATCTCTTTGGTATCCATCAAGTTGAATTGATGAACTAACTGCTACAAGTGCATTGTCTCTATTCCATCCACTTGCAAAAGCATTTGGACTTTTAGCAAAGTATCCAACTTCTGGCATTCCAATTCCTGCGTTTTTTGCTAGTTTTGCAACCATATTGATAAACCATTATTCTATTTCATTTGAAGGAACTTTTCTTACAGTTACGTCCATTGTTGTACGCTTTCATCAGTTATTTTTACTCCTTTTAGAGTTTTGTTACTTTTAAATGAGATTGTACTACTTCTATATTTTTTAACTGATGCAATAGAATGGAGCAATCATCATTGGTTTTTTTAAGAAAAACCTGCTCTATGTTCTTTCTCAATATAGAAGATGTTTTTGCTTCTCCATACTCTCTTTGCCATTTAAAAAATTTTAGTAAACCAGTAGCAATACCATTTTTACTATAAATTGAAGCAGCAGTTCCATCGCTTGCCAATACCACTCCTTTGATTCCTTTGACTATATATATTCTTAATTTGCTAATTGCTTCACTATCTGTTATAAAGAATGTTTCATTCGCAAATTCGCCATTTTCAGGTTCAGATATTGTTATTATATTATCTTTACAATCCATCGCACATATAACACCATCACCAATATGTCCTATTACCCATCTATTGCAATTTTTTACATAGGTCGCAAAAAGCAGAGTGCAAGCATAATCTGATATATCGCCTGTAAAGTTTTGACTACTTTTAATAGCATCATTTATGTAAAACACAATGTTTTCTTTTAGCTCTTTTGCAGATTGAAAGAGATCTGATTTGTTTGAGAATCTCATTCCTGTTAATAATCCAGGCATTGCTCTAGATAGAGCTTTAGTTGCTATTTTTGCACCAATTGATGACATTTTTTTAGAGCCAGCTCCATCGGCAAGCACACTTGTGGTTATTTCATTAGTACGATGAAAAAAGATTTTATCATCACATTGGTTATGTGTTTCGCCTTTAAGTCTGGCTGCGCTAATTAAACAACCGCCCAATCTTCAAGTCCTCCTGGTAATTTAACCTCTTCTCTTGGCGTTGATCTTGAAACATTTGAAACAGACTTACTAAGCCATTCAAAAAATTTATCAAATTTCAGTCCTTGCAGTCTTAATGGTTTTCTGCCGCCACCAAGTTTAGCAAGAGTATTAAGATCAGCATCTCCTATAGCAACAGGAAATACGGTTAATTTTCTCTTTTCTACTAATTGATTAATTTTAAGAGATGCATTTTCTATGCTGTCAGTTGGTAATCCATCTGTCATTAGAACCAACCAAGGCTGATAATAGTCAACTCCTGCATTTTTATACTCTTCTTTTCGTTTTTCAAGGGTTTTCAATGCAGTTTCAACAGCTTGTCCCATTGGCGTTAAACCACCTGCCTTCAATTGTGGAACTTTTTGATTTTCTATTGAACGAAAATCGAGTGCAACTTCAACACTTCCTCCAAACGTAATGATTGCAATTTCAGCTGAAGTTTTTGCAATCTCATCATTCATAATGGCTGTAAAAAACTGCTCAACTCCCTTTTGCAACTCTTTTAATGGCTCTCCTATCATAGAACCACTAACATCTAATACTAAACAGATCGGAATGCGTGGATCTGGATTATCAATTAACTCTTCTTGTCTTAAAATATAATCTTCTTGCATTACTGACTCCTTTTTGGATTTTTACTGATTAATGTCTGAGAAGAATTAAGACCTGAAAAAGTGATCAAATCATATAAATTTAGATATAAAATATTCATTTTAGCTCCTAAAAAAATTTATACTCCAAAACTTTACTAAAAAGTAGTTTATAGTAATCAAACATAACTTTAACATGTTTTTGTTCTTTTGTCAATATGGTACTGACTAAATAGCTATTTTTTATACCTTTCTAAATTTTTATTTACAAAGAGCCAAGGAAGGCGATTATTTAATAAAGTTTGTATATTAGATTCTTTTTTCTCAATCTTTTATAAGTTCTATATTTTTATCTCTGATAAAGCTTCTTTCTTTATCAACTAAAAGCAATTTTTATTACATTTAGTCATAGTTATAAAATTGGATAATTATTATCAAAACAAGCAAAACAGTAATTCTCTTTATTATCTTTTATCGCTTTTATAATAGATTCAATTGATAAATA
>DQTL01000178.1 GCA_015662775.1 Lutibacter sp.
CTTATGATTATGATGTGCATATAGCCTGTGTCCTTCACCAGAATAAAGGTGATGGGAATGCTCGTGGTCATATTGGAGCTGAACTTTCGAATAAGGCGGAAACAGTTATAAAAATAATGAAGGACGAAAAGGATCCTTCGATTAGTTACATGGAGGAGAGTTTTGGTAGAGGGAAAGGTTTTGAGACATTTGCTTTTCAAGTAGATAATAACGGAATGCCTGAGGTTGTAGATGTTGATGAAGCCACAGGAATGCCGACAGGTGATGATTTACCATTTTAAATAGATGAAAAAAGTTACAGTATATATAGATATTAATTCAGCTATGAGTATTTGCGTAATGGCTGGTGTTGTAGTTTATCCTGTAATTGTTGGTAAGAAGTTTGGAGTAGAAGTTAATTATAAAAATAAAATAATAAAAGGTGATAAAGTGTTTACAAGTAAAGAGATAGCCAACGCTTGTAGTAAAACCTATAAGTATTATGCAGCAAAATTAAAAGCAGAAGAAACCAATGCCCAGCAGTCCAAATAAAAGAAATAGAAGTTGGAACCCTAAGAGAAAACAACACCATAGGCTTATAGATAATAGTAAGTTCTACAACTCTTGGACTTGGCGGAAAAAAAGAAAACAAATATTAAATAATAATCCATTGTGTGTAATGTGTGAGAGAGAAGATATAATAACGAATGCAACAGTTGTTGATCATATATTGGCAATTTCTGCTGGTGGCTGTAAACTTTGTGAGGATAATTTACAATCATTATGTTCTTATCATCATAATCAAAAATCAGGAAAAGAAGCGCATGGTTTTATACAGAAATAAAGGGGTATGGGGTAAATCTCTATAAATATAAATTACTCCTACATCGCTTGATAGTCAATATTTTACTTTGTGTAATTAATAAGTAAGGGGAGTCTAAAATTAGAATAGTATGAAAAATAAAAATATGAAAGTGGCACATAAAAGCTTAGGAGATGTAAAAACACCATCAGAAACACCTTTGTATGAGATATTAAAAAAAGCGCCAACAATATTAAAACGCTTTAATTTAACAAAGGACCAGAAGTTTTGGTGGCGTTGGTTTGCAGTTTCTTTAGTGAAGACAAATCAATTTAGTGAGGTGGATTTAATTCACTTACAGCAGGCGGCATTTTGGCTATCTGCTAGATGTGATGCTTACGCTATTATCAATAAAAAAAATGAAACTGGTGATTTAAAAGGAATGGTTCAGACATTTAAAGGTGGTGCTACAAATATCACAGGTTGGATGTCAATTGTGAAAGATGCCGATAAAGCCTTAGATAACATTTCGGCACATTTTGGTTTATCAATTAAAGATAGGCGGAAATTAGGAGATACAAAATCATCAGATGATGGTCAATTAAGTTTATTTGACCAATTTAAAAACCGAAAACAACAATAAAAAATGAAGATCACCAACCAACAAAAAAAATCAATTCCATTTCAATACGCATACGATGTATTGGAAGGTAATATCGTTGTTGGTAATAAAATTAAATTAGCAATAAAACGCTTTTTTCAATTAATTGAAGATGCTGATGAAAAAGGTTACTACTTGGACCATAATTCAGGGATGGATATAATAGATTTCTTTCCTTGGTTTTTAGTTCACACGAAAGGACCTTTGGCTGGTAAACCATTTGTTTTATCTCCATATCAGCAGTTTACATATTATAATATTTTTGCTTGGAAAATTAAAAAAACTGGTAACAGGTTAATAAATACAGTTTACGAAAAAGTAGGTCGTAAAAATGGTAAAACCGCTGGTTTATCTGGTTTAGGTTTAGCCGCTATGGCGATAGATAATGTTTCAAGTCCAGAAATATTTGTTGGCGCAACAAAAGAGGCGCAAGCTAAAACACTTTGGGATCAAGCGGTTCAATTTATTAAAAAATCTAATGCATTAAGACAATCTGGATTTAAACCATTGCAAAGAGAAATTCGGTTACCTTCGGTTTTGGGTTCTTTTAAATTTTTGGGCGGGGATTCAAAAACATTAGATTCTTTAAATCCATCTGTATCATTCATTGATGAGTATCATGCGCATAAAGATGCCTCTATTTTAGAAGTATTAGAAACTGCAATGGGCGCAAGAACAAATCCATTAGTTTATATAATTACAACAGCAGGAACAAATGTTTATTCTGTCTGTAAATTATTAGAAGATGATTTGACGCAAATTTTAGAAGGTAGAAAAGAGGATGATCATACCTTAATTATGATACATGATTTAGATAAAGAAGATGATTGGAAAGATGAAAAAAACTGGATAAAAGCCAATCCAAATTTACATTATAATCCACCAATGTTAGCGCATTTAAAGCGTGAATTTATTAAAACAGAAACAAGTCCTTCAAAAATACCAAATTTCAAAACCAAATATTTAAACATGTGGGTTGATGCTCCTGAAGTTTGGATACCTAATGAAATTTGGCAAAAAAACAAAGTAAATGATTTTGAAGGTTACGAGAATTACGAAGATTTATTTACTGCTAAAGCTAAAGAGTTTGGAAGTTATGGAGCTGTAGATTTATCTACCAGAAAAGACACAACCTCGTTTTCTATAATAACAAATCCAGATAAAAATAACAATCTATTTTTGAAAGTATTTGTTTATTGCCCAGCAGATATAATTGATGTTAGGTCTAGAGAGGATGGTGTACCTTATAGATTTTGGGCAGATACAGGGTTATTAACATCAACACCAGGTAATGTGGTTGATTATGAATATTTATTAAATGACATCAGAAAATATTATTATCAATATTATATCGAAAGAATTGAATTTGATGAATGGAACTCAACACATGTAGTTAATATTTTAATGAAAGAAGATTTTAACGTGTCTTATTTTGGTCAAGGAATTAGAAATATGAGTTTTCCAACAAAGCAATTTGAACGATTGGTTTATAAAGAGAATTTAAAACACGATGGAAATGTCATTTTAGAGTGGGCTTTAAGTGGCTGTGTTCTAATTGTAGATCCTAATGAAAATATAAAAGTAGATAAAGGGAGGTCTCATAAAAATGGAAAGAAACGAATAGATTCAATAGTATCTTCTATAATGGCGTTTGCCGCAACAATTAAAGAGCCTGAAGAAACTAACGAATCTAAATATAATAATCCTGAAGAAGAAATATCTTTTGGAATATGATTTGAATAACGTACAAGGCTATGAATTGCCCGATTAATTTAACACTAAAATAGTAAAAATATGGGAATTAAAAAATCAA
>DQTL01000244.1 GCA_015662775.1 Lutibacter sp.
ATCAGACAGACTACATAGCATAGCACTCAAAGAGAGAGATAAGGTTATCGAAAAACTAACCTTGCAATTAGAAGAGTTAAGAAAACTACCTAACATATCCTAAAAGATGATTTCTGTATTTAGCAGGAGTCATCTTTTTTAAATTCCATTGAGACCTTTGATGATTATAGTATTGCATATATTTTACCAAAGTTATTTTTTATTTTGTCGAATTTTATAAATAATAAACCATATCATTGCAACAACAATTGCAAACAAACTAACTGCAAGCAATGGTCGGTAGAAAAGCCATGCAACAGCAATTGTACTCAATGAAATTGGAATTGCTACCAAAAAAGCAATTATTCCTATTCCAAATCCAACAATTCCTCCTATAAAAGGCACTACATCAGCAACGACTTCCATAGGTTTTAATATAATGCGAACACTAAACATTACCAATAAAAAAAACCAACTAATCGCAGTATCCATAGCATTGTTTTATTCTTTGAATATTCTGTTGCAAACATTTGTTCCGATGTCTTGTTTCCTAGCTCCAAAAATTCTAATGACTTTCCTTTGTTTGTTATAAATGGTGTAAAACTATCTCCATCCTGTTGTGAAATTAAACTAACTTCTGCAGGAGTTATTGCCCTATAACTAATTTTCGAATCACCAATTTGAGGATCACTATAATTTGTACCAATATAAATTTCTCCACCGACTAAATTGACCTCCTTGCCAATTTCATCAGCTAACCCTTCTTTCAATTTATCAACAGGCAAATCTATATAATTATTAATTTTATTAATGAACTACCCCGGCCTGAAGGCGCCCCTCACTTCACTACGTCTCAATCTCGCTTCGCTTCGATTTCGACTTCGTTCGTTCGGCGGGGTATCATCTTAATTTTAAAATTATTGTTTGTTAAAAAAGGCTTGCTTGATTCTTGTTGAAATGTATTCGTTTGTAGTTTGATTGCTGTACTGTTCTTTGATTTTTTATGTAATTCTTCATCATTTCTTCATTGGCGAATTTGCCTACTGTGTTTATGTAATAACCTGCTGTCCAGAAATTTCCACCCCAAAGTATTTCTTTTTTTATGTTAGGATGTCGTTTGAATATTTCTCTAGCAGTTACACCCTTAATTAGATTAGCCAGCTTCGCTGGAGAATAATTTGGAACTGATTGTATCAGAAAGTATACATAATCATTATCTGCACCAATCTCGATAAAAGATACTTCGTATCTTTTCTCGAGACCAGTGCATATATTTTTTAGAGAAGTTTCTACTTCTTTTGTAAGAACTTTTCTACGATATTTTATTGGACATACTAACTGGTACATTAGTAATGACTTATTGTGTGATTTTAGTATATGTTCAGTTGTCATTTACTTATTATACCATGTGCTAAGTTGTTTGTGACCCCAGCCTGAAGGCGTGGGGAATTCTTTTTGATTAACAAAACAACTATATTCAAAAAAAATGGCTTAGACGAGCCATTTTTTAAATATCTACATTTCAAAAAAATCAAATACTAACAAAATATCATTAATGCTTGACACCTTTTAACTACCTAAGACCCATCTGCGCCTTCACTGCTTCGGCCTGCCCTTTTTGGATCTGTCCAGCCTTAACCATCTCATCAATCTGCTTTAAAACCATATCTTTATTTTTATGTAGTTCTTGAGGATTCAAAGATTGTCGCATAACCTCCTCCTGCTTTTTTCTTGGCATTTTTTGTAGCATCTTCAGACCCATTTTTTCCTTTAAAGACATTCCTGAAGTGTCTATACTCTTAAGCATTTCCTTTATATCTCCACCTCCACCACCCATCATTCCGCTCATCGCCGCTTGTTGCATCACATCTGTAGTAGCATTTTTATCATCATTTTTACTATCATCACCATCATCTTGTGGGTCATTAGCATTTACTAGTCTTGCTTGGTCTTCTCCTTTTTTTTCATCATCTTTCTTCTTTCCAAATTTCTTAAAAAATTTCATATCTTTTAAAATTACAAATTAATCTAATAACTATCTCGAGTCTATTTTTCTGAAGATTTTTATTATCTGGTGATTCTTACCTTATTAACAGTATCATTTACAATCACACAAGTCAACTTATTCTTTCCTGACTTAATTTCCAAGTATTCTCCAATACCTTCGCTACAACCACCGGACCAACTCCACCAGGAACTGGGGTGATTGCTAAGGCCATTTCTTTTGTCTCATTAAAATCAACATCTCCATAAATTTTACCATCCTCTTTTGTAATTCCGACATCAATCACCACCGAATTTGGTTTAATCATGTCCGCTGTAATTAAATTTCTCTTACCAACAGCCGTTACAAGCAAATCAGCTTTTTTAATCTTCTCACTAAATAACTTATCGTCTGTAAATATAACTTCAGATTTTGACCCTTCTGCTTCCAACACTTTTTGTAGTCCCCCACCAAAAATATCTGAATTGGCCACAACCACTGACACTGAACCTTTCAAATCAAAAGATACATAATCTATCATCTCCAAAACTGTTGCATAGACTGGTGAAAGCACAAATGGCTTTCTCTCCTTATATTCATCCAACTTTTTAACATTCTCTGGATGGAAACAATCGACATCCTTTCCTGGACTTATCGTAGAAATTATCCTATCTGTATCATATTTTTCAGGCAAAGGTAGTTGAACTAAAATACCAGAAACCTCTTCATCCTTATTTAAATGCTCAATCAATTTAACAACATCCTCTGTATTTTCTTGCTCATTTATTCTATAGAGATGAGTATCTATACCCATCTCCCTAGCCGTCGCCTGTTTAATATCAATATAAATTTCTGAGTCCTCTCTATTACCAGCCAAAACAATCGCCAAACCAGGACGACTATTTGTTTTTTTACTATTTTCAAAAATTTCTCTAGCTACTCGCTGAGTAATCCTCAAAGCTATTTGCTGTCCATCGATAACTATCATAATTAAAAATTAAAAATTAAAAACATTATCATTCTCTTAAATAAATAAGTAACTAGGGCTATTTTGTAACGCATATTCTGACCCTGATTTTTAAAATTCGACAGAAGGAATATCAGTGAAAAAATAGCCCTAGCTGCTTATTCACGAAATATTCAAAAAACATTAAATTTCTTCGAAAAGTACTAACTAAAACAATTATCTCTTGTGCAACGGAA
>DQTL01000121.1 GCA_015662775.1 Lutibacter sp.
CACAATAACTCGTTATTCCTTAAAATTTATTCTTCAAATCTCACCTTTTCTTTGCATTCTGTATAGTAAAGCTTAGGTCGAACTCAGGTTATTAGGTTTATTAAGCCTAAAAAAATGGACTTCACATAATCCCATAGGGATTTAATGTTTGTAATGAAAACATTTCGCAAAAACCCTTCGACCCTTTTAGGGTCGCAGAAAGCAGTATTTAGTATTTATTACAAATTTTTGAATCCTACGGATTTATTTGTTCTTTTACATATTCCAGAACCTTATCAGCTGCACCAATATTATCTAAAATATATTGTTTGGCTATTTTACCTACAGTAGTTGCTTTTTCTTTATTTGTGAAAAATTCTTGTAGTTTTTCATTAAGATTTTCTTGAGTTTGTATTTCAAAACAGGCCATTTTTTCGATTAAATCAAGAGCTTCTTGAAATTTTTGGTAGTTCGGTCCAATTAGAATAGGCATACCATAAGTCGCAGGTTCTAATATATTATGAATTCCAGCACCAAAACCACCGCCGACATAAGCAATATTTCCGTAAGAATACACACTAGTTAAAAGACCTATAGAATCAATAATTAATACTCTAGCCTGTTGTATATTTTTAGGCGTTGCTTTTGAATAACGTAGTGTCTTTTTAGTAATATTTTGAGTTAGTTTTTCAATTTCTGCAGGTTTGATATTGTGTGGAGCTATGATAAATCTTTCAGAATCACTAGCTTTTGTGTTTATGTAATTGATGAGTATAGTTTCATCTTTACCCCATGTGCTACCAGCAACTAATGTTGGGTTATTTTGAGTAAATAAGGCTACTAGTTCCAACTCTTTTTTATGCTGTATTAAACTATAAACC
Source organism: Lutibacter sp. (assembly GCA_015662775.1). GTDB lineage: Bacteria > Bacteroidota > Bacteroidia > Flavobacteriales > Flavobacteriaceae > DQTL01. The sequence continues at coordinate 861 of DQTL01000121.1, forward strand.
CGATCAAATCGAGTATCACCACTTAGTGATACATTGTTGTAACCAATACTATTTAATAGTTTTACAGAATCTTTATTTTGCACAAAAAAATGAGTAAAAGCTTTTAAACTTTCTCTAAACCATTTTTTATTTTTTTTAAAGAAAACTTGATTCTCTCTGAAAATTCCTGACACAAGTAGAGTCGGAATCTTTTGTTTATGAAGTTCGGCTAATAGGTTCGGCCAAAACTCATACTTTATAAATATAGCTAGCGAAGGCTGTACCTTTTTAAGAAACTTTTTGACATTACTTCTAGTATCTAAAGGCAGATAAACAACAACATCTGCTACTTTATAATCTTTCCTCACTTCGTAACCTGAAGGAGAAAAAAAGGACAAAACAAGTTTGTGGTTTGGGTATTCTAGTCTGAGTTTTTCAAGTACAGGTCTTCCTTGTTCGAATTCACCCAATGAGGCACAATGCATCCAGATAGTTTGATCTTCTTTGGAAATTACAGAGTCAATTCTAAAAAATGTTTCTTTACGTCCTTTGTAAAACAAATGCATTTTGGAACTAAATAAACCAAAAATTGGGATAAAAAGCCTAGCGATTTGAATTACTAAATTATAGAGAAACTGCATCTTACAAAGATAGGGAAATTATATATTGAGAAGAAAATCTTATTTATATATCAAACTTTATAAAAATAGAAATTATAAACAAAAAATCAGAGAAAAGGCATGCCCTTTCTCTGATTTTATTACTTGGATTTTCATCCAATTATATTAGTTATGCTTCTATTGCGTCAATAGATACATAGGATTTGTTGTCTCTTTTCTTTTTGAAAACAACGATACCATCAACTCTTGCATGAAGAGTGTGGTCTTTTCCCATATAAACATTTTCACCAGGATAATGTTTGGTTCCTCTTTGACGTACTAAAATATTTCCGGCTAAGGCTGCTTGCCCACCAAAAATCTTTACACCTAATCGTTTCGATGCGGACTCTCTACCGTTTTTCGAACTACCGACTCCTTTCTTATGTGCCATAATGTTTAGTTTAAAGTTATTAAGTTAAATGTTATTAAGTATAAAATTTATTCTATACCACCTTTAACATTGTCTTGCCATTCGTTTAATTCATCCCATTTTCCTTCTGCTGCCATTTTTGCTTGTTTTGGCCATGAACCTGGGTTTTTTGATGCATATCTTGGACCTGCTGTTGCAAGAATTTCTTGCAATTTTTTTACATCAGCTTTTGCTAATTTTGCAAAAGTATCAATACCAGCTTCAACAAATATACTAGCTATTTTTGGACCAATACCTTCAACTTTTTTTAAGTCATCTGCTTTTGTTGCAGTTTTTTTAGCAGTTGCTTTTTTAGGAGCTACTTTCTTAGCAGTTTCTTTTTTAACTGCTGGTTTGGCAGCTACTTTCTTTGCTTTAGGTTTTGCTGCTTCTTTTTCAGGTGTAGCTTTTACTGTTTTAGGCTTTGCTGTTTCTGAGGCTTTGTGACCCGAAGCGGCAATACTTGTAATTTGTATTTCAGTAAAGAATTGTCTGTGACCATTTTTCTTTTGGTATCCTTTACGACGTTTTTTCTTAAAAACGATTACTTTGTCACCTTTAAGATGACCTAAAATTTTAGCTGTTACTCCAGCTCCTTTTATAGCCGGGGCGCCAATAGTTATTTTGCCATCGTCTAAAAGTAATACTTTATCAAAGCTTACTTTGTCGCCTTCATTTCCGGCTAAACGATGAACAAAAACTTTTTGGTCTTTCGCAACTTTAAATTGCTGCCCTGCTATCTCTACGATTGCGTACATAAGTTTTTGATTATGAATTTATTATACTAATTATTGCCTGAAATCACTCCAAGGCGGATGCAAAGATACAATTATAATTAAGATTACGTTGCTTGAGGTGCTGAATTTTACAGGGCAAACTCATACTTTCAAGTATCAAAGAAATGGGATGCCGTAGGTATCACACATTTATAAAAACAGAAAACCCGCACTACTTGATGCCAGCAGCATCACACATATATAATATACGACCCATAATAGGGTCGCTACTCGTTGGTTTTTACACCCATTTTTACAAATGTTAAACCCCTATGGGGTTTTTGTATCTATGAGTTTTTTCTATCAATCTAGTAATAGAAATTACAAATAAGCAGCTGTTTGACAGTTGTGCGCGAATTATTTTGTGCTTTGTGTATATTTCATATATATAAGTATGAGTTTGCCCTGCTGAATTTTAAGCAATTCCGTTACAAAATCTACTAAACAAACAAGCCTTGAATATTAGCTGCAAATAATTTAACAGCTATAGCAAGCAGAATTACACCAAATATTTTTCTAATTACAGATAAACCTCCTTTACCAAATAAGCGTTCAATACGTCTTGATGATTTTAAGACACCATAAACAAATAATATATTTAAAAATATAGCAATTAATATATTGATGGTTTCAAATTCTGCTTTAATTGATAATATTGTGGTCATAGTTCCTGCACCTGCAATTAACGGAAAAGCTAAAGGAACAACACTTGCCGATTCAGGGGCATCATCTTTATAAAGTTTGACACCTAAAATCATTTCTAAAGCTAAAAAAAGCAGAACAAAAGCACCAGCCACAGCAAATGAGTTGACGTCAATGCCAATTAGGTTTAAAAGACTTTCTCCTACAAATAGGAAAGAAACCATAATTATTATGGAAACAAGTGAGGCTTTTTCTGATTGTATATGACCCACTTTATTTCGTAAATCAATGATTATTGGAATACTTCCTACGATGTCAATTACTGCAAATAAAATCATGGTTGCAGTGATTATTTCTTTTAAATCTAAATTCATTTTTTTTAATTTTTAGTGGTTAAACTAAACATTCATTTTTAGGCGGCAAATGTATAGGATTTATGCAATAATAAAAGTTTTTTACAATTATTTTTAATAATTTTTACAGTATGTAACATGCAGATAAACAGTTCGGTATGTGTTTTTTTACTTACATTACTAAAAACAATAATTTCTTTGATATTGAAAGATGAATATTTCAGTTAATTATGGCAAATTTTGGAGAATTTATAAATTTTAAAAACAAATAAATTCGTGTACTTTTGCAACATGTTTCAACTAGGAAAAACAATCATATCAGAAGATATTTTAGACAATTACTTTGTTTGTAATATTGATGCTTGCAAAGGTGAGTGCTGTGTAGCAGGTGAAGCTGGAGCTCCTGTAACAAAAGAAGAAACAGCAATTTTAAAAAAGATGTTCCCTAAGATAAAACCCTATCTTAGAAAAGTAGGTATTGATGCTATTGAAAAACAAGGAACCTATACCACCAATCCAATAGGTGATTTTGAAACCACTCTTGTTAATGGAAAAGAATGTGCTTATGCCACCTTTGATTCCAATCAAGTAGCTATGTGTGGTATTGAAGCGGCTTATAATGATGGGAAAATTGATTTTCAAAAACCAATTTCTTGTCATTTATACCCAATACGTATTAATGAGTACAAACAACTTACAGCAATCAATTACCATTCGTGGCCAATTTGTAATGATGCTTGTAGCTTAGGAGATAAATTAAAAGTACCTACCTATAAGTTTGTTAAAGATGCTTTGATTCGTAAATTTGGAGAAGATTGGTATGATGAATTAGATCAGGTAGCCCAGGAATACTATGCTAATAAATCGAAAATAAAGATTTAGAAAGTCAATAAACGATCTTACACTAAAGGGATTTTAACAAATACTTTTGTTCCAATTGGTTTGTCATTTTCATATAAATCTTCAAAAGCAATACTTACTTTATTTTTCAAGTGACTTGTGTATGCTTGTAGTCGTTGTTTGGTTATATCTATTCCTAATGATTCTTTTTCAATAAAGTTAGCATCGTTTAATTGGGCTGTACGTATCCGACCGATTCCATTATCTTCGATACTAATAATTAGGTAAGAATCGTTTTTATTTACTTCTATTTTAATACGTTTATTCTCTTTAATTAAAGATAAACCATGCCATATTGCATTTTCTATAAGTGGTTGTAACACTAAAGGAGGCAGTTTTAGAGTGTTAGTCGTGATTCCGTCTTCAACAGTTATTTCTAGTAAAATTGATTTATCGGATCGCATATTTTCAACTTCTAAATAAAGCTTCATGATATTTAGTTCTTCTAAAAGAGTAATTTCTTTTCTTTGAGAATTATCTAAAATAGTACGTATTAGTTTTGATAATTTACTTAAAAAAAGAGCTGCATCTTTTTTGTTATTCTTAATTATATAATGTTTTAATGA
>DQTL01000154.1 GCA_015662775.1 Lutibacter sp.
CAAGATTCTGATGATTGTTCTCCATTTTTGAGAATTTGTCAGGAAATCTCGCATTTCAGATGTTTCGATTAACCATAAATCATCATTTATTTTTCTCTTATAGAACTGCTTAAGTTTTTTCTCGTATTCTTTTAAAGCACTTTTGTAAATAGGAATATATTCTTTTGTACTTAATTTCTCAAAACTATCTTCTTGCTCCCCAAACTGGGTATTATTCTGTTCTAAAATTTCTCGACTAATTTCTTCTTTGTTCTCCTTTTCTACACTTATACCATAATCATCTAAAACTTTTTCTTTCCCTGAATTATATTCATCAATTAGTTCAATCTGTGTTTTTTCTGAGTTTAAACACAATGATTTGGATTTTAAATGGCGGTCTATTTGGACGAGATTTTGTGTTAATTCATTACGTGACTTTCCATAAATACGAATGTCATCCATAAACCGATAATAATGAAGACCTTTTCTTATAGCAAATCTATCAAGGCTGTCTAGTATTATATTCGCAATCAAAAATGAACCGGCTGGTCCTTGAGGAATCCCTACGCCATATGTTGCAGAGTCTCTAGTTCCTGACCAAACGTTTAAGCATTTAGAAAGAAGGTCTAGAATTCTTGTATCAATATTCCTATTCTTTAATTCAAGTAGAATTGTTGAGTGAGGTATTGTATCAAAAAAGCCAGTTATATCTGTTTCTAGAAAGTGAGTTACTTGAGCACTTTCAATTATTTCGTTTATGCTATTAATAAATCGATTGTAAGGTTCGACATAAAACTCAAAAAAGTAAAAATTTTCAGGTTCTTCCTCTAAAAGTTTAATTCCTTTAGAAACATCTTTATTCAATACACTACCGAAAACACTTTTGTTAGTTTCATTTAAATTTGAGTATTCTAGTTCGGCAATGTGATTTGATATTGCTTGAAAAACTAAAGCATCTTCAATATTTAGTACAGTTTTAGTTCGTTGAGTTCCACTTTTTTTAGGCTCAAAATATTTAAACGGTCTTTGGGGCTGATATTTCTCGGATAAAAGTAGTTCGCTCAATTTCTCTAATACTATATCAGTATTTCTACTGAACACACCAATTCCAAAATAGTCTTTCGCATCAGCACCTACACTTGAGATAACCCTTTCCCAAGATAGTTTTAGTGAAGATTTACTAAAACATTTTTCATAAGTGCTCTTTTTCATTTTTGTAAGGGTGTTTGTTTAAATTGTGTACAACGGTTTGGCTATGCGTAGTTTGGGATTTTGAAACTGTTAATTTTCAATTTACCACTAATTTTATTTAGCGCTATAAACTTCAATATCAGCATATTACCCAAATTACGTATAGCCTTTGTTAGCAACTGGCTATTCATAATTCAAAATTTCAATTGTCTTATCAATCCATTCATATGGTTTAATACTTTTATCAAAATAATAATCTGGTTGTATTCCTTTGTCGTCAATTATCATTTCAGGAATTCTAATACTTTTCGAAGTTCCATATACCAATTCAAATTCATTACAAAGTGATTTAATAGAATTTAAATTTGAAATATCAAGAGCTCCTGCTGTTGTTATTCCAAATAGTTTTACTTTTTTACTTTGTTTGGCTGCAAGCAAGAATTGTTCAGTTGTACTACCACAATTTTCATTAATTAAAATCGCAACATTCTTTGGAAAAGGAAAAATTTCATCTCTTGTATTTATATCTATTTCGCTATCTAAGTTTACAAATTTTCCAATGTTATTATTTATTTTTTCAATACTCTCCTTTGCCCATTCAATTTCGTTTTTTGGTAAATCAGGTCTTGTGAAATATTTAATTAGATTAACATTATTTAATTCTGTTGATAATCTTTCAACGCCAATAACTCTGTAAGGATTTGTGTATAAGTAGGGAATTATTTTACCATAACTTGCATCAGAACCACCACCATTATTTCTTAAATCTATAATTAAGTTCGTAGTTTTTTTGATAAGACTATCATTTTTGCTAAGAAGACTATCTATTTCTTTCTTATTTTCGTACATAAAAGACGGTATTCTTAACAAAACTACATTGTCTCTTATTTTTTCAATAAAAGGTTTATCTGCGTAAACAGATTTGTAAAATAATTCTTTATCAGGTTCGCTAAATTTTATTTCAGGTTTAATTTTTTTTAAAGATATAAAGTCAGCAATCATATAAATTTCACCTTCTATCTTGACATCTTTGATAGTCCTTAATGAATGGTCTCCCATATAGTATTTCATTGAATATTTACCATCTTTGTTTTTTATGATTTCAAGTTTTACTTGATTTACCTTCCAATTAGGATTACCTGAATTAATAATGAAGCCAATATAATCTCTATTTACGTTTTTATCATCTTTTACTATTCCAATGGTATAAGGTGAAGAAACCCAAATTCCTTCATATCCTGTTTTGTTTTTCAGGTTTTCAATTCGTTTTTGGAAATGGGTCTGATTTATATTAAATGTTTCCGTTCCGAATGACTTTTTTGTATCAGTTGCCAATAAATTAACTCCTAAATGCCCTTTTCTAAAAAATTCTGTCCATTCTATTAATAATTGATGGCATTCTTTTAATGTGCTGATTTTTGATAATTTTTGCATAATAATTTTGTTATGCAATTCATAGGCATTCCTCCCTTTTTGTTCTATCACATAATGAAATCCTGCATCGTTTTTTTCAAAAGTCTCAATTAACCATTTTAAATTTGAAGAGCAATCACAATTTTGCGAATAAATAGGGAAAGATATAAGTAGTAAAAGTAAATAAATAATTGTTTTTTTCATTTTTTCTCTTTTTATATAGACGGTTTATTTTGATTTTTGTTACAGTTTTCAAATTTTGGGTTCTTGTTTTTGCTTGTTGCTAACATCAGATGTATGATTAGTGCGTTAAAGATACAACAATTTAAGGAATGGCA
>DQTL01000237.1 GCA_015662775.1 Lutibacter sp.
AGAGATTATTATTTATAATACTACCTTAAATCTATATTGATAAAGAAACCACATAACCTTCATTATTTCTTACATTAAAAACAGTCCCGTTTTCAAAAAGAAGGTATTGCCCTTTTACACCTGTTAGTTTTCCTTTAAAATAAGGTGTTTTTTCAAGATTTAAACTTTTAATTTTTGTAGGATATTGCTGTACAGGAAATTCTAAATGAGTTTCTTTGTTATTTTCAAGAAAATAGGCTTGCGTTTCTTTAGGCAAGTGTTTTTGTAGTTTATCTCGCCACTTACTTAAATCAGTATCTTCACCTGTATTGGTTAGCATTTTTCGCCAATTTGTTTTATCGGCTACAAATTCTTTTAAGGCAACTTCTGCAATACCTGCTAAATACCTGTTTGGTACTTCTAAAATTTCTAAGGCTTCATGTGCTCCTTGATCTATCCATCGTGTAGGTATTTGCGACTTTCGCGTAACACCTACTTTTACATTACTCGAATTGGCAAGATAAACAACATGTGGTTTGAGTTGCATTTCTTTTTCGTATTCTAAATCTCTATCGGCAATTCCTAAATGTGCTTTACTGAGTTCGGGTCGCATAATCCAATCACCTGCTTGAGGTAATTTATAAAAACAATCGTAACAATACCCTTGGCGGAAGATCTTTTTATCTTTTCCACATCCTATACATTGAAAGTGCTCAAAGCTTATCTCAATTTCTTTACCAATTAATTGATTTACATTTATAAAATCAGAACCCATATTTAAATAATACTGAATAGGATTCGTCAATTCAGTTTGCATTTTTCTTAGAACTGCTATATATTTCATAATTCCTACCTTATTACATGAATTACTCCAGTAATTGTATGTGCATTCCCACTCGTATCTTCGTAGTCTCCTGCAAAGTTAATATCAATATGCTTTCCGACATTGCCCAAAGATGTTACATTTAATAACACATTGTTGTTGCCTTCTGCCATTGAAATACATTCTGCCATCCAAAAACCAACTGTTGAACCGACCCCAGAAGTGTTGGTATAAGAACCAATGTAGGGCAATTCATTTAAAACTAGTCGAAGGTTAAAGCAAGTACCACCACCGTCATCACCAACAAATATATTAAGCAAAGGTTTTCCATCAACATTATCATCTATTGGATTAAAATCAGAATAAATATCAGTATAAAAAAATTCTTGCTCCTGATCATCTATTGAATATTGAACAAACTCTGAGACTGCATTACAAGAACTAATTGCTCCTAAATCAGTCAAAGGAGTCGTAAAGGTATAATTTATTTCACCCGTTGTTTGACCCGTATCATAATCAATTCCCTCTATGGAAAATGAATTTTGCTCTTCACATCTTACTAGATTAATTTCAAAATTTCCATCAGTGACTGTTTCGATAAAAGTAGTATTATCATATTTTAATAAAACATACCCATCAGTAACGACATCACCAGCACAATTATTAAACACACCTACTACTTGTTCTGCAATTACATCTGTGCTTAAAGGTATCGTAATATTAATATCAGTATCCTCAGAAAATGGCCCAATACTTTGTTCATGAATAATTGAATTTTCACAAATAGTAGAATTATATGCTTTCAAGCTTATTGTTTCATTAGAAGGTACTAACCCACAAACCTCACCATCATTATTTGTATAACCAGAGCGAGAATAAGGATAACCCGTAAAAGAAAGTTTAATTAGCTGGTTTGCAACAGGATTACCATCGCTATTTTTAACATTTACACATAAATTTACAGTCGGAAAATCTGCATCACAGTTCCAAAAAGAAAAATGTTTAACAGTTCCTATGTAAAAGTCTCCTTCTAATTTTGCCATACCATCTTCTAACCAATAGCCTTTATTTTCATCAAAATGCCATAGCTTAATTGTTTCTGGAGCAACAGCTAGAAGGATAGGATCAAGTTGCATTTTTATCTCTGCTGTAGAACCTTGAGCTATTTGTAATTTTTTTCCAGTACTTCCTCTCAACTCAACAGCTAGCATTCCATAAGATTGCAAAACTCTAGCTTCATCTTCAATATTTGCACCCAATAACATCCCTGGCATTTTATTAAACATGTTTCTATCACTTGGTGTTAAATGATGAAGAATTACATCAACTGCACCTGAATAGGCTGTTCCGTTTTCATACTCATATTGTCCCTGTAATGTTATAGATGTACCATTAAGAAGACTTACTGTTTCTTCGACTCCACTATTAACACTTGCACTAGGCAACATATTTAACATCATAATTGTTACTCTGTTAATTCCACTAACAGGCACAAGACTCCTTGAACTATTAATAAACCCAGGTTTTGTTACTTTTATGTAGGCAAATCGTTCATAAACTTCAGCATCTTTAATAATGAAAATACCTCGTCGATCTGTAGTCGTAGTACTATTTCCTATTTTAATATTGGCATTGATGACTGGGATTTCATTCTCATCAATAACGCTACCTATAAAGCTACGATTTGCTGATTGACCAAAAATTTCAGAAATGCTTAGAGGTTCTTCAATTTCAACTAAAGGTAAAATAATTGCTGATTCTTGACACGAAAAAAAAGTGAAGAAAACAATAATTGGAAATAGAATCTTTATAGCATTCATTTTAGTAGATTTATTAATTAGATAAAGCAAATTTACAAAAAACGTTTATAACCTGAGTTCGACCTAAGCTTTACTATACAGAATGCAAAGAAAAGGTGAGATTTGAAGAATAAATTTTAAGGAATAACG
>DQTL01000053.1 GCA_015662775.1 Lutibacter sp.
CACAATAACTCGTTATTCCTTAAAATTTATTCTTCAAATCTCACCTTTTCTTTGCATTCTGTATAGTAAAGCTTAGGTCGAACTCAGGTTATTAGCATAGTTGTTGTTTAAAACGCATTATAATTTATTTTTTCAACATATTGTTAATGTCTTTTTTTCTTTGAATTATTGATTTTTGACTTGCTTTTGAGATAGTAAAACTATAACTATGTTCTATATTGGACTGTGGGAATAAATCGTTGAGTAATCTTTTACAATTGTAACCATCTTCAACACACGGAGCTAATTCACTATATATAGATCTTACTTTTTCAAATTTTATATTGTTATCTATCAACCAACCTACACCTATTTGTATAGCATGGGGTTTTTCATAAAAACCAAGTTTTTCCCAATCTTTTTGTTTATCTACAGATGTAAATATTTGTATTTGTAATTTTCTTGCATTATCAACATACTCAAAGATAGCAATATTACCTGAATGGTCAACTTTTTTTAAGGTTCTTCTAAATGCAAGTGCTAATCTACTTGCTAATGAATTACCGTATTTTATTTTACCTGTTTTTGCAACCATTGCTACAACCTCATCTGCACTTTTGGCTAAAGTTTGGAAAGTGTTGTATATTTCTTTTCCTTCATCGAAGTTAGTAGCTTTTATTAAAATGTGTTTTAATTGCTCACTATCACTTAATGCCTTTTTAGCACTTTTGCGTAAACCATTTTTTATAGCAACAGTTAATTCTCCAGACAAAGATAGCATTTCGAGATAAAATAAATATTCTTGAAGAGCAAGAGCAAACTTAGATTCTGTATCGCTTATACGAATCATTATATTTAATGTTCCTGCTGCTATTTCTATGGAACCAACTGTAAGTTTTATTATTTTTTGTGGTCTTACTGACTTTATGGAACAGTCTCAAAAGTTGTGGGGTTTTAAAAAAGTATCCTAATAAAAATTCTTTATTGATTTTTCAATTGATTACCAATGTAAAAGACACCTATAACGAAAGCCTAACCTACGACAAAAACGGAAATATTAAGTCATTACAAAGAAATGGAGGAGAAGAGTTGGCAACACATGCAATAGAAATTGATCATCTTATTTACACCTATGAAAGCACATTGCATAGTAATCAATTAAAAAGTGTTGCAAATTCGTCTGGGTCAACACAAGGTTTTAAAGATATTGCAGGAAATGATTATCTTTACGAGCGAGGTACGAGCGAAGCAATCTTTTCAATAATCTGCAAACACAAAAAGAAAGCTGTAACTTTTAGTTGCGGTTTTTTTTTAACCCAACTTCACGACTATAGCCCCTAATAAAACCTGTCCTTGCGAGGAGGAACGACGAAGCAACCTCACCCAACAATGAGCAAACCCACTAAAGCAACCTCCATCAACTCATTACCCAACATCCTTCAATAGATTGCTTCATTCGCAATAACGATTTTCAAATCACAATAACCCCTAATAAAACCTGTCATTGCGAGTAAGGCACGAGCAAAGCAACCTTTCAAACCAACCTGTAACCCATTAAACCAACCTTCACCCAATAAAAGTAAAACCTCATAAAATAGCCAAAACTCTTTAAGCATTTTTCCATTGCTTAGAAAAAAACGGCAACATTTTTTTTAAAACCAAATCAGAGGCGTATATTTGCACACTTAAATTTACAAAACTATGGACATTACAGGACGCATAAAACTAATTACAGATATACAAGAATTTGGTAGCAACGGATTTAAAAAACGTGAAATCGTTTTAACAACAGACGATCAATACCCACAACATATTATTATTGAATTTGTTCAAGATAAAACAGCTTTATTGGATGCGTATCAAGTAGGTCAAGACGTGAAAATTGCTTTTAACCTAAGAGGTCGTGAATGGGTAAACCCAGAAGGTGTAGCTAAATATTTCAACTCCTTAAGTGGCTGGCGTATTGAAGCAGTTCAATCAAGCACACCACCGCCAATGGCACCACCAGAAAATTTAGAACAAGTAGACAACACCAACAAAGAAGCAAACGAACCAGACGATTTACCTTTCTAATTAAGAATTAAAAAGAGTAAATACATAATTCTATATTCTTAATTAATCTCTTATGTTTTTATTAGGAACAGAATATAAATTCCCTCCGACAGAGTTAGCCTCTGACGAAGGGATTTTAGCTATTGGAGGAGATTTACATCCTAATCGTTTGCTTGAGGCGTATAATCACGGTATTTTTCCTTGGTATAATGAAGGTGAACCCATAGTGTGGTATAGCCCAGATCCTAGAATGGTTTTATTTCCTGATAAGGTGCGTATTAGTAAAAGTATGCGTAAAATTATCCGAGATAAATATTTTAAAGTTACCTTTAATCAATATTTTAAAGAAGTAATTAGATACTGTAAATCTACTCAACGTGCTGGTCAACAGGGAACTTGGATTACTGATGATTTAGAAACCTCCATGATATATTTGCACGAACAAGGTATCGCTAAATCTGTTGAAGTATGGCAAAATAATAAATTAGTAGGTGGTTTATACGGTCTTGATTTGGGAAGTCTATTTTGTGGTGAAAGCATGTTTAGTATAGAAAGTAATGCTTCAAAATTTGCCTTTATTTCTTTGGCTCAAAAATTAGAAAAAGATAAGTATCCTATTATCGATTGCCAAGTTTATAATGATCATTTAGCCAGTTTAGGAGCTGTAGAAATTTCGAGAAGTGATTTTAAAAAATACCTTCCATAGAATTTCAATAATTATCTTTTTTTATTTGTATTTTGCTACTTTGAAAATTAGAATTTTTATATATGGATATTCAAAATGCACAAAAAGTAGTAGATGATTGGATTAAAGAATATGGAGTTCGTTATTTCAATGAACTGACCAACATGGCTATTCTTACAGAAGAAGTAGGAGAAGTGGCACGTATCATCTCAAGAAGATATGGTGAGCAAAGCGAAAAAGAAAGTGATAAAAATAAAGATTTAGGGGATGAATTGGCAGATGTATTATTTGTTGTTATGTGTTTAGCAAATCAAACAGGAATAGATTTACAAAAAGCATTTAAACAAAACATTTCAAAAAAAACAAATAGAGATCACGGCAGACATCGCAACAACCCTAAGATTAATTAAATACAGAATTGACACCTAATTTCAATAGAAATCCCGTCCTTGCGAGTGAGGAACTAGCGAAGCAAACCCATTAAACAATTAGCAACTTAATAATACAGGACAATGAAAAAAAGAAAAATACTCAAAGAACCTTTTTGGAAACTAGCTATAAGATTTGGACTGATTTTTATAGTTGTAGTGGTTATTATCCAACTTATATGGGAGTTCTTTTCGTCAGGAAATTTAAATTCAGTTTCAGAAAGTTTGAAAAATGGTCAATGGATAACCTATGTAATTTCTAAAGTTATTGTTGGTGGTGTTTACGGTGTTGTCATGGCATATTTCACTAAAAGAAATGCAAAAAAATAATTTTGAAAAAGCAGCTTAACCATATCAACACCAAATCTATAAGAGGGAAATTGATGCTTCCAGGTTCCAAAAGTGAATCAAATCGTTTGTTGATTTTACAAAAACTTTTTCCTTTTATTCAAATTGAAAACTTATCAAATGCTGATGATACAAGCGTGCTTCTAAAGGCATTGAATTCAGAAGATAGAGTCATTGATATTGGTCATGCAGGAACAGCCATGCGATTTTTAACTGCTTTTTTTGCTGTTCAAGAAGGGAAAACAACACAACTTACAGGTTCTAAAAGAATGCAAGAACGACCCATTAAAGTGTTGGTAGATGCTTTAGTAGAGTTAGGAGCAGAAATACAATATCTAAAAAAAGATGGTTTTCCTCCTATAGAAATCAAAGGAAAAAAACTCACAAAAAGTAAGATACGTGTAAATGGAAATATCAGCAGTCAGTATATTTCCGCATTGTTGCTAGTCGCTCCATCACTTTCAAGTGGTTTAGAAATTGAATTACTTGGGAATATTACTTCTATTCCTTATATTAAAATGACACTTTCTTTATTAAATAAATTAGGTGTTAAAACATCGTTTAAAGACAAATTTATTGTTGTAGAACCAATTCAAAATTTAGAATTCAAAACTCAAAATTTTAGAATAGAACCCGATTGGAGTAGTGCTTCTTATTATTACAGTTTAGCTGCTTTACAACCCAATACAAAAATTGAATTAGTAGGTTTTAAAAAGAACAGCCTACAAGGAGATAGCATTTTACCTGATATTTATGAGAAATTAGGAATAAAAACGACCTTTACAAATAATGGATTATTTTTAGAATCTACAAATACAACTTTAAACAATAACCCTTTGACTTTCAACTTAATACAAACCCCTGATTTAGCCCAAACAATTGCAGTTACTTGTCTAGGTTTGGGAATAGAATGCCACTTAATGGGTTTACACACTTTAAAAATAAAAGAAACAGATCGTTTACAAGCCTTAAAAAACGAATTGGAAAAACTAGGTGCATCTGTAAAAATTACAAATGATAGTTTATTTCTTAAATCAAACTTTCTTCCTTTTGAAAAAGACGGGAGTGGAACATTTCTTATTAAAACCTATGATGACCATAGAATGGCTATGGCATTTGCTCCTTTATCCGTTTTACAAGCTATTTCAATAGAAAATGCAACAGTAGTCAGTAAATCATACCCAAACTTTTGGGAGGATTGGAAAGCTGTTTTTAATACATAATACTATGAAGAAAAACCGAATATTAAATTTTAGAAAAGAAAATTCTCTATTATTCTATTTTGTAGTAATTCTATTTGTTATTATTATATTAGGTGAAATCGCTTATCTTGTGGGTAAAAATTACTGTAAATGTTAATACATATAGAACGTTTTTTGAAAATAATTAACCCAATTTTTAACTAAAAGGAGCTTAAACACTAAAACACTTGCTATTTTACTTGACAAGCCCTATGTCAATATCGTATATTTGCAAACTTTTTGCCTTTATTTGAAAGGTGTTAAAAGCAAGTTTATATTTAACTTTTTAAAACCTACTTATTTTGAAAATGAAATTATCGCAGTTTAATTTTAAACTGCCAGATGAATTATTGGCTGAATTTCCAGCAGAAAATCGTGATGAATCTCGTTTAATGGTCGTTCACCGTGATACTGGAAAAATAGAACACAAATTATTTAAAGATGTAATCGATTATTTTGATGATGGCGATTTAATGATACTCAATAACACCAAAGTTTTTCCAGCTCGACTAATAGGAGAGAAAGAAAAAACAGGAGCAAAGATTGAGGTGTTTTTATTGAGAGAATTAAATGCTGAAAACCGTTTATGGGATGTTTTAGTTGATCCGGCAAGGAAAATAAGAATAGGGAACAAACTGTTCTTTGGAGACGACGAAAGTTTAGTGGCTGAGGTAATTGATAACACAACTTCTCGTGGTAGAACGCTTAGATTTCTATTTGACGGAAGCCATGAAGAATTTATAGATAAAGTAAAGGAATTAGGTATGACACCACTTCCTAAATTCATAAAAAGAGAACCAACTCCTGAAGATTCAGAACGTTATCAAACCATTTATGCAAAGCATGAAGGAGCAGTCGCAGCACCAACAGCTGGTTTGCATTTTTCTAAACATTTGATGAAAAGATTAGAAATAAAAGGAATTGACTTTGCAGAACTAACGCTTCATGTTGGGTTGGGTACTTTTAGTTCTGTAGAGGTAGAGGATTTATCTAAGCATAAGATGTCATCTGAAAAAATTATCATTTCTAAAGAAACAGCCGAAAAAGTTAATGCTGTAAAAGATGCTAGACATAAGATTGTCGCTGTTGGAACAACAGTAATGAGAGCTATTGAGAGTTCAGTTTCTGCCAATAGAAGATTAAACGAAGCTGATAAATGGACACATAAGTTTATTTTCCCACCACATGATTTCAATGTGCCAGATGCGATGATTACCAATTTCCATACGCCAAAATCTACTTTAATGATGATGACTGCAGCATTTGCAGGTTATGATTTATTAATGAAAGCTTATAAGGAAGCTGTAAAGGAGAAGTATAAATTCTTTTCCTATGGAGATGCGATGTTAATCTTGTAGATTAAGGAAAAAACTTTACAAGACGATAACAATTAAAAAACCCACTCAATTTTGAGTGGGTTTTCTTGTGTTTATATGTTTAACGACTAAGTTTCCTTAAGCTAAAGAAACACGTTTAAAAGAAAGCACATCTACATCACCATAAGCTTTTACGTAGTCAGCTACACTTTGTTTAGCATCTTTGATAAAGTCCTGATCTAGTAAACATTTTTCTTGATCTAAAGTAGTGTTATCAGAAATAAAACGTTCTAATTTACCAGGAAGAATTCTATCCCAAATTTGTTCTGGTTTACCTTCTGCTTTTAATTCTTCTTTTGCATCAGCTTCTGCTTTAGCAATTACTTCATCTGTTAATTGAGCTCTAGAAATATATTGAGGTACATTTTTAAGTGTTTTTCCTAATCGACCTAACTCAATATTATCTTTTTCGATTGCCGCAATTCTTGCTTGAGTTTCAGCTGCAACAAAGTCTGCATCAAAATCTTTGTAAGATAAAGTAGTAGCACCCATAGAAGCAACTTGCATGGCAACATCTTTTGTTAAGTTACTTGCGTTATCAACGCCCTTAGATAAACCAACAATTGCTGCAATTTTGTTTCCTGCATGGATGTAAAAGCCAACATAAGGAGCCTCAATTTTCTCAAAGCCACCTATTTCAATTTTTTCACCAATTACACCAGTTTGCTCAATAATTTTTTCAGCTACTGTCATTCCATTTTCATAATCTGCTGCCATAAAAGCATCTTTGTCAGAAGCGTTTAAAGCAATGTCAGCAAATTTATGAGCCATAGTCACATAATCATCATTTTTAGCAACGAAGTCTGTTTCACAGTTTAATGAAATAACAACACCTACTGTATTGTCTGCATTTACTTTTGCGATTGCAGCTCCTTCCGAAGAATCTCTATCAGCTCTTTTATCAGCTACTTTTTGACCTTTTTTACGAAGCACCATGATTGCTTCATCAAAATTTCCATCAGACTCAACTAATGCATTTTTACAATCCATCATTCCAGCCCCCGTCATTTTACGTAATTTCCCTACTTCTGCAGCGGTTATTTTTGCCATCTTATTCTATTTTAATTGTCTTTAATTATTATTTATCTTCTTTCTTTTCTACTATAGGTTTTTTTACCTCAGCATCTTTCTTTTCAGCTACTTTCTTTTCTTTAGAGGCTTTTCTTTCTGCTAAACCTTCTGCTATTGCTCCTGTTAAGTGGCTAATAATCTTATCGATTGACTTAGTAGCATCATCGTTTGATGGAATTACATAGTCAATTAGTCTAGGGTCAGAATTTGTATCAACCATTGCAAAAATTGGAATATTCAATTTTTTTGCTTCTGCAACCGCAATGTGTTCTTTTTTTACATCTACAACGATAAGAGCACCAGGGATACGAGTCATATCTACGATAGAACCTAAATTCTTTTCGAGTTTAGCTCTTTGGCGATTAATTTGTAATTTTTCTCTTTTTGATAAAGCATCAAAAGAACCGTCTTGTTTCATACGATCAATGTTTGACATCTTTTTTACCGCTCTACGAATAGTTTGAAAGTTAGTTAACATACCACCCATCCATCTTTCAGTAATGTAAGGCATGTTTACTGATTTCGCATTTTCTACAATAACTTCTTTTGCTTGTTCTTTAGTAGAAACATATAAAATACGTCTTCCTGAAGAGGCGATTTTCTTTAAAGCAGCAGCTGATTCCTCCATCTTTGCTACTGTTTTGTACAAGTCAATAATATGTACACCATTACGTTCTGAATAAACGTATTGTGCCATGTTTGGGTTCCATTTGCGGGTTAGGTGTCCGAAGTGTACACCTGCACCAATCATTTCTTTAATGTCAAGATTTGCCATTTGTTAATTTGATTTACGTTCCGTTGAGTTAGCAATAATGAAGTAGCGATTAAAATCGGTCAACATTATTTGGATGCTAAATAAATATCAACAATAACTAGTTTATAAAATATTTATGATTGTATTGACAGTCTCGATTTACGATTAAGTAAAATTTTAAATAATCCTAAATCAAAAAAATCAAAAATTGTATTAACGTTTAGAGAATTGGAATTTCTTACGCGCTTTCTTTTGACCGAATTTTTTACGTTCAACCATTCTTGGATCACGAGTTAAGAGACCTTCTGGTTTTAATATTAACCTATATTCTGGGTCAATTTCTGTTAAAGCTTTAGAGATAGCCAAGCGAATTGCTTCTGCTTGTCCTTTAATACCACCACCTTTTACAGTTACCATAATGTCATATACTTTTTCATTGTCTGTCAATGTCAAAGGTTGCATAACTTTATATTGCAAAGTAGAAAGAGGGAAATAGTTAGTTAACTCTCTTTTATTTATGGTAATATCACCTTTTCCGTCTCTTAAGAAAACACGGGCTACGGCTTTTTTTCTACGTCCTGTTTTGTGTACTATTTCCATATTATCTTAAATCGTTTAAGTTAAACTCTTTTGGGCTTTGTGCGTGTTGTTTGTGCTCAGAACCTGTATATACATATAGGTTTCTGAATAAGGCACTACCTAATTTGTTTTTTGGCAACATTCCTTTTATAGCTTTTTCAACTAAACGACTTGGGCTTTTACCAAATAACTCAGTTGCTGTTAAGGTGCGTTGTCCTCCTGGATAGCCTGTGTGACGTACATACGTCTTATCAGTCCATTTTTTTCCAGTTAATACGATTTTTTCCGCGTTGATGATGACAACATTGTCACCACAATCTACATGCGGTGTGTAGTTTGGTTTGTACTTACCTCTTATAAGCATTGCTACTTTAGAAGCAAGACGACCCAAAGTTTGTCCGTCCGCATCAACCAACAACCATTCTTTGTTAACGGTGTTCTTGTTAGCCGATACTGTTTTGTAACTCAATGTATTCACTACTATTGGTTTTTTGTGTTAATTAATATATTTATTACTTGTTTCCCTTCTAAAAAGGGTCTGCAAAAGTACTTCTTTTTTTTTAATAAAAAAAGCACAATTTAACTTTCGTTAAATTGTGCTTAAATTAAGCGTAATCTGCTCAATATTAGTCTAAAGCAGGAATACGTAAAACTTGTCCAGGATAGATTAAATCTGGGCTTTTTAACATAGGTTTGTTCGCTTCAAAAATAATTGGGTATTTCATAGCATCGCCATATACTTCTTTTGCTATTTTACTCAATGAATCTCCGCTTACAACTGTATGAAATTTAGCTTGTGGTTCTTCAATCGCCACAGTCATTCTGTCATCAACACTAGCAATACCTTCAGTATTCCCTAGAACTAAGACAACTTTTTCACGTGTTTCTTGTGATTCAGCTTCACCCCAAACAGTGGCAGTATCTCCTTCTACCTCAATGTTTATGTCTCTTACATCAAATCCTAATTTTTCTACAGCATTTCCAAGAGCGTTTGCTTTGTCAAATGCTTCTTCTTCTGTTGTTTTGCCGATACCAAACATTTTAGCACCTGCATTTTTAATAAATGAAAATAATCCCATAATTCTATTTTTTTAAGTTATTAAATGAGATTACAAAGATAACTGTAAAAAACTTCTTAATCAAGAAACGTTACATTAAAATTTACAATATATTTTGTACTTATCTATGTATCAGTTTATAACAGCTTATTAATTATAATTGGAAAAAACTCATATTCTAGTTTATGAATCTTATTTGCTATACTTAAAGGGGAATCAGCGTGTGAAACAGCAATTTTTTTTTGAAAAATAATAGCACCCTCATCATAATTTTCATTGACATAATGAATTGTTATTCCCGTTTCTTTTTCATTGTTGTCCTTAACAGCTTGATGCACGTGCATACCAAACATACCTTTACCACCATATTTAGGCAGTAAAGCAGGATGAATGTTAATTATTTTTTTTGGAAAAAGATGTATCAACGAATTAGGAATTTTTAATAAAAATCCGGCTAAAACTATAAAATCTACTTCTTTTAATAAGAGCTTATTTAATTTATCAGAATTATTTAAATCTTTTTTACTAAAACATAGTGACCTAACATTTAAATGTTTAGCTCTATCAAGAACTTTGGCATCTTTATTGTTTGAAAGTACAAGAACAACTTTAGCTTTGGTACTTTTTGCAAAGTATTTAATAATATTTTCAGCATTAGTTCCATTACCTGAAGCAAAAACAGCTATTCGTATCATTTAGTAATAATTTTATAGAAAAAGCATTGTAAATCAATGCAAAATAGTATAATATCGTATGGGTTGAAAGTACAAATTTTAAACGAATAGCAATAATAAATCAAAAATAAAATTTGATTTTGTAAAAGTTTGTTATTTTTGCCCCATAATTAATTAAAATCAAAACAATTATGTCAGACATTGCATCAAGAGTAAAAGCCATTATCATTGATAAACTAGGCGTTGATGAAAACGAAGTAACTATGGAAGCAAGTTTTACCAACGACTTGGGATCAGATTCGTTAGACACAGTAGAATTAATCATGGAATTTGAAAAAGAATTTGATATTCAAATACCAGATGATCAAGCAGAAAATATCGGGACCGTTGGTCAAGCGATTAAGTATATTGAAGGAGCGAAAAAATAATTTTACTTATACTTAACTAAAAAGCTATAGAAGAAACTTTTTCTATAGCTTTTTTTTATCAAAAAAACATTTATCTTTACATTTGCAGTAAAGTTTATTGATCGACTATCAATCATCTAATTAACTGGTGATATAAATTAATAGCATATTTATTTTCTTAAGATTTTTAACAGACATAAGTGTCTTCTTAATAATACAACACATGAACCAAAAACGCATTGTAATAACAGGATTAGGAGCATTAACTCCAATAGGAAATAACATAAAAGATTTTTGGGAAAATTTAATCAAAGGAGTAAGTGGTGCGGCACAGATTACACATTTTGATGCGAGTCAGTTTAAAACAACTTTTGCTTGTGAAGTAAAAGACTTTAATGTCAATGACTTTATTGATAGAAAAGAAGCACGAAAAATGGACAGGTTTACCCAATATGCTATGGTTGCAGCAACTGAAGCAGTTACCGATTCTGAGCTTGATTTAGATAAAGAAAATTTAGACAGAATAGGTGTAATTTGGGGATCAGGTATCGGTGGATTAGAAACTTTCCAAAATGAAATGATTGACTTTGCTCATGGAAATGGAATACCAAGGTTTAATCCATTCTTTATTCCTAAAATGATTGCTGATATTGCTCCTGGTTATATATCAATAAAATACGGATTTAGAGGTCCTAATTTTGCCACTGTTTCGGCTTGTGCCTCTTCTTCAAATGCAATTATTGATGCCATGAATTATATACGTTTAGGACATGCCGATGTGATGGTTTCAGGTGGTTCTGAAGCAACAGTTACCAAAGGAGGAATCGGCGGTTTTAACGCCTTAAGAGCCTTATCAACAAGAAATGACGACCCTAAAACAGCTTCAAGACCTTTTGATAAAACAAGAGATGGTTTTGTTTCAGGAGAAGGAGCAGGTGCTTTAATTTTAGAAGAATATGAACATGCAAAGGCAAGAGGGGCGAAGATTTATGCAGAAATATCAGGAGGTGGTTTATCAGCTGATGCACACCATATCACAGCTCCGCATCCAGAAGGTTTAGGAGCAAAATTAGTGATGGAAAATTGCTTGCGTGATGCTGGTTTAAAACCAACAGATGTTGATGCTATCAATGTGCATGGAACGGCTACACCACTTGGAGATGTTGCAGAAGTGAAAGCAATACAGGCTGTATTTGGAGAACATGCCTACAAGCTAAACATCAATTCCACTAAGTCAATGACAGGTCATTTATTAGGAGCAGCTGGTGCAGTTGAAGCGATTGCTTCAATTTTAGCTTTAAAAAACGGGATTATTCCTCCAACAATTAATCATTCAACCTATGATGATGAAATTGATAAAAACCTCAATTTAACTTTGAATAAAGCACAAAAAAGAGATATTAAAGTAGCCATGAGTAATACCTTTGGTTTTGGTGGTCATAACGCTTGTATTCTTTTTAAAAAAGCATAAAATTATAAATTTTGAATATTATCCAAAAAATAGGATTTTCGAAAAGCCCTGAAGATGTTATTTTTATTAAACGAATTAAAGAACTTACAGGTTTTAAACCTAAGGATATTACAATCTATAAATTGGCATTCACTCATAAATCTGCTAATAAAACAGATGAAAAAGGTGAAAAGATCAATTACGAACGTCTTGAATTTTTGGGTGATGCCTTGTTAGACTCCGCCATCACTTCCTATTTATTTCATAATTTACCTCAAAGTGCCGAAGGTGAATTAACCCAAATGCGTTCAAAAATAGTCAGCAGAAAACATTTAAATAAAATTGGAAAAGACTTTGATCTCATCAGTTTTGCTAAAAAACCTAACTCAAAAAGAAAATTTAGTTACAATGCACATGGCGATTTTTTTGAAGCATTAATAGCAGCTATTTATTTAGACAGAGGTTATATAATTATGGATCGATTTATTCAGAAAAAATTAATTGAAAAATATGTAGATTTAAAAGAACTACAAGGGAAAATAACTAGTTATAAAAGCCTGTTTATTGAATGGTGTCAGAAGAATCAGAAAAAATATGAATACCTATCATTTGAAGATACAGGGAATAGTCGTTATAAACATTTTGGTGTAAAACTAATTGTAAATGAGGTCGTTGTGGGAAAAGCCAGGGCGAAATCTAAAAAAGAAGCTGAGGAGATTGCTAGCCGTAGAGCTTATTACAAATTCCAAACTAGATTTGATTGATTCACAAATTGTCTGATACGAACAAGTGAAGTTTTGACTTCGTTAAACAGATCACTTAGCAGTAAATTTTAAACCTATGAAGACACATCAATTGTCTGTTCAAGAACCTGAAGATAATTACCAAATTATTGCTATTTATACTGATGAGCAAGATTATAGATTGGCATTTATATTAAATAAGCATTTAAATCTACAGTTGGTCAAGTCCGCTTCCATCATAGATCAAACTAAAAAAACAGATTTTACAGTTTTTGAATATGAAGATACTACCTTGTTTAGGAATTGGCTCTTACTTAATAACCATTGTTTTGTAGATAGTAAAATAAAAACTACTGATTCATTTAGTCTTTTTAATGATAGACCAAGTATTTATCAGCAAAAAACTTATTATTTAAAAAAGTATAAAAAAGCAAATTTTCTATTAAAAGTAATTGCTGATGAAGATGTGGAGTATACCCAAAAATTAATTGAAACTTTACACCAAATACCCCAGATTTATGCTACTGAAATACTACTTTTGGACAAAATTCAAAACAAAAAATTACTAATATTCTAACGATTATGCATCATAAAAAAAAGACTAAAATAGTTGCTACACTTGGACCTTCTTGTGAGACAAAAGAAATAATTCAAGAAATGATTCAAAGTGGGGTCAATGTTTTTCGTGTGAATTTTTCTCATGCAAATCATGAAAGTGTGAAAAGTAAGATTGAAATAATTCGCAAACTCAATGACGAACTAGGATATCATGTAGCTATTTTAGCAGATTTACAAGGGCCAAAACTACGTGTAGGTAAAATGGAAAAAGGCATAGTCCTTAAAAAAGGAGCTACTTTTACTTTTACAACACAAAAAGTTATTGGAAATATTGAACAAGCCTACATGACCTACCAAAAATTTCCAAAAGATGTTAAAGCAGGTGAACGAATTTTAGTAGATGATGGAAAATTACTTTTTGAAGTAACTCAAACTAATAACAAAGATACTGTAGTTACAAAGGTTTTAAGAGGAGGGAAGTTAAAATCTAAAAAAGGAGTTAACCTTCCTAACACGCTAATCTCACTTCCAGCATTAACTAAAAAAGACAAAATTGATGTTCAATTTGCCGTGCAACAAGAAGTAGATTGGATTGCACTTTCATTTGTTCGTACAGCTGATGATGTACAGCTTTTACGTGATTTCATTGATGAATTGAGCCCTTATAAAATTCCAATTGTTGCAAAAATTGAAAAACCAGAAGCCCTTGTAAATATTGCCGAGATTATTCAAGTAGCTGATGCTTTGATGGTGGCACGTGGAGATTTAGGGGTAGAAGTTCCTATGGAAAAAGTTCCTCTTATTCAGAAAAAACTAGTTCGTGATGCTAAAAAAGCACACAAACCTGTAATCATAGCTACACAAATGATGGAGACCATGATTACTAGTCAAGTACCCACAAGAGCGGAAGTAAATGATGTGGCAAACTCGATTATGGATGGTACAGATGCGGTTATGTTGTCTGGTGAAACCTCTGTTGGGGAATATCCTGTAGAAGTCATTCAGCAAATGAGAAGTATTATTGAAAGTGTGGAGAATTCACCCTTAATAAATGTCCCCAAAGCCAATATACGAAGTATCACAGATAGATTTATTTCAAAAACAGTTTGTCATCATGCAGTAGAAGTAGCAAATGATATTGATGCAAAAGTTATTTCAACTTTAACAAATACAGGATATACAGCTTTTCAAATCTCTGCGGACAGACCCAAATCGGTGGTCTTAGCTTTTACAAATAATCGACGTATTTTAACCATGCTCAACTTATTGTGGGGAGTTAAAGCTTATTATTACGATAAAATGACTTCTACCGATGAAACAGTTATAGATATTAATCAAATAGCTAGGAAAAAAGGCTATCTCACTAAAGGAGATTATGTAGTGAACCTCACATCCATGCCAATCAGAGATGAAGGAATGGTAAATACTTTAAGAATAACCCAAATTACCACCGATTAAATAACAAGTTATGTCTATGATTTAGTGGATTATTATAATCCACTAAAAAGGTTTATTATTTTACTTAGGGTTTTTATATATTTACACCGATTATAATTCCCAATATATTTCATTATTTAAAATAGACGACTAGCATGTTTAACTTTAAATTTACCTTTTTACTATTTCTGTTTTTTAGTTTAATTGTTCACGCCCAAACTGAACCTGTTAAGTTAATAACAGCGGAAGATATTGCAAATGACCCAAGTTTACATCTTTCTCAAGATGAAATAGTAAATACAACTCAAGAGATTAAAAATGATACTTTAGTTATTTCTTCAGAAGGTGTTCAAAATAAGCTAACAAACACAACAGTACCTGAAATTATTACAGCGAGTTCTAAACCAGAATTATTAACCATCAATCTACAAGATAATGCCGCATTAGCAAGGATTGATAAACAATGGATGGATTTAGTCAAACAATCTGATCTCTATGATAGTTCTTCCTATAACATCAAAGAAGTTTCTCTTGAAGATTTTATTATTGAAGATTTACCAACAGAGTTGTTAAAACAGCGACTTCAAACCATAGATGCAAAAACTCCTTTTCATGTCACCTATAATCCTGATTTAGAAAGACTGATAAAAATCTATCTAAAAACACGTAAAGCATCAATTTCTAATTTAATGGCAAAAGCCAAGTATTACTTTCCATTATTTGAAGAAAAATTAGACAAATACGACATACCTTTAGAAATGAAATATCTAGCAATTGTCGAGTCAGCACTAAGACCCAAAGCAAGATCACGAGTCGGAGCTACTGGTTTGTGGCAATTCATGTACCCAACAGGAAAACAATATGGTCTGTCTGTGAGTTCGTATGTAGACGAACGTCAAGATCCTATTTTAGCTACAGAAGCAGCTTGCAAGTATCTAGCTGATTTATACAATATGTTCGATGATTGGGATCTGGCATTGGCAGCCTATAATTCAGGTCCAGGAAATGTAAATAAAGCAATCAGGCGTTCAGGAGGAAATAAAAATTATTGGAATCTCAGAGGGTTTTTACCAAGAGAAACAGCTAGTTATGTACCAATTTTTTATGCTACTATGTATCTTTTTGAGTATGCAGGCGAGCATAATTTACAAGCATCTTCAGAGTTTAATTTACATCATTTCGAAATAGATTCTATACAAGTAAAAAGCCTTTTGACCTTTGAGCAAATTCAAAAAACAACAGGAATTGATGAAAAGTTATTAGCTTTTTTAAATCCGTCTTATAAGTTAGATATCATTCCTTTTATAGACGGAAAAGATTATAGTTTGGTCTTGCCTAAAGAATATGTGGGCTTATTTGTGCAAAATGAAGCTCAAATTTATGCTTTAGTCAAAGAAGATGAAGCTAAACGAGAAAAACCACTTCCTAAATATACCGAAATGAATCAACGGCTTCGTTATCGAGTAAGAAGTGGTGATTATTTAGGGAAAATTGCTTCAAAATATGGTGTAAGTGTCAGTAAAATAAAAAAATGGAATCGATTACGAAGTAATAATTTAAGAATAGGACAACGTTTAACCATTTATCCAAGGAATTTCGCTTCAGTAAAAACTAAGAAAAAAGCTACTAAACAAAAATCAAAGAAGCATAAAAAGAAACTTCCAAAGGGAAAATACGCGATCTATACCGTAAAACAAGGAGATTCTCTTTGGTCTATTTCACAAAAATATAAAAATGTTTCAGTGACTCAAATCAAAGAATGGAACAGTATTTGGGGCAATAAATTAAGCGTAGGAACTAAGTTGAGAATTTACAAAGGCTAGTTTCTATTAATGAGTTTATCACCAAATAAAAACTAAAAAAATGAGAAGTATTATTTTATTAATTGTTATAAGTTTAAGTTTTATTTCTTGTGAAGAAGGAAAAGAAGAAAAATTACAACCCAGATCAGTAGGTAGATTCAATGAACTAATGCTAGTCATAAACCATAAAGATTGGGAAGGTAATATTGGTAAAGAACTCAATAAAGTGATTGCTTCTGATGTTGTAGGTTTACCACAATCCGAGCCTCAATTTGCAATTACTCAGATACCGCAAAAGGGATTTAAAGGATTTTTAAAACACAACAGAAATGTTTTAGTTGTTAAAAAAAGTAAGAAAGCTTCATTTAGTGTTGATTACAATGTGTTTTCAAAACCTCAAATTTTTGTCAAAATAAAAGGGCCTGACCAAACTTCAATTATCAAACTAATTCAGGATAATTCTGATAAAATAATTTCTTTATTTAAAGAACATGATTTAAAAATGGTTCAAGAAAGATTGAGCAAAAATATTCATAAAAAAAAATCAATTCATTTTTATAACAAACAAAAACTAACACTTAAAGTACCACTTGAGTTTAACAAGGTAGACGATGTGTCAGATTTTGTCTGGTTTAGAAAACATGTACAACATTACGGACATAATATCAATGGTAGTTTTAATATCATTGCTTATTCACTTCCATTAAATATGCCTTTTGAAAATATTAAAGACAGTATTATTTCCATTAGAAATTCAATAGGAAGAAAATACTTACCCGGTGGAAAAGAAGGAACTTTTTTAATTACAGAAGCCGCCTATACACCACATTATTTAGAAGTACAATTCGATAATAAAAAAGCATTCAAAGTAAATGGGAAATGGGAAGTGTTTAATGATTTTATGGCAGGACCATTTGTGGGATATTATATTCAGGATAAAAAGAATAAACGTTTAGTTGTTGTAGAAGCCATAGTTTACGCACCTGCTATCAATAAACGTGATTTTATTTTTGAGCTTGAGGCTATTATACGTTCTCTTGAGATTGAGTAGTTTTCAGTACAAACACTTATCAACAATCAGTTAAAAAATGTTAATAACTCCGTTTTTTTTAGTACATTTGCCTTTATAATCAATACAATATGACATTAGCTAAGTATATCCGTGATTTATTATATCGTTATGAATGCGTTATAGTTCCTGAGTTTGGTGGGTTTTTAACTAAAACAGTTTCCGCAAAAATAGATGAAGAAACGAATACATTACATCCTCCTACAAAAAGGCTAGGGTTTAACTCGCAGTTAGTAGACAATGATGGTTTACTAGCAAATTATATTACTTCAGTTGATCAAATACCTTATGAAGCAGCCCTTAATTTTATTGATTTTGAAGTAAAAGAATGGCAAAATAAATTAAAAAATGAAAATGTAGTATTAGAAGGAATTGGTTATTTTTCTTTAAATGATGATAATAAACTTCAATTTGAACCAGATTCTAATATTAATTATTTAACAGATGCATTTGGTTTAGACACACTTATGGTACCCGAAATTACACGTCTTGAACCGCTCCATGAAGAAGTTGATTTTGATTTAATAACAGGTGATATTTCAGATAAAGAAGTCTATTTAAATACAGAGCAAAGAAGAAGAAAACTAGCTCCCTTTTTTAGTTATGCAGCACTTTTTGCTGTGCTTTTTGTTGTGGGTTATTTTCTAACACAAGTTATTATCAAACAGAATAAAGATCTTAATGAAGTAGCTAAATTAGAAGCAGATCATGAAGCATTAATGAATAAACGTATTCAAGAAGCTACATTTGAAATTAATAAAACACTACCTGCTATTACTTTGAGAATGAATGTTGATGACGAATTGCAAGATAATGTAGTGACAGATAACCAAAAGCAAGACGCTACCTTACAAGATGTAAAAGAGCAAAATGAAGTTAGTAATAGTAACCAATTTAATGAGACTGAAACAAGTATTGTTGAAGAGGAAAAAACTGAAATAGAAGACAAAGAAAACGCCTTATCTACTATTACTGTAGAACACCCAAAGGAAAACAAGGCTACAACAATTGACAATTCACAAAACACTAACAATTCTGAAACTCTTGATTATAAATACCATATTATTGCTGGGGCTTTTAGAGGATCAGCAAATGCTGATAAAAAAGTTAATCAATTAAAAGACAAAGGTTACAATGCAAGTATTGTCGGTGTTAATAAATGGAAATTAACTCAAGTCGCCTTCAATAGTTTTGCAACTAGAGAAGAAGCACAAGTGTTCTTAAGAAAAATTAAAAATACCGAAGCAAAAGACGCTTGGATGTTAGTAAAATAATTGATTAGTACTATTTTTGTTTTTAATTCTTTTTATCATTTTTACAGGCGTTTTATTTTCTACTTTTACAATTTCATGTCGTTATTCTAACTATCAATTGTCTATCTTTTCCTCAATAAAAAAATTCACCAATTAATTTAAAAAAAATGAAGCCAAAAACACCTTCAGAATCTTTAGCAATACTAACTGATTTAGTATTACCAGGTGAGACAAATCCACTTGATAGTCTCTTTGGTGGTGAATTATTAGCAAGAATGGATCGTGCCTGTAGTATTGCAGCTCGTAGACATTCAAGAAATATTGTGGTTACTGCTTCTGTAAATCATGTAGTTTTTAACAAAGCAGTTCCTGTAGGAAGTGTGGTTACTGTAGAAGCTAAGGTTTCAAGAGCTTTTCGCACTTCTATGGAAATATTTGTTGATGTTTGGACAGAATGTCTACAAACAGGTAAAAAAGTGAAAGTCAATGAGGGGATCTATACTTTTGTAGCAGTTGATGAATATGGAAAACCAACACAAGTTCCTGCCATTATACCAGAAACAAATCTTGAAAAAGAACGTTTTGAGGCTGCATTACGTCGAAAACAACTGAGTTTGGTTTTATCAAAAAGAATGGATCCGAAGGAAGCGACAGAATTAAAAAAATTATTTGAGTAGTAGTTATAGCTTGTACACCCAATTTGTAGGGTCTTGTTTGGAAACATCTTTCCATATCTGAAATTTTAAAACCGTTTTCCCTGTTATTCTATCTGTATGAATAGTGCCTAAAGTCTCTTTTGTTTTTACAGTATCCCCTTTTGAAATGCTTACACTTTCTAAATTGGCATAAACAGTAATATAATTACCGTGTTGTACTAAAACCGAAAGAATACCACTTTGAGGGTTTTTTTGAATAGCTAATACTTTTCCATCAAAAACTGCACGTGCAACAGCTCCTTCATTAGTTGCTATTCGCACACCGCTACTTTCTATTTTCACACCTGATTTCATAGGATCTGGTTGTCTGCCAAAACGTACCGTAACCAATCCGTTTTTTACAGGCCAAGGAAGTTTTCCTTTGTTAGAAGTAAATTTTTTAGCCAAAGCTTGTGCTTTGGGTGATAAGGCGAAAGACTTAGATTTGGTTCCAGATTTTTCAATAGCTCCTTTAATTATATTTTCAATTTTTTTAGTTAGTTTTCTTTCTTCCGCTTGTTTTCTACGAATTTGTGAAATGTATCTTCTTTTTTTCTTGCGGTATTTTTTAACTAGCACTTCTTGTTTGTCTTTTTCAGATTCAATAATTCCTTGTTCGTGCTTCTTTTCATCTATAAGGTTGTGTTTTGTTATTTTCATCACAGCCAAACTATCATTCATCACCTGTAATTTCATGGCTTTTATTTGAATAGAATCTCCTTGATTCTTGCGATATTGGGTGTATTGTTTCATATATTGAAAACGTTGAAACCCTTGGTAAAAACTATCAGATGATAACAAAAACAACAACCGATTTGATTCGGATTTACTTTTGTGTGATTTAATAATTAAAGCGGTATAATCTTTTTTTAATAAGTTTAAATTATCATGTAAAATAGCAATTTCTTGTGCATTTTTTTCTATTTCTCCACTTATAATATGTATCTCATCTGAGATAGTACTGATTAATTCACTTCGGGTAGAGATTTTTTGACTTAAATCTTTAACTTGATTGCTGATACTTCTTTCTTTCTTTTTAGTGTTATCTAAATACATTTTAATTTTACGTATTTCCTTTTTTAATGAAACACGTTTAGCTTCTAAATTTTTACGTTTTGTTTTTTGAGCAAAGACAGTTGTCGTTGTTAAAAACAAGAAACTAAAAGCAAGAAAAAAAAGAGTGTTCTTATTCATATATTAATCAAAACTATACACATATTTAATATAGAACAAAAGTAGCTTTTTTTTATTGTAGTCAACAATCTTATTATTTAAGTTTAATTTCTTTGTAACCAGATGGAATATTAAAAGTGTATTTTAAATTTGTGTTAAATTCTACATTTCTAAAATCCATTTCAAGATGAGTTGTTTGTTTGGGTTGAATAGCATCTATAACTATTGTTTTAGGAAAATAAGTATTTGAGATATTTTGATAAGCTGTGTAGTCAATTGTCAGAATCTGTTTTTCTTTTGTAGCATTTATTTCCTGTTTGTCTAATTTAAAATGTGATGGGTTTATCCAATAGAAAATATCAAAAAGTTCATCCTGATTTTTAGGAGTTAGTTTTAAAGATTTCCCATCTGTTTCACTTGTAAATTGGCTATTTAAACTCATTAAGCTTTGACCTAAAAATATATTTTGAAGCTGTTGAAAGTTTATTTCTCTTCCAAGTACAGAACTAAGCAAGCTAAAATCGCCATCGAAATAGGTTTTTTTAATTTTTTCATAGTATTGAACTTTAGTTGGTGTGATTTTTACTTTTGCCACAGGAAAACCTAAGAAGGAGGCACTCATCCAAATAACTTCATCTTTTTTCATTCGTAATCTAATAGTGACACGTTGCGATTGTTTAGGGTCTTGATAATCTAATTTTATCTTAGCCTGAACAGTCTTTTCAGAAAAGATGGAATTATCATACTCCTTTAGTAGTTTTACTGTTGCATGATTCATAGTTGACAGGGTAGGTTTTGTTGTTTTACAAGAACTAACAAGTAGGGTAATTAGTAAGACTAATAATAGCGGTTTCTTATTCATTTTTATTTGTTAAATCTTGAGCAATGACCTATTAAAATGGTTTTACGACATTTATTCTAAGGCAATTTATTTCTTTTGAATCAATTTTTGTACCAATTGCTTGTAATAAGCTACTTTTTTAGAATTATTTAAACCTTGATATCCGTTAATTAATGCTGTGTAAAACTGTTTACTAAGTTCTGAATCATCAAAAATATAATCTAAACCTGTCTCTAAGACAACAACAGCTTCTTTGTATTTTGCTAAACCATTTAAGGCATAGCCATTATAAAGATACACTTGTGTTTGTGCAGGAAATAGGTCAAGTCCTAAATTACTATCCTCTAATAGTTTCTTATATTGCTTTGATTGTAATTCTTTAGTTAATATTTTTTGTAAAATTTTAAAGTCTTTATTTTTTGTAAAATCTTTTTGTAAAGAGCTTAATTCTTTTTCTTTTGAAACAGTTTTCTTGATTGTTGTAACTTTTTGTGGTTTTGTTGAAGCAAAGAAATACCTTTTAAAAAAATCAATACTCGAGATAGGAATTGCATTTTTATCAATTTCAGTAATTAACTTCTTGCCTTCTACTTTGTTTTTTGTTAAATAATAGAGTTTCAGTAATCGTCTAGCTTCTGATTGTTTTTGTTGGTAAAGCTCTTTTTGAATTTTAAGAGCTTCAATATAGTTTTGTTCTTTTTCGTAAATGTCTCTTGAGAGTGCTAATACCCAAAAATTAGTTGGTTCTAAATGTAAAGCTTTATCGCAATAATGATGTGCTTCATTGTATTGTTTTAATTTAAAAGTATTTTTAGCTTGTTCAAAAAGCATAGCGGTATTATCAGGGTAAATTTCCTCACAAATAGCTAGTGATTCCAAAGCTTTATTGTAATTTTCAATTCCTTTTTGTCTTAAAGCTTCAATAAATGAGGTCTTAAAAGTTAAATACTTTTTTTCTTTTCTCAGTTCGGCTTCTTCAAAAAACGCCACACTATTTGTATCTTCTTCAGTATCATCTTGTGCGATACTTCCAAGACTAAATAATAAAATAAATAATGTGTAGAATGTGTATTTAATCATACTAATTTCTATTTATTAAAACTAAAAAACTCTATGTTTATATCAATTCAGAATAATCACCCAAACTAACACTTGTAAAGTTTCCATCAAAAGTTACATTATTTCCAATCATTGCTTTATCTAACTTTGTGTTACTAATTGTAACTTTTTGTTGAATTAAGGAGTTTTTAATAGTTGCGTTTTCCACTAAACTATTGGCTCCTAGTGACACAAAAGGGCCTACTGTACTATCTTTTAACACTACGCCTTCACCAATATAACAAGGAGGAATAATTTTCGAATTAGTAAGCTGTACTGTGTCAGACACAAGATTTTTTCCTTCCTTTAAACTATATTCTAAAACCTTTTTATTGGTTTCAACAGTAACCTCTTTGTTTCCATTATCCATCCAATCAGAAACTGTGCCAGGTACAAATTGTGCACCTTTCTTCTTGATGTTTTCAAGGGCATCAGTCAATTGATATTCACCACCCTTTCCTTTGAGATCATTATCTATTAAGTTATCTATTTCAAAGCGTAATTTTTCTGCCTCTTTAAAATAATAGATGCCAATTATGGCCAAATCAGAGACAAATACATCTGGTTTTTCAACAAAATCAGTAATGATACCATTTTTTAATTTAACAACTCCAAACGCCTTGGGATTATCAACTTTTTTCACCCATATAACACCGTCATCTTTATTGTTTAATGTAAAGTCTGCTTTAAATAAGGTATCAGCAAAAGCTACTACACATGGACCTTCTAACAAAGTTCGAGCTTTATGTATTGCGTGAGCAGTGCCTAATGCTTCATTTTGTACAAATACGCTTGCATTTGCACCCAAATTTTTGGCAATACTATTTAGTTGCTGTTCGGTGTTAGCAGGAAAACCTTTAGAGGCAGGTCCAATAATAAATCCAATATCAGTCACTTTTTGTCCAACAACTTTAACAATCTCTTCAACCAATTGTTGAACGATAGTTTTACCAGCAATCAAGGTAAGTGGTTTAGGGACAGTTAATGTATGAGGTTTAAGTCTAGAGCCAATTCCGGCCATTGGGATAATTATTCGCATAGTGTTTGTTGAAATATCAGTTTATAAGTTGGCTAAGATAAGCATAAATATAAAGTTATTGTTATCATTAATTATTAGTAAATTTGAAAACATTTAATCAAAATTAGTATGAGTTTTATTTCTGAAGAAATTATGGATTATGCAGAAATGCATACAAACGATGAACCCAAATTATTACAAGAATTAAGAAAAGAAACTTGGCAAAAAGTAATTGCCCCAAGAATGCTAAGTGGGCACTTTCAAGGTAGGTTATTGGCTATGATTTCTAAGATGATTCAACCCAAAAAAATATTAGAAATTGGTACTTTTACAGGTTATGCTACACTGTGTTTAGCAGAAGGATTAACAGATAATGGGACGATTTTCACCATAGATATCAATGAAGAATTGGAAGAAATTCAACAGAAATACTTTAAAAAGTCTGGTTATGCCCAACAAATAGTACTATTAACAGGCAATGCTTTAGAGCTAATACCAAGATTGACTGAAGGCTTTGATTTGGTATTTATTGATGCTGATAAAGAAAACTATAGCCAGTATTTCGAATTAATTATTGATAAAATGAATAAAGGAGGTATTGTGCTGTCAGACAATGTTTTATGGAGTGGAAAAGTGCTTAATAATGCCGTTAAAAATGACAAAGATACACAGTCATTAATCTTATACAATCAACTATTAAAAGATGAAAGTAAAGTAGAAACTATTTTGTTACCAATTAGAGATGGTATAAGTATTACGCGAAAGCTTTGAGTTTTTTTACAATTTCTGCTCTTATAATGGGTGTTTTATGAAAAATTATTATAAATTTGCCTTATTAAATCCTTCTTGAATAAAAAAGGTTTAATAAATATCAAAAAAATAAAATAATCATAATTTAATTTAAAGTAAACAAAAATGAGAAATTTCAAAATTGCCCTATTGGCTATGTTAGTTTTAGTTGGTTTGAACAACATGAATGCTCAGGATAAAAACAATCCTTGGGCGATTAATTTTGGTGTCAACTTCGTAGATTATCAACCTACAGGTTATGATGGCAACCTTACAACAAATGGAAATCAAGCAGGATTGTTTGATGAGTTTTTTAATGCACAAGAGCATTACAATTATATTCCTACTATCTCTTCGATTAGTGTAGGTAAATATTTAGACAATGGATTTTCATTAGAGTTAGGTGCTAACATCAATAAAATTAGTGTATACGGAAATCATGATATGGATGCTGGTGATTTAGCAATGTTAGGCTTAGATGCAAATCTTAAGTATAATCTTTTAAATGCATTTAAATCAGAAGGTTGGTTAGCTCCTTATTTAAAATTAGGTGGTGGATACAATTGGTTAGATTGGGAAGGTACTGGAATGTTAGGCGGTGGTCTAGGTTTTGATGTATGGATGAGTGATAATGTTGCACTAAATATCCAGTCAATGTACAAACATTCTTTTGACAACAACTTTGCTCCTTTCTTCCAACACAACTTAGGTTTAGCTGTTAAGTTTGGTGGTATTGATACAGATGGTGATGGTATCTTCGATGATGATGATGCATGTCCTGAAACATTTGGTTTAGAAGCATTTGCAGGTTGTCCAGATACAGATGGTGATGGTATTAAAGATAGTGCTGATAACTGTCCTAATGTTGCAGGTCCTGTTGAGTTCAACGGTTGTCCTGATACTGATGGTGATGGTATTGTTGATGTTAAAGATTCTTGTCCTAAAGTAAAAGGAACTAAAGCAAATAATGGTTGTCCTGATACTGATGGTGATGGTGTAATCGATTCAAAAGATTCTTGTCCTAAAGTAAAAGGTGACAAAGCAAACAAAGGTTGTCCTTGGCCAGATACTGACAAAGATGGTATCTTAGATAAAGATGACAAATGTCCTAAAGTAGCAGGTCTTGCAGAATTAAAAGGTTGTCCAGCTCCTAAAGAAGTAGTAGTAATCACTCCAGAAGCAAAAGCCAAATTAGATGCTTATGCAAAAACTATTTATTTTAATAGTTCTAGATCAAGTTTCAAATCAGGTGTTATTACTAAATTAGATGCAATTGCAGCTATCATGCAAGAATATCCAAAAGCTAATTTCTTAATAGAAGGTCATACGGATAGTCAAGGTGCTTCAGCTCCTAATCAAGTATTATCAGAAAAAAGAGCAAATACTGTTATGAACTATTTAGTTGGTAAAGGTGTAGCTTCAAGCAGATTATCTGCGGTTGGTTTTGGTGAAGATAATCCAGTAGCTGACAATAAAACTAAAGCTGGTAGAGCAGAAAACAGACGTGTAGAAATCAGTTTAAGAAAATAATTCTTAATTAAAGATTTTTTTATACAATTTTACAAAAGGCCTTCCGAAATTCGGAAGGCTTTTTTATTTATATTGAATAAGTATTTATAGTTTTAATAAAAAATGTAAGTTTGTATGTATTTGAATTAACTAAATGAACGCTTATCACCTCTAATGGAATCTTTTCTTTTAAAAGTTGTTAAAACAGTACGCTCAGAAAATACAAATTTGGGTAAGCTTGTTTTTGTTTTACCGAATCAACGTGCAGGTGTACATATTAAAAAGCATTTAAAAAATCAAATTAATAGCACTACTTTATTTCCTGAAATAATAACATTTGATTCTTTAGCACAACAAATTTCTGATATCCCCAAAATATCAAGAGTGCAACTTTTATTTGAATTTTACGAAATCTACAAACAAGAAACAAGTAAAAAAGAAACCGAAGCTTTTGATGTATTTGCCAATTGGGCATCAACAGTCTTAAATGATTTTAATGAAATAGATGCTTATTTGGTTAATCCTAAAAGTATTTTCACCAATTTAAAAGATATTAATCAATTACAAAATTGGAACCCTAACACTGATTTAACTCAAAACTACCTTTCCTTTTTAAAAGATTTAGAAAAATACTACATTGCCCTATACCAAAAATTAGTAGTAAGCAAAAAAGGCTATCAAGGTTTAATTCTTAAGGAAGCTGTTGAGAGCCTTACTTCTTTTATACAAAACACAAAAAAACACTTTGTCTTTGTTGGTTTTAATCAATTAAAAACTAGCGAATCACAAATTATACAAGAATTATTAGAAGCTGAAAAAGCATCAATATTTTGGGATATTTCAGATAGATTACTTTCTTCAAATCATCCCGCAGGTAAGTTTATACGTTTGTACCTGTCTAGTTGGAAATACTATAAAAAAAACCAAATCAATTGGATTACTAAATCAACTATAAACACCTCTAATATAGAAATAATTGGTATTCCTAAAAATGTAGGAATGATTAAGTTTGCCGGTGAATTGCTAGATCAATCTATAGATATAGATACTGCTCTTATACTAGCTGAACAAAATCTATTACCGATTACTCTAAATTCATTACCTAGAAAAATCGAAAAGGTTAATATAACCATGGGGCTACCGCTTAAAAACTTCCCATTTTCTGATTTAGTAAAAGCTGTTTTTGAGTTACATATTCAATCAAATTCGCAACAAGAAGGTAAATACTATTATAAAAATGTGCTAAAAGTTTTGCAGCATCCTATAGTTTTAACTCATTTTAAAGAAGTTGATAGTCTTGTCAAAAAGCTATTGACCAAAAACTTAGTTTACTATACTTTTGATAGTCTAAAAGAAGTCAATGAAAATTCTATATCAGCAAATATTGGACTACTCAATTTGTTCAAGAAAACGAATTCAATTAACAAATTACTAAAACAACTAAACTCTTTTATAAATATTTTAAAAGAGAAAATAGATGGCTATGAAAAAGAAGTTCTTTATAAACACTTTCAATTAAACCAACAGATCCTAAAATTAAACAATACTTATGATTTCTTCCAGCATCAATCTGAAAGTAAAGATGCGATTAAGACATGCTATAAAATTTATAAAAATCTATTATTTACTGAAAACCTCAACTTTATTGGTGAACCCTTACAAGGCTTACAAATAATGGGGTTTTTAGAGACACAAGCATTAGCTTTTAATCATATAATTATTACTTCTTTAAACGAAGGAATATTACCTAAGAGTAGTAGTAAACACAGTTTTATCCCTTTTGATATAAGAAAGCATTACGGATTACCAACTTATAATGAAGAAAATGCTAATTTGAGCTACCATTTTTTTAGATTACTTGATTCTGCCAATAAAATTAGTTTACTTTATAACAACCAAACAGATACTTTTGGAGGTGGTGAAAAAAGTCAATTTTTAACGCAATTAATCTGGGAATATCCTACTATTAGTCAAAAAACGATCAACCCATTAGTTAGTTCTGACCTTGCAACTAAATTGAGTGTTGATAAAACAGAAGCCATACTTGAAAAACTCCAAAAAATAGCTTCTAAAGGATTTTCACCTTCTGCTTTAGGTTCTTATTTATATAATCCAATTTCCTTTTACCAACAGCGAATATTAGGAGTAAACGAAAATGCTATTATTGAGGAAATAATTGCTGATAACACCATGGGAACTGTTATTCATAATGTCTTAGAAATACTTTACAAACCCTTTGTTGGGAAAATTCTTACTGTTAAAAAAATCAGTGATTTATTTCCTAAAGTAAGAAAGGAAGTTGAAGTTTGTTTTAGTAAAGAATATCCTAGTGGACAGATTGTAGAAGGAAAAAATAAACTTATTTTTGAAGTCATTGTTCAATTTATTTTTAGGTTTCTTAAAAATGAAATCCGTAATATTAAAGAAGGACGAATAATTCGAGTATTGGCTTTAGAAAAGCATTTAGAAGCAGAAATAGACTTTCTAAATTTTGACTTTCCTATAAAAATAAAAGGAATTGTTGATCGAATTGATGAGGTAGATGGAGTCGTGAGAATTATTGATTACAAATCGGGTAGAGTACTATCTTCACAGTTAAATATTAATGATTTTAATAAATTATCTAGTGATTACAAATACTCTAAAGCTCTACAAATACTACTATATGCTTATTTATATACCCAAGATCCTCATTTTGATTCTTCCAAAGAATTACAAGCAGGTATTATAAGTTTTAAAAATTTACAAACGGGTTTTATGCCTGTAAATTTTGGGACAACTTGGAAGAAGGACTATATTATTACTACAGCTCGTTTAGATGAATTTCTAGAAGTTTTAGAACGGCTTTTATTAGAAATTTTTGATTTGAGTATCCCTTTTGAAGAAAAGGATTGATTGTTAATATTAGAATAAAATCACAAACAAACGCAACCACCTATAAATAAGATAATTGCGTTTAATACTTGTGGAGCATATCGGAGTCGAACCGATGACCTCTACGCTGCCAGCGTAGCGCTCTAGCCAGCTGAGCTAATGCCCCAATTATTTAGA
>DQTL01000078.1 GCA_015662775.1 Lutibacter sp.
ATTGGAAATGCAAACCCTGATTTCACTCTAGGTTGGACTAACTCTTTCACCTATGATAATTTTACTTTTGATTTTTCAATTGATGGTAAATTTGGTGGAGAAGTTGTTAGTATGACGGAAGGTGTAGTTGAAGGAAAAAGTAACAACTCTGCTAGAGAAACTGCAAATGTAATGGTAGATGTTATTACTCCATCTGGAACAAAAGCACAAGTAACTGCTCAAGATTACTATGGAAAAATAGGTGGTCGTGCTGGTTTTACTGGCGAATATACTTATGATGCTACCAATATTAGGTTGGCTGATATAGCAATTGGTTATAACTTTGATATGAATGGGAATTCTTTCTTTAAAAGAATAAAAGCCTCTTTCGTAGGAAGCAATTTATTCTTTTTATACAAAGTAGCACCATATGATCCTAATATCACTCTAAGTACAGGAAATAATTTACAAGGTGTTGACGTGTTAGGTTTACCTTCTACAAAGAGTTATGGATTAAATCTTAATTTAACATTCTAAATTTTAATAAGATGATAAAAAATATAAATAAAATAATTGCCGTAATGGTAATGACGATGATGGTTGGTGTGTCTTGTAGCGATCTAGAAGACTTCAATCAAAATGACAAAAACATCTCTGATGAAACATTAGAGATTGATTTTCAACATGTAGGCTCTAAATACCAACCTATATTTGAAAACATCTATAGATATGATCCAGCTTGGGTTTTTCAATTACAACAAAACTTAAATGCTGATGTTTATTCTGGATATATGACCAATCCACGCCCTTTCGTAGCAGGTGCAAACAATACCACCTACTCATTAGTTAGTGGATGGAATAACTTTATTTGGAGTGTTCCTTACGAGAATATTATGGGGAACTCTAAAACTATTTCGGAGCTAGCAAGTGAAGACTATCCTACACTAGATGCGGTAAACTTAATATTAAAAGTTGAAGCTATGCATCGAGTATCTGATATTTTTGGCCCTATAGTATATACAAACTTTGGTGATCTTGATAATGCTGGTGTGTATGATTCACAGCAAGCTGCTTATAACGCATTCTTTACAGATTTAGACACTGCCGTTGAAAGCTTAAATGCTGATTTAGACAATAAAAGTTTTACAGCTTTTGATATGGTTTATGATGGAGACTATGCACAATGGGTGAAATTTGCAAACTCACT
Source organism: Lutibacter sp. (assembly GCA_015662775.1). Lineage (GTDB taxonomy): Bacteria > Bacteroidota > Bacteroidia > Flavobacteriales > Flavobacteriaceae > DQTL01. The sequence continues at coordinate 1,187 of DQTL01000078.1, forward strand.
ACGTTTGCGTTTAGCTGTTCGTATTTCTATGATAGACCCAACTAAAGCGAAACTAGAAGGTGAAAAAGCTTTAAATCCTGTAAATGGTGGGCTTATTGAAGTAAATACTGATAATTTTATTGTTCACAGTACAAAACCGCATCCATTATCAATTATTGATAATTCATGGGGTGATGTAAGAATGAATGCCTCTATGGAATCTATTCTATCAGGTTATAATGATAGTAGAAAAGAAGCCTATTTTGACGAATCTATGGATTATGCAGGTGAAAGAAAAGGTGTTCGTGGTGGTAATCCATTATTACCTGGTTATGCTGATGAATTAGCACAAAAAGCCGATTATATTGGGTTCTCTGCTATTAATGATGATATACACACATCAGATGTTCAGTTAATGACGGCCTCAGAAGTATATTTTTTAAAAGCGGAAGCAGCCTTAAGAGGTTGGGCTAATGCAGGTGATGTTCAGTCTAATTACGAACTAGGCATCTCAACTTCTTTTGACCAACATGGTTTAAGTGGAGATGCAGCAGCTTATATAGCAGACAATAGCTCTGTACCAGCTGATTACGTAGATCCAGTTACAGCTTCTAATAGTATTCCAGCAGGAAGTACTGTTACTATCGCATGGAATACTGGAGATAGTGATGAAATGAAATTAGAGAAGATTATTACACAAAAATGGATTGCCATGTTCCCTGATGGACAAGAAGCATGGAGTGAGTTTAGAAGAACTAGCTATCCAAAAATTTTTCCCGTAGTAAGCAACCAAAGTGGGGGTCTTATTGATACTAATCTACAAATTAGAAGAATTCCTTTTGTTGATAGTGAATTATCTACTAACGCACCTGGAGTTACTGATGCAGTAACAAAATTAGGAGGAGCAGACAACGGAGGAACTCGTCTATGGTGGGATACTGGTTCTAATTTTTAAGAACTCATTTAATGTAAGTTAACGAGTATCGTTCAGTTTAAAATACAATTTTAGAACATCAATGAAATCTTAACTATAAAACAAACGGGAATCAATCGATTCCCTTTTGTTTCATAGTTATTTCACTTTATTAATTAGCAGAAAAAAAATAATACATAAAAATCTTTTGTATAATTGCCTATTAACCCTACATAATGAAAATTATAAAAAAAACCATACAATACCAAAAAGCAGGAAAATTCGAAGAAACTCGATATGAAAAAATTCATAATATCATCGTAGACTCTGCTCAAGAAGGATCAATTCTGGTCGCTCAAGAAATAGCTAAATTAATTAAAGATAAAAAAGAAAAAGGTGAAAACTGTATACTCGGTTTAGCCACTGGCTCCTCTCCTATTAAAGTTTATGAAGAATTGATAAGAATGCACCAAGATGAAGGGCTTAGTTTTACTAATGTAATAAGTTTTAACTTAGACGAATACTACCCTATGGAAAAGGAAGATATTCAGAGTTATCATTACTTTATGCACGAACATTTATTTAATCATATAGATATTTTACCTGAAAATGTACATATACCAGATGGTAAAGTAAGTAAAGACGACTTGCATCAATATTGTATTGATTATGAACTACAAATAAAAAATGCAGGAGGACTCGATTTTCAATTATTAGGAATTGGTAGAACGGGTCATATTGGTTTTAATGAACCTGGTTCTCATATAAATTCAGGCACACGTAGTATTACATTAGATTATATTACTAGAGTTGATGCAGCACCTGCTTTTCGTGGTATAATGAATGTTCCACGTAGAGCTATTACCATGGGTATAGGAACTGTACTAGCAGCAAAAAGAATCGTACTTTTATCGTGGGGTATTAATAAAGCCGAGATAACAAAAGAAACAATTGAAGGTAAAATCAGCTCTCAAGTACCTGCAACATATTTACAAGGGCATAATAACACAACTTTTATTTTAGATGAAGGAGCTTCTTCTCAATTAACCAGAGTAAAAACCCCTTGGTTAGTTTCTTCTTGTATTTGGGATAATAATCTAAAGTTTAAAGCGGTTGTCTGGCTAAGTGAATTGTTAGATAAACCTATTTTAAGATTAACTGATAAAGATTACAATAACAACGGTATGTCAGGCTTATTAATTGATGAAGGATCTGCATATGATTTAAATATTCAAATGTTTAATCGCCTACAACACTCCATTACAGGTTGGCCTGGAGGAAAACCAAATGCAGATGATTCAAATCGTCCAGAACGTGCAAATCCTATCAGAAAAAGAGTTATTGTTTTAAGCCCACATCCCGATGATGATGTGATTTCTATGGGTGGCACTCTTGACCGTTTAATAGAGCAAGGACATGAAGTACATGTCGTTTATCAAACTTCAGGTAATATTGCTGTTACTGATCAAGAAGCATTAAAATTTGCAGAAATAGCTTCTCAATTAAATGAGGATTCTGGAACAGTAAAAGAAATTATTAATAATCTTAAAAATAAAACAAAAAAAGATATTGATTCCCAAAATGTTAGAAATCTAAAAGGAATTATAAGACAAAGTGAAGCAAGAGCTGCCGTACGATATTTAGGTTTACCAGAGGCTAATATCCACTTTTTACAACTTCCTTTTTATGAAACAGGAAGTATTAAAAAGAAAAAGCTGTCTCAAGATGATATTGAAATAATGAACGAAATAATTGATAAAATAAAACCACATCAAATCTATGCTGCTGGTGATTTAGCAGATCCTCATGGAACACATGAAGTTTGTTTAAATGCACTTTTTGCCTCATTAGAAGTTTTAAAACACAAAGACTATATGAAAGATTGTTGGGTTTGGTTATACCGTGGTGCATGGCATGAATGGGGAACTTATGAAATAGAGATGGCGGTACCTATGAGTCCTGATCAGGTAATGAAAAAAAGACGTGCTATTTTCTATCACCAATCTCAAAAAGATGGTGTTATGTATCAAGGGAATGATTCTAGAGAATTTTGGGTACGCGCTGAAGACAGAAACCGTCTAACAGCAAAAAAATATCACGACCTTGGCTTGGCAGAATATGAAGCTATGGAAGCCTTTAGAAGGTATCATTTTTAATCGCGGGAATTTCTTGACGCTATGTCGGTTGAATTTTACACTTTCAATCTCAATCATATAGAATAGGGATAAAATTTATTAGATTAAATGCTGTAGTTCTATCTGATAATACTATTCTAATACAAAAAGAAAGAACAGATAATATTATTCTTGTAGAAATGGGATAAAATAGTTTGTTTATAATCTTTGGGTTTACTGAAAACAAACTATTCCGAAGTAGAACTATAGGTGTTTTAAACCAATTGGGTTTTCACCCACAAACAAATAATAACTTTACACAATGTATATTTTAAAAAATAGTAAGAAGCTTCTAGCCATATTTACTTTTATAATCTCACTAACTTCTTGAGTTTGACAGTTACAAGGGTTAAAAGTATGATAATCAGTTAAGTGCGTTTTTTTAAAAGCACTACTTTTTCATCTAATACATTGATATA
>DQTL01000120.1 GCA_015662775.1 Lutibacter sp.
TGATAGAGAATCATATGAATGGAAATGAAAACAACTATCATCAGATATGGACTTTGATTACATATATAAAATGGATGGAAAAATATCTTGGCTAAAACTAATCTTTTAATTTTTTGTATCAGCTTAAATAAAGGTGGTGCAGAAAGAGTTATATCACTAATGTTAAACAAGTTTATACAAGATGAAGATATTTGCTTACACCTTATCCTTATGGAGAATGGTATTGATTATGATCTACCAACCTCTATAAATATGACTATTTTGAACAAAAATTATAAAAGTGGTGTAAGAAAATTAATAGAATTACCATTTGTTGCTTGGCAATTATCAAAATATCTAAAAGAAAACAAGATAGACACTGTGATGTCATTCTTGTATAGACCCAATTATGTAAATATACTAGCTAAGTTTTTGGGAACTAAGCACAAATCAATTATTAATATTCGAAGTACTACTTCAAGATATTTAAATGAAGGATTACTGGGAAAAATAAATTTATTTTTGGTTAAACTACTATTTAATAACGCTGACCTTATCGTCTCTAATTCACAAGGTGTTGAAAATGACCTTAAAACTTTAATGAGCATCACTACAAAAACAAAAGTGATACACAACCCTGTAGATCTTGACTTTATCAATGAAAAAAAAGAAACCTGTGATGATATACCCTTTAATTTTGATAAGCAAAAAAAATATATTATTTCAGTAGGTCGGTTAATACCGCTGAAACGCAATAAAGATTTGATAGATGCATTTCATACCTTGCAAAATAAGGATGATGACTTACAATTAATCTTACTAGGAGAAGGAAAACTAAAAAATAAGCTTATTGAGTATTGTAAAAAACTTCAAATTCAGAAAAAAGTACATTTTCTAGGAAATGTCACAAATCCTTTTTACTATTTATATAAATCTGACCTATTTGTTATGACTTCGGAAATAGAAGGATTCCCGAATGTTGTAGTAGAAGCGATGGCGTGTGGACTTCCCGTTATATCGTCAGATTGCAAAAGCGGACCAAGAGAGATACTTGGAGATAATAAATATGGCTTACTCTATCCCGTAGGTGATGTTGAAGCTTTACGCAAACACATGCAATATTATCTTTACAATGAAAACATTAACCTCGGACAGATCAAACAGGCCGAGATGAAACGTTTGAAAGATTTTAAGATTGAAAAAATAATGAAAGAGTTTGAAAGTATACTATGAAACCATTAAAAAGTTATATAAAATACCGTCCAGATATAGATGGATTACGATCCATTGCCATTATGAGCGTATTGATCTTTCACTTAGGTTTTCAAAGCTTTTCGGGTGGCTTTGTTGGAGTGGATATCTTTTTTGTTATTAGTGGATTTCTTATTACTAATTTAATAAAAAGAGAGATAGAAATAACTGGTGAGTTTAGCATGAAGCAGTTTTATATTAAAAGGATTCGCAGACTACTACCTGCTTTAATTATCGTATTATTTTTTACAATCCTTTTTTCTATACTGGTATTTTCCCCAACCCATCTGAGTAGAATAGGTGGAGCATTAACATCTGCCATTGCAAGTGTTTCAAATATTTACTTCTGGCTTGAAACAGACTATTTTGATGTTTCTTCACAACTAAAACCATTTTTACATACCTGGTCTTTGAGTACAGAAGAACAGTTTTATCTTATCTGGCCATTTCTACTATGGGGATTAATGACGATTAAAAAGAATTGGTTAATTCCTGCTTTTTTAATACTTACAGGTATCTTTAGCCTCTATTTGAACCAAGTTTTTGGTGATGGTTCAGTTGGAATTATAAGTAAACATTCTCAACGGATAGCAGAACTCATACAGGATGGCAATACCACTATCTTTTTCCTACTTCCCTTTAGAATCTTCGAGTTTGCCATTGGTGCACTTGTTGTTTGGATTATTCACATAAAAAGCAAACAATGGATCTATGATCTACTTTTTATCCTTGGTCTTATTCTTATCGGATATGCTGTCTTTAGTTTTGACGATAAGATGCTATTCCCCTCTTACTACGGTCTTGTCCCCACTCTGGGTGCTGCATTGATTATATACTCTGGTCACAATAGCCGTTTTAAAGGTATTTTAAGCAATAAACTCGCTGTTGGTATAGGGTTGATCAGTTATTCTCTTTATCTCATACACTGGCCGATAATAGTTTTTTGGACATATTTAGCTAATTCAATCGATAGTAGTGCGGCGTTAATAATCATTCTAGCGTCATTTGCACTAGCAACTTTAAATTACTTCTATGTTGAGCAGCCATTTAGAAAGAAAAAATACGATCTTGCACTCCCGCATTGGAAATATACTATTATTGCATTGGTAGCATTATTGGCATACCTTGGCATCAATATAAAACAAAATGATGGATGGACTTGGCGAATTCCTAAAACTGTAGTTTTTGAAGATATAGGTGATGCTAAAAATTTCCACTTAAAAATGTGGGGGGGAGCAGGATACAAAGGAAAGGGACTCATAGACAGAGCAAAGGGAAAAGCAGATATTGTATTAATAGGTGATTCTCATGCAAATCATTATGCTGAAGGTTTATACAAAATCTTATCCAAAGATAACAACCTAAGTCTATATATTTCGAACTGCTTTAGCTCAATCTATTTACCTAAATTTAGAAGAGTAGATAAAGAGAGCTATATTCAAATATCTGCGGAAGCATTATCAAAAGATATCCCTTATATTAAAAATGGCAACACACCCATTGTCGTACTATCAGAATCATGGCTTAGCCAAATGAATACAGCTGACATGGTAGATAAAAATGGTATAAGAAGGCATATTAAAATCAGAACAAAAGACATCATTCAAGGTATTTATGCTTTGAAAGACATGATTGGTGATAGTATATTGGTCATTATAGGCAACGTCCCAGGTGCTAGGTATAACCTATATGATATTTTTTCACGACCTAGACCATTGTTCTTCTCTAGTTTTGATCAGGATAAATACTTGGAGGTTTCTCCATATCCAGAAAGAGTTGCATTCAATAAACAACTTAAAGAGGCTTCTATAAAATCAGGAAAATTTATCTTTTTAGACCCTCATGATGTGTTATGCGCAAATGGGAAATGCAGAAATCTTGATGTAGATAAAAAACTTATCTACTCAGATGGGAATCATCTAAGTAAATATGGATCCATTGAGGTAATAAAAGGGTTTATGCCTCAATTTCTAAAAATATTACAGTCAAAAGATTAAGCAATAGACCTGCTAATGTAAGTAAAGGCAAGGGTCAAATCTTTACTTTTAGCTAAAACTTGGCATTGAAGTCATAAATATATATTTAAATATACCAGATTGGAATAAAAAAATTATGAAGCCTAAACTAATTCGAATAACCACTGTTCCAGTATCGCTAAAGATTCTACTTAAGGATCAATTACGATTCATTAACCAATACTTTGAAGTTATTGGTGTTTCTTCAAAAGGTACCGAACTTAATGATGTTAAAGAAACTGAAGGCATCCGAACTATAGAACTAGAAATGAGTAGAGAGATTACTCCACTAAAAGATATAGTTTCATTAGTAAAAATGACTATTTTACTAATGAAAGAAAAACCAGACATTGTTCATACGCATACCCCTAAAGCTGGTATAGTTGGTATGTTGGCAGCATGGATAGCTAGGGTACCTCATAGACTACATACTGTTGCGGGCTTACCTGTGATGGAAGCTACTGGAAGAAAAAAGACACTATTGTTAATGGTTGAAAAACTTACTTATGCTTGTGCCACTAA
>DQTL01000180.1 GCA_015662775.1 Lutibacter sp.
CCTATTGGTGCAGTACCAGATGTAACCAATAATCAAGTACAAGTCATAACAACTTCACAAAATCTTTCTACACAAGATATAGAGCAATTTATTACCTATCCAGTAGAATTAGAAATGTCTAATTTACCTGGAGTTGTAGAAATACGTTCCATATCAAAATTCGGATTATCAGTAGTCACCATTGTATTTGAAGAAAGTATGGGAACTTATTTACCAAGGCAACTCATATCCGAAAAATTAATTTCGGTAAGAGAAAATATACCAGATGGATTTGGATCTCCAGAAATGGGACCAATAACTACGGGATTAGGAGAGATTTACCAGTATATATTAGATGTAAAAGAAGGTTATAAAGACAAATATACAGCAACAGAATTACGGACTATTCAAGATTGGATTGTAAAAAGACAACTTTCAGGAATTAAAGGCGTAGTAGAAGTTAATACTTGGGGAGGTTTTCTAAAGCAATATGAAGTTGCTATAAATACAGCAAGACTTAATGCAATGAACATTACTACAGCAGATGTTTTTACAGCATTAGAAAAAAATAATAGTGTTGCAGGAGGAGGTTATATAGAAAAAACAAATCAGTCGTATTTTATCCGTGGAGAAGGATTAATGACATCATTAGATGATATTAGAAATACGGTAGTAACCAATAAAAATGGATTGCCAATTTTAATAAAAGATATTGCTAACGTAGGTTATGGATCTGCCATGCGATTTGGTGCAATTACAGCAAACGGAGAAGGAGAGAAAGTACTTGGGCAAGTAATGATGCTTAAAGGAGGGAACTCAAAACAGGTAATTGAAGCGGTAAAAGATAGAGTTAAATCGATTGAAAAATCATTACCAGAAGGAGTATATATCAATGGATTTTTAGACCGAAGTGAGTTGATAGCAAAAACTACATTTACTATTTATGAAAATTTGATTTTAGGAAGTTTAATAGTAATTTTTATAGTAATTTTATTACTAGGGAGTTGGAGGTCAGGATTAGTAGTAGCATCTGTAATTCCGCTAGCCTTGTTATTTACATTAGGCTTAATGTATCTTTTTGATATAGATGCAAATTTAATGAGTTTAGGAGCAATAGATTTTGGAATTATTATTGATGGAGCAGTTATTATTGTGGAGTTTGTTGCCTTTCAAATAACCTCAAAAAGAGATGATTTTAATGGCTTAAATAAAATGCAGTCACAAGATATTAGAGATGATGTGACTCATGGAGCAGCTTCAAAAATGATGTCATCAGCAATATTTGGACAACTAATTATTCTAATAGTATTTATACCAATTTTAACCTTAGGAGGCATTGAAGGACAAATGTTTAGACCTATGGCAATGACTTTTAGTTTTGCTTTAATAGGAGCAATGATTTTAGGATTAACTTATGTGCCAGCAATGGCATCTCTGGTAATTAAGCCAACCAAATTATCTAAAAATAATATATCAGTTCGGTTAATGCAATTTTTAACCAATTTATATGAACCAATAATTCGTTGGGCGCTAAAAACAAAGAAAGTAGTTATTGGAGGAGCAATGATTATTTTAGCAATATCATTCTATATATTTTCTACCATGGGAGCAGAATTTGTCCCTACATTAGATGAAGGAGATTTTGTAATTCAGCCAGTATTAAAAACAGGAACATCATTAGCGAAAACAGTAGAAATAACTACAAAAATAGAGCAGATATTAAAAACTTTTCCAGAAGTAAAGCAAGTGGTAAGTAGAATAGGAGCGGCAGAAGTGCCAACAGATCCAATGTCTATGGAAGAAAGTGATGTAATGATTACTTTGATACCTAAAGGAGAGTGGACTTCAGCAAAAACAAAAGATGAATTGGCAAATAAATTTAAAAAAGCGTTAGAGATTATTCCGAATATGGAAGTAGAGTTTACACAACCTATAGAAATGCGTTTTAATGAATTAATTTCAGGAGTACGTTCAGATATTGCAATTAAAATTTATGGAGAAGATTTAGATGTACTAGAGAATAAAGCTAATGAGATAAAACGAGCCATAGCAAGTATTGAAGGAGCGGCAGATGTTACAGTAGAAAAAACTGCAGGATTACCACAAATGAATGTAAAGTTTAACCGAAATAAAATTGCACGTTACGGATTAAATATAGAAGATTTAAACGAAATGATTGCTATGGGGTTTGCGGGTCATAGAGCAGGAAGTATTTTTGAAGGTGAAAAGAAATTTGATTTGGTATTGCGTTTAGATAAAACCAATCGGAAAGATATAAGTGATTTACAAAATTTATATATTGATTTATCAACAGGAGGGAAAATTCCATTAAGTGAATTGGCAAGTATTACCTATAAAAAAGGAGCAGCAAAAATATCTAGAGATGATACTAAACGAAGAGTTGTAGTTGGAATTAATGTAAGAAATCGTGATTTACAATCGGTAGTAGATGATATAAAGCAGGTTATAGAAACAAAAATTAAAATTCCAGTAGGTTATACCATTACTTATGGAGGGCAATTTGAAAATTTACAATCTGCAAAAGCAAGACTAATCATTGCAGTACCTATAGCATTGGTGTTAATTTTTGTTTTACTCTATTTTGCATTCAAATCGGCAAAGGAAGCATTAATAATCTACTCAGCAATACCATTTGCAGCAGTAGGAGGAATTCTCTTTTTATGGATTAGAGATTTACCATTTAGTATTTCGGCAGGAGTGGGGTTTATAGCCTTATTTGGTATCGCAGTTTTAAATGGAATTGTATTAATAGAAGAGTTTAAAGAATTGAAAAATAAAGGTATGAATACAGATGATGAACTTATTGTATTTGGAGCTAAGAATAGGCTAAGAGCCGTGTTGTTAACAGCACTAGCAGCAGCATTAGGATTTTTGCCAATGGCAGTGTCTAATGGAGCAGGAGCTGAGGTGCAACGACCATTAGCAACTGTAGTGATAGGAGGTTTAATTACATCTACATTACTTACATTATTAGTATTACCAGTTTTATATGCTATTTTTGATAGTAAAAGAGCACGTAAGAAATTTCATCTAAAAAATAGAAAAAACACAATAGTAACTGTTATATTTTTGTTTTTTTTGTTGGGGAGCTATGCACAAAATGAACCATTATCATTAGTAGAATTAAAACAAGAAGCCTACAAAAATAATTTGGAATTAAAAGCGTTGAGTTTACAGATAAATCAAAAAGAATTATTAGCAAAAGCACCAAGTGATTTAGGTAAAACTAAAGTGTTTTATAATTATGAGAATGATAAAATCACTGAAAGTATTGGTGTATTAAGTACTTACGGAATTGCCCAAGGGTTTAATTTGCCGAGTGTTTATAAAGCGAATAAAAATTTAAGAAAATCGGCAATTACTATTGCCCAAGCTAATCTCGAAATTAAAAAACAAGTAATTAATAAAAAATTAGAATTAGCTTACCAACATTATCTTTATGTAAATGAGAAAGCTCGTGTTTATCAAAAATTAGATAGTTTGTATAGTAAATTTACGCATAACTCTAATCGTAAATTTGAACTTGGAGAAAGTAATTATCTTGAAAAAATAACAGCAAAATCTAAATACAGACAAATTCAAATACAATACAATCAAGCAACAAATGAAGTAGAAATAGCAAAAATAAAAATCAAGCAAATTGTTCAGATTGAAGATGAGTTTTCAATAAAAAAAGAAAATTTTGATATAAAAATACATAAAGATATTACAATTGAAAATAACAAAGGGCTAGACTGGTTTACAGCACAAGAACAGTACCTAAATGCCAAAACAAAATCGAATAAAAAAGCAGTTCTACCAGATTTTAATTTAGCGTATAGTTATGGCGATAATTCTTTTTATAACGGTAGTATTCAAACTTTTCAGGTAGGAATGCAAATACCATTATTCAGAAAAAGTTTAAAATCTAAGATTAATGCATCTAAAATAGATACCGAAATAAATAAACAAGCATTAGAAAATTATAGACAGAATTTACTATCCAAACAGAAACAACTTTTATTAGAAAAGATAAAGTACCAAGAGAGTTTAGATTATTATAAAACGGAAGGAGAAATAGTATCAAAAGCAATAGTTAAAACCGCCGAAAGATCTTTTAAAGAAGGCGAAATAGACTTTTTTCAATACATACAAAGTATTAAAAATGCTTATGACATTAAGCTTTCTTATCTGGAAAGCCTTTATCAATACAACCAAATAATCATTGAAATAAATAATTTGACAATATAAAAAACACATAAAAATGAAAAATATACTAATCCTAATAATTACAATATTTGTATTAACGAATTGTAAAAATAAAGAAACACAAACAGACAATCATGGTCACGATCATGCAGAGAGTGATGCATCACATAAAAATGATAAACATGAAGATGAAGACATTGTTATTACACAAGAACAGTTTGATGTAAATAAAATGCAGTTTGGAGCATTATCAAAACAAAATTTTCCTGAAATAGTTAAAACTACAGGGATGATTGATGTACCACCACAGAGCAAACAAATAATTACTTCTTTTTA
>DQTL01000033.1 GCA_015662775.1 Lutibacter sp.
AAGTTGGGTAAGCCTGTCATCTTTGTTAAAGGTGAACTTTGTAACAATATTTCTTTATGAATATTGTTTTTTAGAGTGTCAATATTTGTAGGAAAACGTAAATTTACAGCTTCTAATTTTTTGGTAATTGGGTGAGTTTTATTGGGTGTAATCAAAGGATAATAACGCCATAAAAACTGTTTGAATTCAGTTTTATTTCCTCTGTTTCCTGTAGCGATAGCTATTTTACTGCTGTATAAATCTTCTACTAAATTGTAATTTACACGAACACCATAACTAAATAATAAATCAGTAAGATTTAGTTCTCTAGGTACAAATAAAGCCTCACCATTTTGTTGTAAACTATCCATTTCGGCAATCACAGTATCTAGCATCCAGAGTGTTTTGCCAGCATTCATAATATATTGATCGAGAACTAACTTTTCTTCATCTGAAAAAGCTTGGGTTGGTTTGGCTATTATGGCTAAATCATAATTTTTTAGTTCTTGTAATATAGAATTCGGACTTTCATTTTCTTTTGAAAGCAGGAAAGGAGCTAAATCATATTTTTCTTTTAATGTATATAGAAAATCGTATAAATAGATGTCCTCTAGTTCTCCATTACCTTTTAAAATAGCAATACTTTTACGTTTATTTTTTAAAACTTTAGAAATAGCTTCACTAAAAGCAAATTCTAAATTTTCAATAGAATGTTGTAGCTGTTCTTTTTGAGAATTTCCTGTATTTAGCAACAGAGGAACTGTAGCAGTTTTGCTTTTATATGATATTGTAGCCCAAGGAAAAATAATTGCTTCAGAGATTGTCCCATTTTCTTCCATAGTCAAACGACTAGGTTGTAAGTCTTTTTTAATTAGTTTTTCCTCTATCCCATTAGGATTGATAAATTGAACATGCAATTTTTTATTTTTGGCTTTAAGCTCTTCAAGATGTTGTTCAGTTGCTTGTTGTAAACGTTTAAAATCTAAAGGAAAGTCTCCTTTTAAATAAACCTTTACGACTAAATTTTCATCAATTTTTGAAAGTAAATCTTTACTAGTCTCAGAAAGTGTGTACCTATGGTCAGCAGTTAAATCCCAACGAATAAGTAATTTGTTTCCAAACCAATTTAGTAGTAGAAGAACACTAATAAGTATAATAATATGTTTAATTAATCTGCTCATTTATCTAATTTCCATTTAGTTAAGAATAAAAAGAATAAACAAACACTTAAGAAATAGAGGAGATCTCTACTGTCAATTACACCTTTACTAATACTTTTTAAATGAGTATATAAACTAATGTTTTGCATGAAATTGGGCAAGGATGGATACCATAAAACTATTTGTTCAATCCCATAGAAAAGCATAAAAATAAGTAGTAACCCAACTAAAAAAGCAACAATTTGATTTTTTGATAAAATAGAGGTGAAAAGTCCAATGGAAATAAAAACAGCACCTAATAAACTCAATCCTACATACGACCCTATGATAGGACCCCAATCAATGTGAGCAGGTTGAGCAAGTATTGAAATGCTAAAAGCATAAATTAGTGTTGGCACTAAACTAATGAGAATTAGTGTGAAAGTTGCAAAAAATTTACCCAAAACAATTTGCCAATTTGATAGTGGTCTTGTTTTTAGTATTTCTATCGTTCCATTTGAGTATTCATCACTAAAACTTCTCATAGTAATCGCAGGAACTAAAAAAAGCAACAACCAAGGCGTGCTATCAAAAAAGGCTTGCATATCAGCAAAACCAGTGTTGAAAATATTCCAATCTCCTTTAAAAAACCACAATAATAAACTGTTAAATAAAAGAAATAATCCCACGACCAAATACCCAATAGGACTGGTGAAAAAGGCATTAAAATCTTTTTTAAAAAGTGCAATCATAGTCTTTTGTCTCTGGACTTTAGTTATTAGTCTTTGGTCTTTAGTATTTTAGCTAAACAAATTTTCATCAAATCAAGTAATTAGAACATCGGTATATTACCAAACTCGTTAATCAACTCATTTTCAAATTATAAATGAACCAATTTATCCACACTCCAAGCCTCAGGTTTTCCATCAAAGAGTTGTTTTGTTTCTTGCCAAACTCCTTTGAAAAATTCAGATTTTCTATAGCGTTCCAAATCAGCTACATCATTCCAAACACTATAAGTAAAGAATAGGGTAGTGTCAACTTGATCTTGTAATAAAAGAACTGATTGACAGCCTTCTTGATTTCTTACCTTTTCTTTAATCGAGTTGAAATGTGAAATAAAGTGAGCTACTTTATCTGCTTTAAATTTCATTTTTACGATACGTGTGAACATACTTTTTATTAATTTCTAATCTTAAATTTTCAATCTTAAATCTTCATCATTAAATCATTCCAATTTCTATTCAAACACAATCTTTATACTGTCTCCAACTTCGAGCCCTAGTAAAGAAGAAGCACTTCCACCATAGTTAGGATTACTTTTATATAGAGCAATTTCAAGTAAATCTAGGGAGTTAAAAAGAGCCAATGCTTTACCAGCTTGTTGGCGTTGGTTAACTTCTAAATTATAATTGATAAACGAATTATAGTTGGTATATATTTTATTAATTTTTGCACTACTGGCAATTATTTCAAATTTTCTATCTTTTCTAGAATCGTTAAATAGTCCTTTTGAAATATCGGTAATAATGTTTCCATAATTATCAATGTACACAATATGCCCAATGATTTCGTCATCTACAGCAATATTAGGTATATTTTTAACCCATTGGTTAATAGTATTAATAGGAGAGCCTAAATTTTCTAATTTCTCATTAAAAATTATTTGTGCAGCAATATCAACAAAGACATCACGCATCGGAAAACTGCTTTCTTTTGATTTTGGATGTTGTATTTCAACTATTATATCATATTCATTCTCATCGGCTAATAAAGAAAATATTCCATTGTCAGCCGCAATAAAATAATGATTATTTAGCTTAGCAACAATATGTTTGTGTTCAATGGAGTATTCACTGTCAATACCTATTAAATGAATACTTTCGTTAGGAAAATTAGGGTAACTTGCCTTTAGGATAAAAGCAGTTTCAAGAATATTATAAGGTGTAATCTCATGAGATATATCTACAATAGTCGGATTTTTTATCAAATCATACAAGCTCCCTTTCACCGCAGAGACCGAAAAATCCTTGGAGCCAAAATCGCTAGTAAGTGTGATAATAGACATAAGTAGAAATATATTTATTGTTAATTCTCAGCTCTCCTTTGTTAGTTCTCTATCATTTTCTATTACGAAAAAATATTAACTACACAGTCTTTGTAGATGCTTCTATTTTTATTATTTTAGCAGAGTAATCTACTCGAAAAGAGAATTACAAAAATACATTTTTTATTATCAAGAAATAGTTAAATAGTAAAGCAATTGAACGAAAGACTTATTGAGCTAACAGAAGTAAATCCGTCTGATTTATTCGGAGTTAATAATATAAATTTAGATATACTGAAAAAATACTTTCCAAAGCTAAAGATAATAGCTCGTGGATCTAAGATAAAGCTGTTTGGTGAAGTGGAAATTCTCGATGAATTTGAAAAACGTTTTGGAATGTTAGTTGATTATTATACTCGCTTTAATAGTTTAGATGAGAATAGTATTGAAAGACTTCTAACGACTAATGGAAGTGATGTTTCAAAAGAAAAATCAAATTCTAAAGATGTCATTCTACATGGAGTTAGTGGAAAAACAATAAAAGCACGTACACAAAACCAAAGAGAAATGGTGAGTAGTATGAATAAAAATGATATACTTTTTGCCGTTGGTCCTGCTGGAACAGGAAAAACATACACTGCAGTAGCAATTGCTGTTAAAGCTTTAAAAGAGAGACAAGTAAAACGTATAGTTTTGACGCGTCCAGCAGTTGAAGCAGGAGAAAATCTCGGATTTTTACCAGGTGATTTAAAGGAAAAATTAGATCCATATATGCAACCTTTATACGATGCTTTAAGAGATATGATTCCTTATGAGAAATTAGAGTCTTATTTCGAAAAAGGAATCATTCAAATTGCCCCACTTGCATTTATGCGTGGTCGTACTTTAGATCATTCCTTTGTAATTTTAGATGAAGCCCAAAATACCACTCACAATCAAATGAAAATGTTTTTAACCCGTATGGGAAAACATGCAAAATTTATTATAACAGGTGATCCAGGACAAATTGATTTACCTAAAAAACAAATTTCAGGATTAAAAGAAGCCTTATTAAGCCTGAAATCAGTCAAAGGTATTTCATTTGTTTATTTAGATGATAAAGATGTGATGCGTCACAGATTGGTTAAAGAAATCGTAAAAGCATTCAAATCAATAGAATCAAGTTAAAATTAGTATATGTCAAAAAAATACAGTTTAAAAGTAAACGAAAACTACCATTTTGAATTAAATTCAAAATCAGTAGTAGCTTTAGATATCATAGCAAAAGAAGTGAATCAATATCAAATAATTGAAAATGATACAACTTATGATATTGAAACCCTAAAGACAGATTTTTCAAATAAAAAATACGAAGTGTCTGTTAATGGAAATAAATATAAAGTTCAAATAAAGAATGAATTAGATGACTTAATCAAAAAGATGGGGCTTACCTTAGGTGATAAAAAGAAAGAGAAGGTTATCAAAGCACCCATGCCAGGACTGATTCTCGATATCTTAGTTTCAGAAGGTCAAGAAATAAAAGAAGGAGATTCATTATTGATTTTAGAAGCTATGAAAATGGAGAATATACTCGTTGCGATAACTGATGGAATTGTAAAACAAATTCACGTCAAAAAAGCAGATGCAGTTGATAAAAAACAATTACTAATAAAGATGGTATAGACAGCCTAAGCCTGCAAGGGTTTGAAACCCTTGCAGGTTTATATTAATTTAATAGTATAAAAATATAAACAAGTATCGGAAGATACTGAAACAAGTTTAGCATGATAAATAAAATATTAGTAGCCAATAGAGGAGAGATTGCCATTCGGGTTTTTAAAACAGCCAAAAAAATGGGAATTAAAACTGTAGCTGTTTATTCGACAGCAGATAGACATTCTCCACACGTGCAAATGGCAGATGAAGCTGTTTTAATAGGTGAAGCTCCTTCTAGTGAGTCTTATTTAAAATATGATACGATTATTGAAGTTGCTAAAAAACTTAAGGTAGATGCCATTCATCCAGGTTATGGTTTTTTAAGTGAAAATGCTTTGTTTTCTCAAAAAGTTGCAGACGAAGGCATCATTTTTATAGGACCTAAACCGCATGCAATCAAAACAATGGGTGATAAATTAGCAGCAAAAGAGGCTGTGAAGAATTATAATATACCTATGGTTCCAGGGGTTGAGGAACCAATCACAGATGTACCCAAAGCCATTGAAATAGCCAAGAAAATTGGTTTCCCTATTTTGATAAAAGCAGCAGCTGGTGGTGGCGGAAAAGGTATGCGAATTGTTGAAAAAGAATCAGAATTTATCAATCAAATGGAACGTGCTATAAGCGAAGCAGTTTCTGCTTTTGGTAATGGAGAAGTTTTTATTGAGAAATATATTGAATCACCCAGACATATTGAAATTCAAATAATAGCAGATGCTCATGGTAATGTGGTTCATTTATTTGAAAGGGAATGTAGTATCCAAAGACGGCATCAAAAAGTTGTTGAAGAAGCTCCATCCTCTGTTCTTACAGAAGAAATTAGAAATAAAATGGGAGAAGCAGCAATTAACGTAGCCAAGTCATGTGATTATTTAGGAGCAGGAACAGTTGAGTTTTTGATTGATAAAAAAATGAACTTCTATTTTTTGGAAATGAATACTAGATTACAAGTAGAGCATCCTGTTACGGAATGGATAACAGGACTTGATTTAGTCGAACAGCAAATAAAAATTGCACAAGGTGAGAAGTTGAGTTTTACTCAAAAGGATATGAAAATAAAAGGGCATGCAATTGAATTGCGTGTCTATGCAGAAGACTCTTTAAATGATTTTATGCCAAGTATAGGAAAACTAACTACGTATCAACCGCCAGTTGGTGAAAATATACGAGTGGATGATGGTTTTAAAGAAGGAATGGAAATTCCAATTTATTATGACCCAATGCTTTCAAAATTAATCACTTATGGAAAAACGCGAAAAGAAGCCATAGTTAAAATGATTGAAGCTATTGATAACTATCATGTCGAAGGAATAGAAACAACATTACCTTTCGGAAAGTATGTTTGTCAGCATAAATCTTTTGTTTCAGGTAAATTTGACACACATTTTGTGCAAGATTATTACACACCAGAGGTTTTAGAAAAATATTATAAAAATGAAGCTTCCGTTGCAGCAAAAATGGCATTACAACTATATTTAGAAGAAAAGTTGGAGGTCAAATTGCCAAAAGTAGAAACGAATGCCGCAGTTAAAACTTTGTTTGATAGGTAGCTAGACACAATAAGTCATTCTAAGGGATAAGATATGTATAGAATTTTAAGATTCTTTATTTCGCTAAAGCTACTTTCAGAATGACAATACAAATAGAAACACAAACCATGAAAAATAACATAAAACAATTAGAAGAAAAACTCCAACAAGCTTATTTGGGCGGAGGAGAAGTACGAATAGAGAAGCAACATGCTAAAGGGAAACTAACAGCACGTGAAAGAGTAAATTATCTCTTAGATGATGGTTCTTTTGAAGAAATGGGTGCTTTAGTAACACATCGTACAACTGACTTTGGAATGGAAAAACAAAAATTTTATGGAGATGGTGTTGTAACAGGCTATGGAACAATCAATGGACGATTGGTCTACATATTCTCTCAAGATTTTACTGTTTTTGGTGGTGCTTTATCAGAAACGCATGCTGAGAAAATTGTGAAAATCATGGATATGGCAGTGAAGGTAGGTGCACCCGTAATCGGACTCAATGATTCGGGAGGAGCACGTATTCAAGAAGGTGTTCGTTCGTTAGGCGGTTATGCCGATATCTTTTATAGAAATGTACAATCTTCAGGAGTGATTCCTCAGATTTCAGCAATTATGGGACCTTGTGCTGGTGGAGCTGTTTATTCCCCTGCCATGACAGATTTTACTATAATGGTAGAAAAATCAAGTTATATGTTTGTTACTGGCCCAAATGTGGTTAAAACAGTAACTAATGAAACCGTGACTTCTGAAGAATTAGGAGGTGCCTATACACACGCAAGTAAATCAGGTGTTACGCATTTAACAGCACAAAATGATATAGAGGCTTTAGAATCTATTAAAAAATTGTTGTGTTTTATGCCTCAAAATAACAGAGAACTTGCCCCTTCATTTAATTATGATTTAAATGATGAAATAAGGGAAGAATTAGAAACAATCATTCCAGATTCTGCCAATAAACCCTATAATATCAAAGATGTAATCAATGGAATTATAGATGTTGGTTCCTTTTTTGAAATACACAAAGAATATGCTGATAATATTGTTGTTGGTTTTGCAAGATTAGCAGGAAAAAGTATAGGAATTATTGCCAATCAACCTATGAGTCTTGCAGGTGTTTTAGATGTAGAATCTTCAAAAAAAGCAGCTAGATTTGTACGGTTTTGTGATAGTTTTAATATTCCTTTATTGGTGTTAGAAGACGTGCCAGGTTTCTTGCCAGGAACCGACCAAGAATGGAATGGAATTATTGTCAATGGAGCTAAACTACTGTATGCATTTAGTGAAGCGACGGTGCCAAGAATTACCGTAATTACACGTAAAGCCTACGGAGGTGCTTATGATGTGATGAATTCAAAACATATTGGTGCTGATATGAATTTTGCTTGGCCATCTGCCGAAATTGCAGTTATGGGTGCAAAAGGTGCTAGTGAAATCATCTTTAGAAAAGAAATACTAGGTGCTGATGATCCTGAAGCCAAACTCAAAGAAAAAGAACAAGAGTATGCTGATCGATTTGCAAATCCGTATAGTGCAACCGAACGTGGTTTTATCGATGAAGTAATTTTACCAAAAAACACAAGAAGAAAGTTGATTAAAGCTTTTGCGATGCTCGAGGGTAAAGAAGTAAATAGACCTAAGCGTAAGCATGGGAATATACCACTTTAGCATAATTATTGAAGTTGCTATAATTCTTTGGAATAAACTAAAAAACGACCTTAAAAGGTCGTTTTTTAGTTTTAATAAATTTGAAAATTACCAACCTCTCACAGCTTTCAATGCATTTATATTACCATAACCAAAATCACTGTGTTGGCTTGGGTAAAAGTAAGCAGATGACTTTAGTCTATTTAATACTTGTGTTCTACTCCATGATGGGTATTTTGACCATACCAAAGCCGCAATTCCTGCAGTTGAAGCCGTTGCTACTGATGAACCACCAAAATATCTTGAACTATTACTGTAATATCCTGATACAGGTTGGTGATGATTGTTACTTCGTTCCATGACAAAAGTAAAATCAATTTGTGATCCAGTATGGCATACATCACATTCGTCATAGGAGCTTTGTTCTTCAACACCAGTAACTGCAATTGTTTCACTCATACTTGCTGGGAAAATAACGGGATACCAATTGGTAGCTGCAGTCGAAGTTCCTCCAGCAGCAAAAATCATTTTATTTTTATAATATGCGTATTCGACAGCATCTTCAATAATTCCTATTGACCAAGGATAGCCTATTGACATAGAAATAATTTTTACATCGCTTCTATTTGCAAGTTGTATTAATGCATTTTTCACACCTCTTCTTTCGTGATAGCCATTTAAAAGCACATCGCTTGTTCCTCTATAAGAAACAAGATTACACTCGTAAGCAACACCAACAGGTGCATAATTACTGTTGTTTGGACTACCTATAGCACTGCAAGCACTTGTTCCATGACCACATTTATCATGAGATCCATCAGTATTAGTTGCCCACCATTTCCATGAATCAACATAAGTTCCGTATTTATGAATATATCTATTTGAATAATAATCATCAAACTTATAACTCATATTGGGTTGGTATTGAGAAACACCAGTATCTATAACGCCTACTGTAATTCCACTTCCTTTACTATATGCCCAGGCTTGTTCAATTTTATGATCGTAAAAATTCCATGGTATTTTTGCACCAGTTGATAGCGTTCCATAATCAGAACTGCTTATGGATTCAGAAGAAGTAGAACAACCTGATGCACTTTTTGTTTCTCCGTTTTCAGTTAGTTCGTATGCAGTTGGTTCAATATACCTAATTCTTTCAAGGTTTCTAAGTGCTTCAATTGTTTCTAATTTTGAAACTTTTAGGTCAATGTAATTTAATACAGCATCTTCATATAGTAGAATTTCTTTACGAGGTAATTCTTCAATTTGCATGACAAGCTCAATGATTTCTTCTTTTAATGCGATTAGTGTAGTACTTCTATCTAGACTAAAACTTTCAGATTTATCGCCATACCCAATTGATAAGACTTGTTGTCCTTCTATCGCAGCACTCCAAATAAGTTGATTGCTTGCTTCTTTCCAATTAAAACTATTTTTTTCTTGAAAAGATTGATCGATTGCAGCTTCAATTTCAACAGAGTTAAGTAATCTGGTCGGTTCTTGTTGCTTTTGATTGTCTTGAGAGTCATTTATTAATTCATCGTTTTTTTTACATGAAAATAATAATAACGAAATTGATAATAATAAGAGTAAATAATTTTTCATAATATAATAAAGTTTGTTAATAATGTTCAAATATATGATATTTTAACAAAAAAGAAAGGAATAGTATTAAAATACCGTTTACTTAACAATATATATCTTTGCCAAACAGATTGTCTTATCGATTGCATTTTTAATGTAATAGGAAAGTCCGGGCACTGTAGAGTAACATAGCGGTTAATGGCCGCCGTCACGCTTTGGTGTGATAGGAAAAGTGCAACAGAAAGTATGTACAGGTAATGCTGTAGTGAAACCAGGTAAACTCTATGTAGTGAAATGCCATGTATATTGGAGTCCCGATAACAATCGGGAGCGGTTTACTCGACCGATTCCAAAGGGTAGGCAGCTAGATGCTATTGGTAACAATAGTGCCAGATAAATGATAAGAATCACGCTTTAGCGTGATACAGAACCCGGCTTATAGATCTGTTTTTTTAATCCCCAAATCTTCTAAAAGTTTTGGGGATTATTATTTTTTAGAAATCGATAAATTAGTATATAAAATAGGTCATTCTGAATTCAATTCAGAATCTCACAAAACAAACCAATAAGTTATAATTAGGTGTTCTTTTAGGCGAATTAAAAAATAGAATAACAGTAAGATATTAATTATCTTAGATTCTCCATCAATTCTTTAAAATTCACTAATTTTTGTTCGCCAGAAATCATGTTTTTAAGTGTAAACTGTTTGTTTTTCATTTCATTTTCACCTGCTAATACAACAAAAGGAATAGTTCTTTTATCTGCGTAACCCATTTGCTTTTTCATTTTGGCATTGTCTGGGTAGAGTTCAGCCCTAACTTCCAAATCACGTAATTCTTTAATAGTTTGCATGGCGTAGAAAGCTTCATTTTCTCCAAAATTGATAAATAAAACTTGAGGTTTTGGGATAACGACTTTAGTAAATAGTTCTAATTCTTCCAAAACTAGATAAATACGATCTAAACCAAAAGAAATACCCATACCGCTTAAATCTTTTAAACCGAATATGCTGGTTAAATCATCATATCTTCCGCCGCCGCCAATAGAACCAATGGCAACTTGGTTCGCAGTTACTTCAAGAATCACTCCTGTATAATAATTTAAACCTCTTGCCAGTGTGATATCAACTTCTAAAATAGCGGTTTTTAAACCTAGTTTTGTAACCTTATCGATAACAAAATACAATTCTTCAATTCCTTTTTTTCCAATATCAGAATTTTGTAACAGCTTTTCTAGTTGAGCTAATTTCGTTAAACTGTCACCTTTAAAATTAAAAAGAGGTTCCAGTTTTTTGATGGCTTCTGGTGTGATTTCTTTTTTTAAGAGTTCTGCAATAACTCCTTCTTTCCCAATCTTATCTAGTTTGTCTAGCGCTATGGTAAAGTCAATGAGTTTGTCTTCTTCACCAATTACTTCGGCAATACCAGCTAATATTTTACGATTGTTAATCTTTATACTGACATCTTTTAGTCCTAATTCATAAAAAACGGAATCATACAATTGCACAAAACTGACTTCTTGCCAGAGCGATTTACTTCCAACGACATCGGCATCACATTGATAAAACTCTCTAAACCTACCTTTTTGAGGTCTATCAGCTCGCCAAACAGCTTGCATTTGGTAACGTTTAAATGGGAAGACCAAGTCGTTTCTATGTTGAACCACATACCTTGCAAAAGGTACAGTTAAGTCATAACGAAGGGCTTTTTCACTAATTTTAGAGGTGATTTTAGTACTGTTTTTTTCTTCTAAAAGTTCGGGTGTAACTTTTCTAAGGTAATCACCAGAATTTAAAATTTTAAATATCAAACGATCTCCTTCTTCTCCATATTTTCCCATTAAGGTTTCCGAATTTTCAAAAGAAGGTGTTTCTATAGGTGCAAAACCAAATTTTTCAAAATTATTCTTAATACTAGTAAATATATAATTTCGCTTGGCTATTTCCATAGCTGAAAAATCTCGAGTTCCTTTTGGGATGCTGGGTTTCATTAGTTTAAATTTACCGCTAAGGCACAAAGACACAAAGCAAAATTAATTAATGCCTAACTGAAACCTTTTGAAGTATTCAATTAGACGTCTGCAAAGATAGTATTTGAGAGTTAAAACCGAAAAGTTAAAGCTTGAAAGTTTTTACTGTACCTCTTTTTTCTTTCGAAATAACTTAAACACTTTAAAAATCAACCACAGAATTACTAAAACAAAGATAATGGCAAGTATAGGTGCAAAAATTGATAAAGCAGACATTATAATTGAGGTGCCTGTCTCAATCGTAGAAACAATAGGATTGGCAAAACCGGCAGTTGTTGCTGTAGAAGCTAATCGGGTTGTACTTGTTGATGCTTTGACTGCTGTGGCGGTTCCTCCACCTGCAATGATGGCTAAAGCCCAAGTAATAGCAGGGCTTAAATCTGCAACTGTCGAAACCATTACTGCAGTTCCTGCAATGGCAGCTAGAGGTATGGCAATAGTATCTAAAAGGTTGTCTAACCAGGGAATTAAATAGGCAGCTATTTCTACTAGAGTTGCAATACCAAGTGTAATCATGGCAGTACTGCTTCCTACCCATTCCCAGTTTTCGTTTAGTGGAATAATATTATAGTAAGTAGCCACACTTAAGGCAAAAAGCGGAACAAAAATTCGGAAACCTACTGATGCTGCAAGTCCGATACCGATTAAAATGCTAAAAATTGTATCTGGGTTCATCTTTTATTAGTTATTGGGCGATTAAATATTTTATGCAAATTTACTTGAAATTTTTAACTAGTGTCTGTCAGAAAACAGACAAATTTTATAAAAAACATTTTTAATTTTAAGGTGTTTTCTGACAGACACTAACTAGGTAGAGACTGGTTTTTAAAGTAATAAGAATCTAATATAATTCATACAATTAAATTAAATACTTTATAAAAAACAACAACTTTTTTAACCAATAAACCAAAGCTTAAAAGCGAACCTGTCTCGATTTTTCGAGAAGCTATTAATCAAAACTACAGAAATATTCAACCAACAAAGCATACTCAAAATAATTATGTAAATTTGCTATTATAAAAACATAAAATATCATGGACATACAAGCAGATATAAAATGGATTAATAAAGAACTCAAAAAGGTCAAAGACCCAACGCTTATTGAAGCATTTAAAAATATACTCAAATATAGAATAAACGTATCAAAACCTCAAAGAATTAGTGTTGAGCAATACAACAAAGAAATTGACGAAGCGGTTGAAAGAGTTGAAAATGGTGAGTTTTACACACAAGAAGAAGCTGAAAAAATAATGAATCAATGGTAAGAAGAGTTGTTTGGGACAAAGAAGCAATTTTACAATTAGAAGAAGTTTACTTATACCTAAAAGAACGCTCTTTGCAAGCAGCAAACAAAGTTAGAAAATCAATCAAAGAAAAAACAAGAGGATTAAAAAACAATCCTGAAATTTATAATTTAGATAGATTTAAGTAGTAGTAAATTGAAAAATCCTACTTCCGAAATCGGCTACTATTCTTATACAAATCGTTAAAAAAAATACTTCAATACGGGCAAATTATGCTTTTTAAACTTTTCGTTCCTTAAACCTCAATCGTGCTTTTTCTAAATCGGCTATTGTGTCAATACCTATACTTTTATGTTGGGTTAAGAGCATTTTAACTTGCATACCATTTGTGATAAATCGTAGGTTTTCAAGTTTTTCTGTTTTTTCGAGCATGCCCATAGGTAGTTTTGCAAATTTTTCTAGAGCCTTTTTTCTAAACGCGTAAATACCTATATGTTGAAAGTATTTTGCTTCATTTTTAACAGAAGGGTAGGGAATAGGTGATCTTGAAAAATAGCTGGCAAAATTGTTAGTATCAAGGACTACTTTTACGTTGTTGGGGTTGTTGATTTCATCTAGGTCTGAAATAGGAAATACGAGTGAAGCGACATCAATTTCATTAGAAAGATCCTCTTTAAAAACCTGAATTAACTCAGCTAAGATTGTTTTATTTACAAAAGGTTCATCACCTTGTACATTGATGATTATATCTGCATTAATTTGTTCTGCTGCTTCTGCAATACGATCACTACCTGTAGCGTGATTTTTTTTGCTTAATAAAACTTTCCCGTTGTGTTTAAGTATTTCTTTTTCAATGAGTTCACTATCTGTGACTACATATACAGCATCAAATAATTGAGTGGAAAGTGTGGCTTCTAAAGTTCGAATAATAACGGGTTTTCCAGCTAAATCTTGAAGTAGCTTACCAGGAAATCTAGTAGCATCAAAACGAGCAGGTATCAGGGCAACTATTCTCATCCTTTGTTTGGAATTTGATTGCTATTCGTTTAATTTTACTGTGTCAATAAGTAATTGAAAGTGAGGTTCGGGATCACGCAAAAAACTATAACCGACACGTCTTCCTATTTCAGTTCCTTTAGAATTTAAAATCAGAATTGTAGGATAACCTCTAACACCATATTTCGTTTGTATTTTTCTATTGACCTTCTTTTTTTCTGGTGTTACAATATCAGTTCTGCGAGGGAAATCAGCTTCATAAAGAATAAAATCTGATTTGGCAATTTTTATAAATCTTTCCGTGTCAAAAAAATCTTTATGTAAGTTTTTACAAGGACCACACCAATCAGAACCCGTAAAAAACACCAATAACGGTTTATTCTTCTTTTTGGCTAGTTTTTGAGCTTTTTCAAAACTCTTTTGCCATTTTGCTTTCTGAGTAACGACTTCACTATCTAAATCAAAGTTATTACTACTATCTTGAGCATATATAAATGAAGTTATACTGATAAAAAAGAGGCTTAAAACGAGATTCTTCATTTTTAAATTAAGGTTTAAATAAATTTATTTTACTTTAATATCGCAATTATAGGTCTTTTATTGCAAATATCAAAATGGCTATTAACATCATCTAGCACTTATTAATAGTTATTTTTGTTTAATGTAGGCGTTTTTTGATTCTGTGTAAGCTGGCATTTAGTTCAAACCCAAGTAATAAAATAATAGAGTTTAACCAAATAAATAACATAAATACCAGTAGTGTACCTATGCTACCGTATAATTCGTTATACTTTGAAAACTTTGCAACATATATACCAAAAAGATAAATTAATACAATAAAAAGTATCGTAGTTAAAATAGAACCAGCTGAGAAAAATGAATGATGTTTTCCTTCTTTAGTTCCAGAATAAAATAAGGTAGAGACAGATATAAACATCATTAATGCAAAGAAAACTTTTTGACTAAAGACAATCCAAAAGACATCATCTTGAACCCAACCCGAATCTTTTAGTTTTTCAATTCCTACTTCAAAATAAAAGGCTACAGCGACGGTTAGTAGCATATACAATACCAATAAAATGGAAATACCTAAGGCAATAAGATATTGTCGAATCACATTTCTACCTACTTTGATATGGTAGGAGTATTCAAATCCACCAAATATGGCATTGATACCATTGGTCATCAGTAGAATAGACAAGACAAAATAAAACGATAATAAACCACCGTAGTTGTGGTTGGTGATGTAATTAATAACATTGTCAAACACCACATTTGAGGTTGAAGGTGGCATCCATTGACTCATTAAATAGAGAAAATCTTCTTGAAAACCATCAATAGGTACGTGCGGAATGAGTGTTAATACAAAAATCAAAAAAGGAAAAATAGCCATTAAGAAGCTAAATGCAATTCCGCCAGCTCGTGTTGTTAAAGCACCTCTTACAATGCCTGTTATATACATTTCAAGAATATCATATAGGCTCATTCCTTTCAGTCCTGGTAAAGGGACTTTTTTGGCTAAACTTACCAATATATTGAGTATTGGAATTTTGGATAATCGCTCTTCTATATGTTTTGTCATAAACAAATGTAATTGCTACAAATGTAGGTAAAATATTATTTTTATTTTTGCTCAAGTATTAATATTCAATTTTTATTAATAAATATGAAGATAAAGATAATCAGTATCGGTAAAACAGATGAGAAATTATTAGAGCAATTGATAGAAAAATATACGAAACGCCTTGGACATTATATCAAGTTTGAGTTTTTGATAATTCCTGATATTAAAAATAGAAAGAATTTAAGTATAGCTCTTCAAAAAGAAAAAGAAGGTGTTTTATTACTCAATGCCATTCAAAAGATGGATGTAGTTGTGCTGCTCGATGAAAAAGGAAAAGAATATACATCTAAACTGTTTTCTCAATTTATTGCTAAAAAGATGCTTTCGGGTTGTAAACAATTGGTTTTTGTTATCGGTGGTCCTTACGGTTTTTCTAAAGAGGTATACCAACGAGTTAATCAAAGAATAAGCCTGTCAAAAATGACTTTTTCTCACCAAATGATACGATTGTTTTTTGTAGAGCAATTGTATAGAGCTTTTACTATTTTAAAGAATGAACCGTATCATCATGAGTAGAGACCTTGTATGAAACGTCTCTACTCGTGATGTCATTTAATTATGAAAAGTATCCATTAAATCCCTTTCGGATAAGCCAAAAAGTACTTTACACTAGGTTCTGTTAAAGCAGTTGAATTAAACTGAGTATCAACAGACAACCATTCTTTCACTGTTCCATTTTTCAATAAAACTTTTATGCCTCCATTTGTTCTGTCATACGCATGGTTGCTTACTTTTCCAGAAAAAATAAAATAATTAATATTTGACTCATCAATTCCTTTTATCTTTTGCGTTCTGTCTTTGATCTCAGTTATCTGTTCTTTCGAAAAAGGCTTATCGGTCAATTCTACTCTAGGTAGATTTCTTTGAATTAGCATTTTTGAAAGACTTGACAAGATAAAATCATCATGTTGTTGCCAATCTTTAATGGCTGACCAGATATCATGATCGTCAATAGCTGTAAATGCTGGTAAATAGGTTTCTAATTCGTCTTTGTTTATTGCTCTTTCTTCAAGTAAAAAAAGCAAATTTTTTGTTGCATTTAAAGGAATGTTTTGTTTTAAAATCTCTCTAGCTCGTTGTAAGACTCGTTTTAATAGCCGCTCTGCAATTAATCCTGTTTTATGTAAATAAACTTGCCAATACATAAATCGTCTTGATAATAAAAACTTTTCAATGGAATAGATTCCTTTCTCTTCGATAAGCAATTCGTCATTTTTAACATGAAGCATGGCAATCAAACGATCAGAATTGATACTTCCCTCCACAACTCCAGTATAAAAACTATCTCTCTTTAGATAATCCAACCTGTCCATATCTAATTGACTGGAAATGAGTTGATACAAAAATTCTCTAGGATGTCCATTTTTAAAAACAGAAATGGCCTCGCTTAAATTTCCATCAAATTCTTTATTCAAAGCTTCCATATAACGCAACGATATTGCTTCGTGCGATATAGTAGGAAGAAAGAAACCTTCCAACGTATGTGAAAAAGGTCCATGCCCAATATCGTGCAATAAAATAGCGATATAAAGTGCCTGTTCTTCTGTTTCATTAATACTTACTCCTTTAAAACGTAAAACACGTACTGCTTTCTGCATCAAATACATACAGCCCAAAGCATGATGAAAACGAGTGTGATGTGCACCTGGATAAACCATACTAGATAAACCCATTTGAGTAATATGTCGCAGACGTTGAAAATAAGGGTGTTCTATTAAATCAAAAATTAAAGTGTTGGGAATTGTAATAAAACCGTAAATTGGGTCGTTAAATATTTTGAGTTTATTAGTCTTTGACACGAGTTTATTTATTAATGTTTAAATGAAATAATGAAACAATGAAACAATGAAACAATGATTAAATGTTGTAACGAATTAATTAAAACTCACGACTAAGTACTAAAGACTAAGATCTAATTAAAAACAAAGATACAAATATGCAACAAATACACATACTATGGATTGATGATGAGATTGACTTATTAAAACCTCACATTTTATTTTTAGAAAAAAAGAATTACAAAGTAAGTACAGTAACCAATGGAGTTGATGCTTTAGATGCTATTGAAGAAACTAGACACGATGTTGTCTTTTTAGACGAGAATATGCCAGGTTTAAGTGGTTTGGAAACTTTAGTTCAGATTAAGGAAAAGCGTAGAAACTTGCCTGTAATTATGATTACAAAGAGTGAAGAAGAAAACTTAATGGAAGAGGCAATTGGGAATCAAATCACCGATTATTTAATCAAACCTTTAAATCCGAATCAAATTTTGTTAAGTCTTAAAAAGAATTTAGATCATTCAAGATTGGTTTCCGAACAAACGGTTTCTAATTACCAACAAGAGTTTCGTAAAATAGCGATGGATATGCTTATGGTCAATTCGTATGAAGAATGGATTGTGTTTTATAAAAAATTGGTTCATTGGGAGTTACAGCTGGAAAATATCAATGACACAGGTATGCTCGAAATCCTTCAAAGTCAAAAACAAGAAGCAAATTCTCAATTCTTTAAGTTTATTAAAAAGAATTACAAAGACTTATTAAAAGATGATAAATTACTGTTTTCGCACAATCTTTTTTTGAAAGTAGTTGCTCCTTTGGTTGTCAAAAAACCCACTTTGATGATTGTTATGGATAATATTAGGTACGATCAGTTCCGAATTATGGAATCAACCATAAACAAGTACTTTACTAAGATAAAAGAACACGATTATTACAGTATTTTACCTACAGCCACACAATATGCTCGTAATGCCATATTCTCTGGATTAATGCCTTTAGAAATGGAAAAACAACATCCTGAATTTTGGAAAAATGACATGGATGAAGGCGGAAAAAATCTTTATGAAAAAGAATTCTTATCGGCACATTTAAAACGATTAGGACTAAATGTAAAACACGAATACTTTAAAATCACCAATTTAGCCAAAGGAAAAGAACTTGCAGCTAATTTTCAAAAGATAAAAGAAAATGACTTAACTGTAGTTGTAGTAAATTTTGTAGATATGCTTTCACATTCCAAAACAGAGATGGAAGTAATCAAAGAATTAGCTAGTGATGATAAAGCCTATCGTTCTTTAACTATGAGTTGGTTTACCAATTCTCCTTTGTTAGAAATAATTAAAAAAGCCCAAGTTATGGGACTTCAATTGGTTATAACAACGGATCATGGGACTATTAACACTCAAAATCCAACAAAAATAGTAGGGCCAAAAGAGATTAGCACTAACTTAAGATATAAAACGGGTAGAAGTCTTTCTTACCAAGAAAAAGATGTCTATGCAACGAGTAATCCCAAAGAAATTGGCTTGCCTCAAAATGCAATTAATTCCTCTTTTGTCTTTGCAAAAGAAGATTTGTTTTTCGCCTATCCTAATAATTACAATTACTACGTAAAGTATTATCGCAATACCTACCAACACGGAGGTATTTCGTTAGAAGAAATGATTATTCCTTGTGTGGTGTATGAACCTAAGTAGTTTGATGGTTTTTGGTTTTCGGCTGTCAGTTTTTGGACACTGAGCGAAGTCGAAGTGTCGGTTCTTGTTAAACCCTTAATTTTTTTTCACATTCCAACAAATTCTACTAATTTTGTAGCATGCAATTTGAGTACTCATTATCAGAAATAGACGAAACGGCAAAGAAGATTTTGGCTGTAAGTAAACCAATCATATTTTTATTTTACGGAAGTATGGGCGTTGGAAAAACAACCTTAATAAAAGCATTCGCCAAACAATTAGGTGTTGGCGATCAGGTCAGTAGTCCTACTTTTTCATTAGTCAATGAGTATAGAGATGCTGATGACAATCCAATTTTTCATTTCGATTTTTATAGAATAGAGCAAGAAGAGGAAGCTTTAGACATGGGAGTGGAAGAATATTTCGACAGTAATGCTTATTGTTTGATAGAATGGCCCGAAAACATAAAAAATTTGTTACCTTTAGAAACTGTTTCAGTCAATATAACAGAACAAGAAAATGGCAAACGGACTATCATACTAGAAAATTATGAGCAATAAACCAAAAACACCTTTTAGTAAAAGTGAATTGCTTCCCCAAGCAGAAATGCTAGAAATAGCAAGAGGCAAAGGGAAATTTGTCATTGGAATACCTAAAGAAACCCATTTTCAAGAAAAAAGAGTCAGTTTAACACCAGATGCTGTTGCATTTTTAACAGGACATGGACATCAATTTGTCATTGAAACAGGAGCTGGTGATGGAGCCAATTATAGTGATACAGATTATTCAGAAGCTGGAGCGAAAATTGCCCTTAATAGAAAAGAAGCTTTTGAATGTTCAATGGTGCTTAAAGTAGAGCCACCATCCATTTCAGAAATTGATATGATGCTACCACAATCGGTATTATTCTCCGCATTACAATTAAAAGTTCAAAATAAAAAATACTTCGAAGCTTTAGCAAAAAAACGTATTACAGCTTTAGCATTTGATTATATAAAAGACGAACAAGGCTCTTTTCCTATTGTAAAATCATTGAGTGAAATTGCGGGCATTGCTTCCATACATATAGCTTCTGAATTAATGAGTAACGCACATCAAGGTAACGGTTTGTTATTTGGAAATATCAATGGAGTTCCTCCGACCAACGTAGTTATTTTTGGAGCAGGTGGCGTAGGAGAATTTGCAGCAAAAACTGCTTTAGGTATGGGAGCAATTGTCAAAGTATTTGATAATTCTATTACCAAATTACGAAACTTGCAACAAATATTAGGAGCCAATATTTACACCTCAACATTACAACCCAAAACAATTGAAAAGTCAATACGTAGATGTGATGTAGCTATTGGTGCTTTACGTGGAAAATCACGTGCTCCAGTTGTCGTTACCGAAAGTATGGTAGAGAAGATGAAAGAAGGTGCAGTTATTGTCGATGTAAGTATAGATCGTGGTGGTTGTTTTGAAACTAGTGAATTGACTAATCATAAGAATCCTACTTTTGTAAAACATGGGGTAATACATTATTGTGTGCCAAATATACCTTCTCGTTATGCGAGAACAGCATCTGTTTCTATTAGTAATATTTTTTCTCCTTTTTTACAAAACATTGCAGAAGAAGGTGGTTTCGAGCAAGTGATACGCTACGATAAAGGGTTACAAGCAGGTATGTATCTTTTTAATGGAATTTTAACCAACAGAACCGTTGCTGATTGGTTTGATATACCGTATAGAGATAGTAACTTGTTGTTTATGTAATTTTTTTAGGCAATAGGTTTTTAAGCAAAAGGCAATAGTTATTTGCCAATTAAACAAATAAGTAACTCCTCAAATAAACAACAATAAACAAATGCAATATAAATTCGATATACATTTTTTTAAAAGACTAGGCTTTTTTCTACTCGGTTTAGGCTTTGGAATCTTTTTATTAGGGAAATTTTTAGATAAAAAGAATGCTTCATTTGACTACTTACCGAATGCCAGGACTTTAAAATCAATCCGTAGTAAACCTTATTTTAAATATGATTCCTCAGTTAAAGAAATGATGAAGCAACATAATATCGACACAATTGCTGTTAAATCTTTAATCTATTACGGCGATGTAAATTTCACAAAAGATAATAGAGGAAAAAAACCATGTCATACCTATCTAATCGAACCTACTAAGAAAACAGCTAATATCAGTATACGTGTTAAGCGATGTGATAGTGTGGCCACAGTTGTAGGTTTAGAGATTAATAAATAGGACTGTTATTTTCTTTTTTAGATTAATAAGAAAAGAGAATATGTTATTATTAATCACCCATTATACAAAAAATAGAGCTTAGTATGCATTCTAAGTACTTATGTTTTTTTGGAACAAAAAAAGGAAACCTCTATTTAGGCAAATAGAATCACAAACTTTAAAAGTTTAACTTTAAACTTTAAACTCTTTTATATGAAAACAATAGTCATCCTTACAGGAGCAGGCATGAGTGCCGAAAGTGGAGTAAAAACCTTTAGAGATTCAGGTGGTTTGTGGGAAGGTCATGATGTTATGGAAGTAGCATCACCGCAAGCTTGGGAAGCAGATAAAGAAATGGTTCTAGAGTTTTACAATCAAAGAAGAAGGCAATTATTGACGGTAAAGCCCAATGCTGGACATATTGGCGTATTTGACTTAGAAGAAAATTACCAAGTAAAGATTGTCACTCAAAATGTAGATGATTTACACGAAAGAGCAGGTAGTTCTGATGTATTACACCTTCATGGAGAATTGTTTAAAGTAAGAAGTGTTTTTGATGAAAATGATGTACTAGATTGGAAAAAGGATTTAATTCTAGGTGAATTATGTAAAAAAGGACACCAACTACGACCTCATATAGTTTGGTTTGGAGAGCAAGTGCCTATGCTTACTAAAGCAATGGAAATTGTACAAAAAGCCGATATTTTTGTGGTAATTGGTACTTCCATGCAAGTTTATCCTGCTGCGAGTTTAATCAATTATGTGCCGAGTGGAAATCCTATCTTTTTTATAGACCCTAAACCTACAATTAGCGAAAATGCTTTTCCTAATTTGACGATTATTGCTGAAAATGCGACAACTGGTGTTAAGAAGTTGCAGGCTTTATTAGCTGACTTATCCCGTTAAATAGGGTTTCATTGGCAAGAACTGCTCCTTGTTCAATAAGTTTAAAAATTTCTTCGTTTCTTGAAGTGGCATAGTCTTTTTCTCCTTTAAAATATTGAATTGTTGGATCATTAGAGTTGTCTAAAAACCAATCTAAACCTTTCTTTTCTTGTAGATTAATGTCCTTGTTTTCAATTCGTACAACAATTCTATTTATAGTTTGTAGTTTACAATGAAATAGATTGATGCTGTCTTTTGAGTAGTGTTCTAGATATTCTGTTTTTCGAATAACTTCTTCCCAAACCAAATCACTGAAATTTTCTAATTGAGTGATGGCTTTTTTAGGTTTATTCTCTTTAATGGCATCCCACGATTTCTTATCAATTTTTTGAGTTGCCAAAAAGGTAGAAAACTCTTTGTGGAGTTCTTCAAATTGTTCTTTGCTTAGTAATTGATATTTCACAAATAGTTTGTTTTAAATTATTCACAAAAATACTATATTTGCGCCCCAAAAATATATAAAAATGAAAAAAAGTGAAGTAATTAAACAAATAAGAAAAGCTTATGTCGAAGCGATAGCTTTTAAAAATGCAGTTCAAAAATTACATCTTGGATTTGATGTGGAAAGTGAGGTGGTTCAACTATCCCATACTGACAGTGCTTTTGGTAAATGGTTGTATCAAGATGGACGCTACCTAAGCCAACTTGAAAGCTTTCAAAATTTAGAAGAAAAACATGAAAAAGTTCATCGTATTTTTAAAGCTATTTTTAAACTAAATATAGAAGTTGTTGAAAAAGACGGAGTAAACATGCTAATTTCAAACACTAATAAACTCAAAAACAGTAAAAGGAGATTAATAGATGCTTATTGTAAAGATTTCTTAAAGGCAAATACAAAGTTAATGACTGCTATAAGACAACTTTATAATGAAGTTGCTATATTACCTAATTCTTGTTTTATGGATGATAAACTATTAACAAGTACCTAACAGATTAAGAAGTTCTTTTTCATAACTTTACCACAAATTATATAAATATGCGCTTTCTTTTATTTTTATCATTTTTAATTAGTGTAACCTCTTGTGATGATGGTGATTTTGATGTGCTTCAATTTAGTTTTGAAACGACTGTAAATACCTGTGGTAGCTATGTATTGTATAGAACAAGTAGTGAAAGAACAGAAGCTTTAATTATTTCGTTAAAAGAAACAGATATTGTTCAGGAAGTAGGAGTAAAAACTATACCCATAACGGCAACTAATGTAATTTATCGAATTTTTAATGAAAGTTTAGGTAGTGATTATTTTTGTGCCGAGATTCCTCCTATTAGCCCAACAGTTTTAAAAGAATGGACTGCAATTTCAGGTGAAAATAACATGATAAATATTGACACCACTGAGATTATTAGTGAAACCGACGGTTCTATCAGCGGTTATAAACATATTCTTGTTTTTGCCAATTTGGTTCTAGAGAATGAAGGAGTTCAAGAAAAATATGAAACCTTTTTATTTGGAAGTTTTACTACTACTTTGCCCTAAGTAATCTTGTTTTTCAAAATTAAATACAATAACTATATACTAAAGTAGTTATAGATTTATAAAATATAGCCTAATGTTAAAAGCATCTCAATCTAGTACACATAAAAGAATGATTAAAAATGAGTCATTTATTAAACTCTATTTATTTCTTATAAGCTTATTCCTTTCGATTATTGTTTCTGCTCAAGCAACTAGAAAGTATTCCAATGAGTTTTTGAGTATTGGTGTTGATGCTGCTTCTTTAGGAATGGCTAATAGTGTAGTTAGTAATAGTAATGGTGTAAATGCAGGGTATTGGAATCCTGCAGGTTTAATTGGTATTAAAGATTATCAAGGAGCTTTTATGCATGCTTCCTATTTTGCCAATATTGCACAATATGACTATATAGGTTTTGCAATGCCCTTACAAGATCATGCAGCTTTAGGGATTTCTGTAATACGTTTTGGTGTAGATGATATACTAGATACAACCGAACTGATAGATAAACAAGGAAATATAAATTACAATAATATTAATCTTTTTTCTGCGGGTGATTACGCCTTGCAATTATCATATGCAAGACGAAATATATTTAAAGAAATTGATATGGGTATTAATGCCAAGATTATACATAGACGAATTGGAAAATTTGCAACATCCTATGGTTTTGGTTTTGATGCAGGTATTCAAATTCATCGTGACGATTGGCATTATGGAATCATGGTTAGAGATGTTACAACCACCTTTAATGTTTGGAATATCAATAAAGATAAATTTGCCAAAATAAAAGATGCTTTACCAGACAATAATTCTGCGAATCAAGAATTGCCTGAAACAACGGAAATCACAGTTCCAAAAGCTCAATTTGGTGTCACAAAAGATTGGAATATCACAAGGGATATTGGTTTGCGAACGGCTCTTGAAATGAATGTTCGTTTTGCTGAAACAAATGCTTTACTGAGTTCTGCATTTATGAGTTTAGAACCTAGTTTTGGTTTTGAAGCAGATTATGAAGACATGGTTTTTTTAAGAGGTGGTGTTAATAATTTACAACAAGAATTACAATTTGACGAAAGTAAAACGGTCAGTTGGCAACCCAATATTGGTGTTGGTTTTAAATATAGAGGGATTCAAATAGATTATGCTTTATCCAATATTGCAAGTGTAGGTAATGCTTTATATAGTAATATATTTTCTGTAAAAGTAGATTTTGAAGCTTTTAGAAATTAACATTTTTTCAAATAGCTTTAAAGAATACAGTATGTTTGCTCTGTAAACATTTCTGTTTGCAAACCCTTTCAACCTTTGCGTCTTAGCGACTTTGCGAGAAAATATTTTTAATTATTTAGAAAAGTATGAGTTTGCCCTGTGTCTTTCATATATTACCTTTTTTATTCCAACTATTTCAATTATTTTCGTGGCAAATTTATATAAAGCATGTATAAAAACTACCTACTAAGTATTGTAACAGGATTATTGTTAGCATTAGCTTGGCCAAGCTACGGGTTTCCACTACTTCTTTTTATTGCATTTGTTCCACTTTTAATTGCTGAAAAATCAATTAGAATTAATTCAAAAAAACACAATAACCTTCATACTTTTTTTAGTACTTATATTGGTTTTCTAATTTGGAATGTCATTACAACTTGGTGGATATGGAACTCTACACATGTAGGAGCCATATTTGCTTTTGTAGTCAATTCTTTATTGATGACTTTAGTTTTTCAACTCTACCATGTATTAGCTAAAAGAAAACCCAGACGATTTAGCCTTATTTTTTTAGTAGCTATATGGATAGCATTTGAAAAGTTTCATTTAAATTGGGATTTCTCATGGCCTTGGTTAAATTTAGGAAATGCCTTTTCAGAACATCCACAATGGATACAATGGTATGAATTTACTGGAGTTTTTGGTGGTAGTTTATGGGTATGGCTAGTTAATGTAATTCTATTTGTGGCCATTGATAATTATTTAATTAATAAATATAAAAAAGAACTTATTAAAAAATTTGTATTAGCAATTAGTGTCGTTGTTATTGGTGTTTTTGCTTCTTTATATAGCTATCATACTTATCAAGAAAAAGGCGAAACACTAACTGCCCTTTTGTTACAACCCAATACAGATCCTTATACTGAGAAGTACCATCAATCAGATACCAAAATAGCAAGTGATTTTATAGATTTGGTAAAAGATAAAATGGATAATGAGGTGCAATATATCCTAGCCCCTGAAACGATGTTTTCAAATCACACTACTATTGAGGCTTTTAAAAGAGGGAATGCTTACAGAAAAATAGATAATTTTCTTACTGATTATCCTGAAACATCCTTGCTTACAGGTATTAGTTTAATAAAAATTTATAAGAGTTCAACTCCTAAATCACAAACTGCTAATATTTTTTCCAATTCAAATAAATCATGGTATGAAAGTTTTAATACGGCGTTGTTTATTACTAAAAATCAAGTTCCAGAAATCTATAATAAATCAAAATTAGTTGTAGGTATTGAACATTTTCCTTTTAGATCTGTTTTACAACCGCTACTTGGTGATGTGATGATTGATCTTGGAGGAAGTATTTCTACCTTAACAACTCAAAAAGAGCCAAGTGTTTTTTCTAATTCAATAAACGATTTCAAAGTTGCACCAGTTATCTGTTATGAGTCTATTTATGGAGAGTTTATGGGTGAATATGTACAAAGAGGAGCTAATTTCTTTGGAATAATTACCAATGATAGTTGGTGGGGAAATACCCAAGGACACAGGCAATTACTAAGCTATGCAAGATTAAGAGCAATAGAACATAGACGAGCCATTGCAAGAAGTGCTAACACAGGAATCTCTGCATTTATCAATCAAAAAGGTGATGTTATAAGTCAATTAGAATATGAAACAAAAGGAGTACTAAAAGGAAGTATTCAAGCTAACAAGAAACTGACTTTTTACAGTAAACAAGGGGATTTTGTTGCAAGAATAGCAGCATTAGTAGCCATACT
>DQTL01000271.1 GCA_015662775.1 Lutibacter sp.
CTTGGGATGCGTTAGATGTAATTATCTTTAGCGGAGATGCTTATGTAGATCATCCTGCTTTTGGCCCAGCTGTTTTGGGGAGAATATTAGAAAATTTAGGATTACGAGTCGCCATTATACCCCAACCCAATGTCAATGACAATTTACAAGATTTTGAAAAAATGGGTACGCCAAAGTTATTCTTTGCGGTAACTGCTGGTGCTATGGATTCAATGGTTAGTAATTATACAGCTAATAAAAGACAACGAGATAAAGATGCCTATACCCCAAATGGTGACAAAGGTTTTAGACCCGATTATGCCAGTATAGTTTACAGTAAAATTCTTAAAGAAAAATTCCCAGAAGTACCTGTAGTAATTGGAGGAATAGAAGCTTCCTTAAGACGTGTAACTCATTACGATTATTGGAGTGACAAGCTTAAAACCAACATCTTATCAGAATCAAATGCTGATTTATTAATCTATGGAATGGGCGAATTACCACTTAAAGAATTGGTGATGTTGCTACAAAAAGGAGTTCCTTTTCACGCTTTAAAAACGATTAAACAAACCGCTGTTTTAATTCCTAGTCTTGAGAAAATTCCGAAAAATAAAAATTGGGAAGATGTAACTATACATTCACATGAAACTTGCTTAAAATACAAAAAAGCATTTGCTTCTAATTTTAAAATATTAGAACAAGAATCAAACAAAGTATTTGGAAGACGTATTTTACAAGAGGTAGAGCAAGATACTTTACTCATCAATCCACCTTATGCAACCATGACTGAAAAGGAAATTGATGCTTCTTTTGATTTACCTTTTACACGATTACCACATCCAAAGTATGCCAAAAGAGGTCCTATACCAGCTTATGAGATGATTAAATTCTCTATCAATATTCATAGAGGTTGTTTTGGTGGTTGTAGCTTTTGTACTATATCTGCACATCAAGGAAAATTTATTGCGAGTCGTAGTCAAAAATCTGTTTTAAAGGAAGTAGATGCGGTAGCTAAAATGCCTGATTTTAAAGGATACTTGTCAGATATTGGTGGTCCATCTGCCAATATGTATCAAATGAAAGGTAAAATACAATCTATCTGTGATAAGTGCATTGCTCCTTCTTGTATTTCACCTGTGATTTGCTACAATTTAGACACTTCACACAAGCCTCTCACAGAGCTTTACCAAGCAGTTGACAAACATCCCAAAATCAAGAAATCATTTATTGGTAGTGGTATTCGTTACGATTTATTAGTGCCCGAATTCAACAAAAAGGCTGACCCTAAAGAATTAGAAGCCTATACCGTTGAAGTACTGACCAAACATGTTTCTGGACGACTTAAAGTTGCACCCGAACATACCTCAGACAGAGTTTTAAAGCTGATGCGTAAACCTTCGTTTAAATACTTTCATACTTTTAAAAAACAATTTGACGAACTCAACAAAAAATTGCGATTAAATTTACAACTGATTCCTTATTTTATATCTAGTCATCCTGCTAGTGAGTTAGAAGATATGGCAAATTTAGCTTGTGAAACTAAAGATATGGGTTTTCAACTAGAGCAAGTTCAGGGCTTCACCCCTACTCCAATGACGGTTGCAACTGTTATCTATTATAGTGGTTATCATCCTTATACATTAAAGAAAACGTATACACCAAGAACTAAAAAGGATAGAATCGAGCAACATCAGTTTTTCTTTTGGTATAAAAAAGAACATCAAGCTTGGATTCGTAAAACCTTAAACAAAATCAACAGAAAAGACATGTTACACAAGCTTTTACCGATGAAGAAGAAAAAGTAGATCTTTAATTTTATCAAAGGCTACTTCAACGGCATCACCTAAATAAATTATTTAACCAAAAAACCTTGTCAAAGTTTAGAACTTTGACAAGGTTTTATTAATTATAAAACTATGTTATTACATCCCAGACAAACTAACCTTTATTGCTTCAATCTTAGCCAATGCCTCAGCTTCTTTTTTGCGTTCAATAGCCACTACCTGCTCAGGCGCATTGTCAACAAACCGTTTATTGCTGAGTTTGCCTTGTACCGATTTCAAAAAACCTTGATTGTACTTTAACTCTTCTTCTAGTTTTGCTTTTTCTGCTTCTACATCAATTGCTCCACCCATTGGTATAAAGTACTCATTAGATTTTACACGGAAACTTAAAGCTTTATCTACTTTTTCAGAAACATAATCAATTTTAGAAATATTCCCCATTTTTGCAACTACTTCATTGTAATCTGTAGTAAACTCATCTGAATTAAGAATTGCTAGTTCTATAGTATTCTTAAACGAAATATTTTTGTCTTTACGTATGGTTCTTATTCCAGAAATTATGTCTTTTACAACTTCAAAATTTGAAATAATAGTAGAATCAAATGATTTTTGTTTTGGATAGCTTGAAATAATTAAGGCTTCTTCCACACTTCTATCTCCCATAGTTTGCCAGACTTCTTCGGTAATAAATGGCATAAAAGGATGTAATATTTTCATATTATCTTCAAAAAACTGATTGGTTGCTTGTAAAGTTTTAGCATCGATGGGTTTACCAAATGCTGGCTTCACCATTTCGAGATACCAAGAGGAAAAATCATCCCATAACAGTTTATAAATAGTCATTAAAGCTTCACTTAACCTATACTGCTCAAAAGATTTTTCGATACTCTTATAGGCTTCTTGAAATTTAGCTTGGTACCATTTAATTGCCATCTCAGATGACTTAGGTTGTTTGATTTCTTTGTTTATTTCCCAACCTTGAACTAATCTAAAGCCATTCCAAATTTTATTGGCAAATCCTTTTCCTTGTTTAACTAACTCTAAATCAAACAATAAATCATTTCCTGCAGCAGCAGACAATAGAAGACCCGAGCGTACACCATCTGCTCCATATTCTTCCATCATTTTAATAGGATCTGGAGAATTTCCTAATGATTTTGACATTTTTCGTCTTTGTTTGTCTCTTACAATTCCTGTAAAATAGACATTTGAAAAGGGTTTTTCATTTTTAAATTCATAGCCCGCAAAAATCATACGAGCTACCCAAAAGAAAATAATGTCAGGTCCTGTTACCAAATCATTAGTCGGATAATAATATTCAATTTCTTTATTATCAGGGTTTCTAATTCCGTCAAAAACAGAAATTGGCCATAACCAAGAAGAAAACCAAGTATCTAATACATCGTCCTCTTGTCGTAGATTATCTAATTTTAATTGCTCATTTTTTGATGCCTTTTGAGCTAAAGGCAATGCTTCTTCTTTTGTTTTTGCTATAACAAAATCTTCTACTCCATCTCCATAAAAGAAAGCTGGTATTTGTTGTCCCCACCATAATTGTCTTGAAATATTCCAATCTCTAATATTTTCTAACCAATGATTATAGGTGTTTACATAATGCTTTGGAAAGAAATTTACTTCTCCGTCTTTTACAGCTTTAATGGCAGGCTTAACAATATCTTCCATCTTTAAGAACCACTGTGCTGAAATTTTGGGTTCGATTACTGCTTTTGTACGTTCAGAAATTCCTACTTTATTGGTGTAATCTTCTATTTTTTCAATATGTCCTTTTTCTTCTAGCTCTTTAACAATTGCTTTTCTTACATCAAATCTATCTTGTCCTTCATAATGTAAACCAAAAGAATTTAACGTCGCATCATCATTAAAAATATCGATTACTTCTAGCTTATGCCTTTCTCCAATTAATTTATCATTTGGGTCGTGAGCTGGTGTGATTTTTAAACAGCCTGTTCCAAATTCCACATCAACATAATCATCTTCAATAATAGGAATTACTCGATTAGCAATCGGCACAATTACTTTTTTTCCTTTTAAATGTGAAAAACGTGCATCATTTGGATTTACACATACCGCAGTATCTCCTAATATAGTTTCAGGACGTGTCGTAGCGATACTTAGCATTTCATCAGACCCTTCTATTTGATATTTCATATAGTAGAGTTTCCCTTGTTTTTCTACATACTCTACTTCTTCATCAGAAAGTGTTGTTTTTGCCTCAGGATCCCAATTTACCATACGATAACCTCTATAAATAAGTCCTTTATTATATAAATCAATAAAAGTATCTATAACAGATTCGCTTAAATCATCATCTAAGGTAAATTTGGTTCGTTCCCAATCACAAGAAGCTCCTAATTTTTTAAGTTGTTCTAATATAACTCCACCATGTTTATGTGTCCAATCCCAAGCGTGTTTTAAAAATTCTTCTCTTGTAAGACTTGATTTTGGAATACCTTCTTCTGCCAATTTATTTACTACCTTAGCTTCCGTAGCAATAGAGGCATGATCTGTTCCAGGCACCCAACAAGCATTATAGCCTTGCAATCTGGCACGTCTTATTAAAACATCTTGAATTGTATTGTTTAACATATGCCCCATATGCAATACGCCCGTAACATTTGGTGGAGGAATAACAATGGTATAGGCCTCTCTTTCATCTGGCTCTGAATGAAAATAATTATTTTTCATCCAGTAGTCGTACCACTTGTTTTCTACCTCGTTTGGAATATATTTATTTGAAATTGGCATTTTGGTATTGTTTTTGTTTTAGTAAGGTTGCAAAAATACAATATTAAAGGTAACTTAAAAAGTTGCAATTAATTTTTTAGAATATAAATATTTAACTAGTTTTACCAACTAAATACATTTTAAACAATCATTATGAAAAAAATAGTAACAATCTTAGTACTTCTACTTTTTGTAGTTTCTGTACAAGCACAACAAAACAAGAAAAAAGGGGCTACGTCCAAGGCTAAAGTTGAAAAAGAATTTGACCCCAACGGGCCTATTATTAAGTTTGAAAGCCAAACTGTAAATTACGGACGTATTGACAAAGGTTCTGATGGTACTCGTGAGTTTAAATTCACCAATGTCGGAAAATCACCTTTAAAAATCACAAAAGTAAAATCATCATGTGGTTGTACGATACCTACTTATCCAAAAACACAAATTATGCCAGGTGAATCTGATATAATTAAAGTAAAATACAATACAAAAAAAGTTGGAAAGTTTAGTAAATCTGTCTCTATTTTTACTAATACAGTTCCAGAAAGAAATGTTTTACGAATTAAAGGAACAGTGATTGATCCTAATAAACCAGGACCAATTAGAAAAGAAAAAAACATGCTTGAGTTTTAGTACTCAATCTATTATAAGAAAAGACAAAAAAAGCTTTAGTTTTTAATAAAACTAAAGCTTTTTTTTTTGAATATTTGTAGTTCATATCTAACACATTTAGTAACTTCGTGCCTTTAAATCTCAAAAGACAATGTCTAAAAAAAGAAGTATATTAATTATCGGAGCTGGTCGTTCTGCCTCTTGTCTAATCAAACATTTACTAGACAAATCAACAACAGAAAATTTACAAATAATTATTGCTGATAAAGTAATTGAATCTGCTGAAAAAATGGCAGGAAATCATGCTAATGCTAAGGCCATTTGTCTTGATGTTTTTAATGAAAAGGGAAGGAAAGAAGCTGTGAAAAATGCAGATATTGTTATATCTATGCTACCCGCACGTTTTCATTTAGAGGTTGCTAAAGATTGTGTTACCTATAGTAAAAGTATGGTAACGGCTTCTTATGTCTCCAATGAATTGATGGAACTAGATGCTGCGGTTAAAGAAAAAGGTTTAGTCTTTATGAACGAGATTGGTTTAGACCCTGGCATTGATCACATGAGTGCCATGCAAGTCATTGACCGTATTAGAGATAATGGTGGTAAATTGCTTTTATTTGAATCTTTTACGGGTGGTTTAGTTGCACCTGAAAGTGATGATAACCTTTGGCATTATAAATTTACTTGGAATCCGAGAAATGTGGTAGTCGCAGGTCAAGGAAGTGCAGCAACGTTTAT
Organism: Lutibacter sp.; assembly: GCA_015662775.1. Classification (GTDB taxonomy): domain Bacteria; phylum Bacteroidota; class Bacteroidia; order Flavobacteriales; family Flavobacteriaceae; genus DQTL01. The sequence goes on from DQTL01000271.1 coordinate 5,856, forward strand.
TCAAGAAGGAAAGTATAAATACATACCTTATCAAAAATTATTTAGACGTTCTGAAATACTAAACATTGAAGGACATGGAAAGTTTGAAGC
>DQTL01000203.1 GCA_015662775.1 Lutibacter sp.
GAAAAATGCTAACCAATACAGGTGAAGATACTGATTTAAGTAAGTGGCGAGACAAACTACAAAAACACTTGCCTAAAGAAACGCAAGCTTATTTTCTTGAAAACAATAAAGAAACCCATTTAGAATTTCCAATAAAGCAATATCCTACAAAAATTAAAAGTTTAAACCTTGAAAAAACACCTCATTTTAAAGGAAAACTAACAGGTGTAAAAGGACAATACCTTCTTTTTGAAAATGGTACTGTTTTTAATGTGAGAAATAATGAAGGTTATGTGGTTTCTTTGTCAGTATAGATTTAAGGTAGTATTATAAATAATAATCTCTTTATTCTATTACCCCTATTTTATTGCAAAAAATAAGGAAGTCTAGGCTTTTGAGCTATTCAAGAGTAGTCTATGCAATTGAAAAAGTAACAAAGTTTGTAGAAAAAATTAATTTCTTCTCAAAACTTTAAAAAACGCAACAAAATAATACGCAATTAGCATATACATTATTATATTTGGTGTCAAATTCGATGACTAGATGTAAAACAAGAGTTTTTATAAATCATAAATAAACATTGAAATGAAAAAAATTTCAAACAAAGATTATCAAATTAAAAGCAAAGGAAAATTTGATATAAACCAAACCCCAACATTAGTTGACTTACAAGCTGATAAGAAAGAAATTGAAGATGAGTTGCGTAAGGTAGGACTTAAAATAGCAGCTTTACAAAATAAAATTTATGCAGCTGGGACACCAGCAATCTATATTGGAATCCAAGGAATGGATACGGCCGGAAAAGACAGTTTAATACGAGAAGTTTTTAAAGACATCAACCCAAGTGGTATAGAAGTTTATGATTTTAAGAAACCCACTCCGCTAGAACATGCACATGATTTCTTCTGGCGTCATTACCTTACTTTACCTGAGCGTGGTAAGTTTGGTATTCATAATCGCACTCATTATGAAGATGTATTGATTGCACGGATTCATCCACAATTGGTTCTCAATCAAAAAATCTATGGCATAGATACTTTAGAAGACGTAGATGCAAAATTTTGGAAAAAACGTTTTCGTCAGATTCGTGATTTTGAAAAAACACAGGTTGAAAATGGCATGAAAATGTTTAAAATATTCTTACACTTATCTAAAGATGAACAGAAAAACAGATTTTTAAGACGTATTAATCGTGATGATAAAAAATGGAAATTTAATGCGGCAGATTTAAAGGAAAGAGCCTATTGGGAAGAATACCAAGTAGCTTATGAAGATGCAATCAATGAGACAGCAACTTCGCATGCTCCATGGTATATTGTTCCAGCAGATGATAAACCTACAGCTCGCCTTATTGTAGCAAGAATATTATTAGATGAATTAAGAAAACTAAAAATAAGCTTTCCTAAAATGTCTGTGGTTGAGCAAGAAAAGTTTAAGGATTACAAAAAAGCTTTAGATAATGAATAGTGTAAAACTTATTTAAGATTTTAGAAGTTTTAGATAGGTGAAAAATAACTTATGTAAATTTGTTTAATCAATTAGGAATGTTCGTAGTCAAACTATCTGTATAAATACTGTTTTTATAGAGTAAAACTAATAGAACACTGCCGATAAAATACACAAAACCCCAATACGAGTTTATAAAACAGCTAATAGCAGCACTTATTAAAAGATAATAAAGAGGTAACAATCCCAAGCTTAAACCAAATAAAAAAGTAGGAATTAGTACAATATCTTTTGGTTTGTCTTTTAAACTACGCCAAAGAAGAATAGGTAATAAGGAGTTTAGATTAAATAAAAAACGAATGCTATTTTGATAGAAACTATCCTTATGTGTTGGAGCAGAAATTGGAATATCCCAATTATCAATTTCATCAATTTTTTTATTTGCATCAATGGGGTTTAGAAAATCAATTCCGTTTTCAACTAGTACACGTTCGATTTTGTCATGATTTTCTAAATCATCAATTTGTGTGGTTAATTCCTTTAAGGAGTCACTCACTTTTTCTTTGATGGAATCAATTGCTTTTTTATCATCATTAGGCTTGTAATAATCTCTTACAGAAATGGGTTTACCATAGTATACAGCAACAGCACTCCCTTTTTTTTGCATATTGGTATAGTTTATTCCCACAGGAACTATATATAATTTAGCATTAGGATAGTTGTCAAAATACCCAAAGGCAATACGTGCAAAACCTTTTGTTAATTGACGTACTCTTCTAGGTAACCCATGGTTTCCTTCTGGAAATATAAGTACTGTTCCATTTTTTTCAAATTCGTGATGACAGGCTTCAAAAATAGCATGGTTTTTTTCAATTCGATCTATGCCATCTCTAATTCTATAAATAGGAATCATGTTGATGCTTCTCAGTAATACATCAGCAATCTTATTCTTAAAAGCACTAGCACGTGTTAAAAAAAGATGAATGTTCGGATTGGTTGTTGCGATCATAATCGGATCAATTAATCCATTTCTATGATTTCCAACAAAGAGAATAGCATGATTTTTAGGGATATTTTCTAAACCAAATACTTGAGTTTTTTGAAAATAAGAACGCAATCCTAATTTTACATAAAGACGTACTAATTTATACCAAAGTTTACTCAAGAATTCTATTTTTAGAAATTATGATCCTTTCAAAACAATATTTTAATCAAACAAAGTTTAACAACTCAACTCATAAATAGATAAACAAAAAAACAATAATCAACTACGCATCAACATTTGCATACTTGGCATTCTTTTCGATGAATGCTCTACGAGGTGGTACTTCTTCGCCCATTAACATGGAGAAAACACGATCTGCTTCAGCACCATTAGTAATAGTAACCTGACGTAAAGTTCTAAATTCAGGATTCATGGTAGTGTCCCATAATTGTTCTGCATTCATTTCCCCTAAACCTTTATAGCGTTGAATACTTGTGTTACCACCCATTTGCATATTTATTCTTTCACGTTGTTCCTCATCCCAAGCATATTCACGTTTTTTACCTTTTTTCACCAAATAGAGTGGTGGAGTAGCAATATAAACATAGCCCTGTTCAATCAATTCTTTCATATATCTAAAGAAGAAAGTAAGAATTAAAGTGGCAATGTGGCTACCATCGACATCGGCATCTGTCATAATAACTACTTTATGATATCGTAGTTTTGTTAAATTTAAAGCTCTTGGGTCTTCTTCAGTTCCTATGGTTACACCTAAGGCTGTAAAGATGTTTTTTATCTCTTCATTTTCAAAAACCTTGTGTTGCATGGCTTTTTCAACATTTAAAATCTTACCACGTAAAGGTAAAATTGCTTGAAAAAATCGATCACGACCTTGTTTGGCTGTTCCACCTGCCGAATCTCCCTCAACTAAAAATATCTCAGATTTTACTGGATCTGTTTCTGAACAATCACTTAATTTCCCAGGTAAACCACCTAAAGACATGACAGTTTTACGTTGCACCATTTCACGTGCCTTACGTGCTGCATGACGTGCTTGAGCAGCTAAAATTACTTTTTGAACAATAATCTTAGCTTCATTAGGATTTTCTTCTAAAAAATTAGAAAGCATTTCAGATACAGACTGACTAACAGCTGCTGAGACATCTCTATTTCCTAATTTAGTTTTTGTTTGTCCTTCAAATTGAGGTTCAGCTACTTTGACAGAAATAATTGCGGTTAATCCTTCACGGAAATCATCACCTGCAATATCAAATTTTAATTTGTCAAGTTGACCCGAAGACTCAGCATATTTTTTTAGCGTATGCGTTAAACCTCTTCTAAAACCAGAAAGATGTGTTCCACCTTCATGAGTGTTGATATTATTTACATAAGAATGTAAGTTTTCAGAATAGGAAGTGTTATAAGTCATAGCAACCTCAACAGGAATACCATTTTTTTCGCCTTCCATGGAAATAACATTCGCGATTAATTGTTCGCGAGTACCATCTAAATAACTCACAAATTCTGCTAAACCTATCTCACTATAAAATGATTCTGTAATAAAATTACCTTCATCATCCTTTTCGCGTTTATCTGTAATTGATAGGGTTAATTTTTTATTTAAAAATGAAAGCTCACGCATTCGGGTAGCTAGCGTTTCATAAATATACTCAGTTGTAATGTTGAAAATTTCACTATCGGGTTTAAAGGTAACTGTAGTTCCATTCCTGTCAGAAGTTCCAACTGATTTAACAGGGTAAAGAGCTTTTCCTTGTGAGTATTCTTGTTGCCACATTTTACCTTCTCGGTGAACAACTGCGGTTAGGTGAATTGATAGTGCATTTACAACAGAAACTCCTACGCCGTGTAAACCACCAGAAACTTTATAAGAATCTTTATCGAATTTTCCACCAGCACCAATTTTAGTCATAACAACTTCTAAAGCTGAAACGCCTTCTTTTTCGTGCATATCAATAGGGATTCCACGTCCATTGTCTTCAACGGTGACAGAATTGTCTTCATTAATCCAAATATTAATGGTGTCACAGTGGCCTGCCATCGCTTCATCTATTGAATTATCAACGACTTCATACACTAAATGATGTAAACCTCTTACACCAACATCACCAATATACATAGACGGGCGTTTTCTCACATGCTCCATTCCTTCAAGTGCCTGAATACTAGACGCTGAATATTCATTCTTTTTTATCTTATCACTCATAAAATTTTAGTTAAATTTTTAGTCAAAAATCATAAGTAACAAATATAAACAAAGGCTTGGTTTTACAGGTTAAAAACCATGACAAACCTAGCTAAGTTATTAACAATTTGTAATGTGTAAAGTATATGCTTTTTTATTGAAATATAGAAATTGATACGGTAGTATTACTCATTCCTCGGATCTAAGAGAGGATATTTTAACAAGCCTATTTTACGTAAAAAGTATCGAATTGAAACTCGTAACACACCTAAACCATAAATAGATGAACTTTTTAAATCTATAGACGAAGCATCGTCGAAATATTTGGTTGGACAGGTGATTTCTGCAATTTCAAAATCTGCTGCAAATATTTGTGCAATCATTTCATTATCAAAAACAAAATTATCTGAGTTTTCATTGTACCGAATTGATTCCAATACTTCTTTAGAAAAAGCTCTGTAACCTGTATGGTATTCTGATAATTTTTGATTCATCAGAATATTTTGAGTCAAGGTTAAGATTCTATTGGCAATGTATTTATAAATTGGCATACCGCCTTTAGAAGCTCCTTTTCCTAGAATTCTAGATCCCACAACTACAGGATAAACATCATTAGCTATCAAGTAAGACATAGAATGAATTAATTGTGGAGTGTATTGATAATCAGGATGTAACATGATAACAATGTCAGCATTTAATTCAAGTGCTTTGTTGTAGCAGGTTTTTTGATTGCCTCCATAACCTTTGTTTTCTTGGTGTTTAATCACGTGTTTAATTCCTAAATCTTTGGCTTTGTTTACGGTTTCATCTTTGCTGACATCATCTACTAAAATGACTTCATCTACGATGTCAAAAGGAATTTCATCATAAGTCATTTTTAGGGTTTTTTCTGCATTATAAGCAGGTAAAACAATGACTATCTTTTTATTTTTTATCATGTAAATCTATTTTTTGAAAAAACACAAAACCATTCTTTTCATAGAGTTTTGCAAAATTAGGGTATTTCTTAATAAAATCAATTGCTTTGTTGTTTCTTGTGACGATATAAACTGTTTTATTTGTTTTTCCAGTTCTGTACCACTCAAGACTTGCATTTGAATTACTTTTTCGTATAGGAATATCAGCATAAAAATACTGTGCGTAATTCTTTAAACCATAGGTAGAGAAGTAGGCATTTTCCTTAGCATGTTTTTGGTAAAATTCAATAAGTGCTCCTTGTGAATACCCCTCAATTTTTGGAGCGATAATTATAAGCGTTGAATACGTGAAAAGGATACTTGAAACCAAAATTCCAATAATTTTCTTTTTTTTATCAGGTATAAAATAAATAAATCCAATACTACTAACAAGAAAAAACACACCAATAAGTGATTCATATCCAGACCAATGTACATCAGCTTCTAAGTTGGCATTGGTGAAAGAATCATGGATTAACTGACTCTCGATAATTTTTCGAGCATTTTTGCCCACAATAGGTATAGCAATAACCACTAGTGCCCAAATTGAAGCAATCAATACTATTAAAGCATTCAACCAATTTGGAATAGTTTTTTTATTCTCTAACCAATAATAAATATAATAACTGGCTAGAAAGCTAACTGGGAAATAGGCTAAAGAAGAATAATGTGCAATTTTGGTGCTAACAATAGTGAATAGTATTAATACAACCCAAAATAAAATACGCATCCAAAGATGAAAATCATGTAACTTTATTTCTTCTTTTAAAGATTTAAAACCCTTTAAAGCAAAAATAGAAGCAGGGAAAACACCAATTAAAATTATAACAAAATGATATAACAAAAAGCCACCATGTCCTGCGTCTTTTGTTGAAAACAGACGTATTTGATATTCGATAAAATCAACTAAAACCTGTTTATTTCCATTGAAATATTGCAAGATAAACCAGAATCCTCCTACCAAACTTACAATTAATATATAGGGAAGTAATAGTTTAAAACTGATGTATTTTTTATACTGTTTCTTAATAAGCATGTATACAAAGGCAGTCAATCCGAAAAGTAATAAAGCTACAGGTCCTTTGGTTAAAATCCCTAATCCTATAAAACTAGCTGATAGAAATATCTTTAGCAACGAACTCTTTTGATCTTTACTAAATTGATAGAAAAAATAAATTCCTAAAAAGATAAAAAGATTGAAAAGTGGATCAATAATACCCGATTTAAAATATAAGAAAGGTAAAATAGAACTGGCGTAAATAGCCGTCCAAATCAATCCAAATTTTGTGTCTTTTATGTTTTTACCAATAAGAAAAAGACTGATTAAACTCAAAATTCCTACGATAGCATTTGGAAATCTTGCGGCAAATTCATTGATGCCAAAAAGTTTCATGCTCAATGCTTGTAACCAAATAAACAAAGGTGGTTTTTCCCAGAATTTTTCAAAATTAATTTGAACATCCAAGTAGTTTCCAGACACTAGCATTTCTCGAGCTGATTCCGCAAAATTGATTTCGTCCCAATCAAAAAGATGAACATGACCTAGAAATGGAATGTATAAAACACCACCAATAAGGATAATAAAAAAAATAGAACGACTGTCTTTCAAAGGATAATTCTTATAAAACACCAAAAATAGGGAATCTTTTGTATTGTCCTATATTTTAGACTGCCTTTTTTACTTTTACAGCCATATCACCACTTACGTGACTTAAATTTGCTCTGCCTGATGGATCTTCATTTTTCTGCCATTTAGGAATCCATTTTAAAACGGTTTTTGCAGCGGTTTCTTGTGGAAAATGTTTATGAAATATTTCTCTATAATAGTAGGCTTCTTTGCTAGTTGGTGTGTTGTGTGGGTATTTTATTAAAGCTAATTCCATTTCTACATCACTCACTTGTTGAGAACAATAATCCATTAATTTGTCAACCCAACTATAGCCAACACCATCTGAGAACTGTTCTTTTTGACGCCAGAGTACTTCATCTGGCAAATACGGATCATCAGTAGTATCAAATGCCTTTCTCAAAATATATTTTTCAATACCATTATAGGTGCTAGGTAGTTTTTCATGTGTTTCTATTGTCATGGCTACTTCTAAAAAATCTCGATCTAAAAAAGGAACTCTTGCTTCTAATCCATGGGCCATGGTTGATTTGTCAGCTCTAAGACAATCAGAGGTGGAGAGAAGTTTTACACGCCTAATAGTTTCTTTTTGAAAAGCAATTGTATCAGGTGCATTTCCAAAATAAAGATAACCACCAAATATTTCATCAGCTCCTTCACCAGATAAGACTACTTTTATTCCGAGTTCTGTGATTCTTTTACTCAAAAAATACATAGGCGTACTGGCTCTAATGGAAGTGACATCATAGGTTTCTAAATGCCAAATTAGTTTTTTTATAATGCTGATTCCTTCTTCTATACTAAAGTAAATTTCGTGATGTTTAGTTCCTAAATAATCTGCTACTTTTTTTGCAGCAATTAAATCAGGAGAATTAGCGTCTAGACCTATTGAAAATGAATGCAATTCTTTTCCTTGTTTTTTAAGTTCACGTGTAGCTATTGCCGAAGTTAAAGAAGAATCAAGTCCTCCTGAAAGTAAAACTCCTAAAGGGACATCAGTCATTAATCGTTTTTTTGTCGCTTCAATTAGCGATTCTCTAATTTTCTTTAAATCTAATTTTTTTGTAGCTGTTTTCTCATCGAACCATGCGGGATGATCGTAACGTTTGAGTCCGTATTTTGAAGTGAATATATGTCCAGGAGGAAATGCTTCCATTGTAACACATTGGTCGGCAATTACTTTCATTTCTGAAGCGAAAAACCATCTGCCTTCAACATCCTGACCATAATATAGCGGTTTTACACCTATAGGATCACGACCTACAATAAAATCTTCACCATCTACAATAACAAATGCAAAAACACCATCGAGATATTTTAAGAAATCGTAGCCAAATTTCTCATATAAATGAACAATCACTTCAGAATCAGATTTAGTACGAAAAGTATGCTCTTTTAAAACAGTATCTCTTAATTCTTGATGGTTATAGATTTCCCCATTGTGTATCATATATGCCTTGTCAGTTCCTCGAATGGGCTGTTTTCCTGAATGTAAATCAATAATAGATAGACGTTCATGAGCTAAAATATACCCATTTTCTGTTTGATGAATAGCTCGTTCATTAGGGCCTCTATGAGACATTCTATGAGATAATTTTGTTGCTTTTTTTATTGGATAATCTTTACCGATAATTGCTAGTATTCCACACATAAGTTTTTGTTTTTAATTAGTATTAATCTTTTTCACTTATTAATTAGATGGCAAATAACTAAAAACACTTATAGTTTTAAAACTAAATAGGTAGTAATGCTTGCATATATTTATAATAAGCAAGGTATTTCTATTTATATGTAAGTAAAGTTTGTTTTTTAAATGATTACAGTTTATAGTTGTAACTTTGTGTCTTATTATAATAATATGGATCGAAAAGATATTCAAAATATAGAAGTTCAAACTCAAAAAGGAAAACAAGCTGCATATAATCACGAAGATTTCTCAGCTGGGAAACCACCTTTTCTAAGAGGTCCGTATAGCACTATGTATGTACGCCGACCTTGGACAATCCGTCAATACGCAGGATTTTCAACAGCCGAAGAAAGTAATGCTTTTTATAGAAGAAATTTAGCCGCAGGTCAAAAAGGTTTGTCCGTAGCATTTGATTTGGCTACACATAGAGGTTATGATTCTGACCATGAAAGAGTACAAGGCGATGTAGGGAAAGCAGGTGTAGCTATAGATTCTGTAGAAGATATGAAATTGCTTTTTGACCAAATTCCTTTAGATAAAATGTCGGTTTCCATGACTATGAACGGAGCTGTTTTGCCGATTATGGCATTTTATATTGTAGCGGCTCAAGAGCAAGGTGTGTCTATTGATAAACTTTCAGGAACCATACAAAATGATATTTTAAAGGAGTTTATGGTTCGGAATACGTATATTTATCCGCCCACGCCTTCCATGCGTATTATTGCAGATATTTTTGCCTATGCGAGTAAGAATATGCCTAAATTTAATAGTATTTCTATATCGGGTTACCACATGCAAGAAGCAGGTGCAACCCCAGAAATAGAGTTGGCTTATACTTTAGCAGATGGTTTAGATTATATTCGTACAGGTATTAAAGCAGGGATGAATATTGATACATTCGCTCCAAGATTATCCTTTTTTTGGGGAATTGGAATGAATCATTTTCAAGAAATTGCTAAACTTCGTGCAGGTAGAATGTTGTGGGCAAAGTTAGTCAAACAATTTAATCCTAAGAATAATAAATCTTTGTCTTTACGGACACATTGTCAAACTAGTGGTTGGAGTTTAACTGAACAAGATCCGTTTAATAATGTGGCACGAACAACTACAGAAGCATTGGCTGCTGTCTTTGGTGGTACTCAATCTTTACACACAAATGCTTTAGATGAGGCCATTGCTTTACCAACAGATTTTTCAGCACGTATTGCAAGAAATACTCAAATATATTTACAAGAGGAAACCCAAATTACAAAAACGGTAGATCCTTGGGCAGGTTCGGAATATGTCGAAAAACTTACAGAAGATATTGCCCATAAAGCATGGGATTTAATTCAAGAAGTAGAAGAATTAGGAGGTATGACTAAAGCTATTGAAAAAGGAATTCCTAAAATGCGAATAGAAGCAGCTGCAGCTGAAAAACAAGCACGTATTGATAGTAGTCAAGATGTGATTGTAGGTGTCAATAAATATCAATTAGACAAAGAAGATCCTTTAAGTATTTTAGAAGTAGATAATGATGTCGTTCGCGAATTGCAACTAGCTCGTTTAGAGGAATTAAAACAGAATCGTGATACTAAAAAAGTCTTAGATTCTTTAAAGAAATTAAGCAAAGCAGCCGAATCAGGTGATGAAAATTTATTAGCTTTGGCTATTGAAGCAGCTAAACATCGTGCCACATTGGGTGAAATATCCGATGCATTAGAGTTGGTGTTTGGACGACATAAAGCAACACATAAAACCATAACAGGCGTGTATAAAAAAGCCATAAAAGACGATTCGTTATTTAGTAAAGCTCAGGCATTAGCCGATGAATTTGCTGAATTAGATGGGCGCAGACCACGTATTCTCATTGCTAAAATGGGACAAGATGGTCATGATAGAGGAGCAAAAGTAGTTGCCACAAGTTTTGCTGATTTAGGTTTTGATGTAGATATTGGCGCACTTTTTCAAGCACCCAAAGAAACTGCAAAACAAGCAGTAGAAAATGATGTTCATATCTTAGGTGTTTCATCTCTTGCTGCAGGTCATAAAACCTTAGTGCCACAAGTTATCGACGAACTTAAAAAGTATGGTCGTGATGATATCCTAGTTATTGCTGGTGGTGTTATCCCAGCACAAGATTATCAATTTTTATTTGATGCCGGTGTGGTAGGAGTTTTTGGACCAGGTACACAAATTGCAAAATCAGCTATCTCAATTTTGGAGATTTTGTTGGAAGGAGTTCGGGAATAACTTTAAATATCATATTTTTTTATTGGTTTCAAGGTAATTACTCACTCTCTTTCTGTCTTTTCACGCAAAGTCTTTAAAACTTTGCTTAGCGTGTTAAAAATTATCCTAATTTCTTTGCGGGCTTTGCGTGAAATACATTCTTAAAAATTCTTATGGGTGAATAGTTACGTTTCAAGTAGTACTTAAACCCAGCTTGCTAGTAAGAGTGCAGCTTCGGACTTTACTTTTAGCTGTATTTAGGTAACTCTAGTTACACAATTATATTTCTTTTTACGAGAATTATTACGTACTTTTGATTTGGAATTATACGAATGGTATCATCCCGTTTTTTATTTACCAAAATCCAAGAATTATGACACCCAAAAAATCATTATTTACCTTTTTTTTAGTATTTGTAGTAAGCTTAAATTTTGCACAAGAAACCATAACAAGTGGACGTCTAAGCATCTCAATTCA